>NZ_RAWB01000375.1 GCF_003612055.1 Corallococcus llansteffanensis
CCCCCGCCCCAGGCCGGCAGCTCCCACCGGTCTGGGGCGGGGGGAGGGGACATGGGCGGGAGCGGCAACTCCGTGAGCGCATGGAGTTGGAAGAGACCTGATGGCAATGACAGCCGCAGGATGACTTGACGAAATAAACAGGCATCCAGGCGCGCGAATGCACCCAGCATCCGGTGGCGCACCATGAGGTGGGAGCGTATAGCTGCGCTGTTTCGCCAGAAGCCATGGCGACCTTCTTCAATCCCGAGGAGAGCCCATCCATGAAGAAGCGCAATGCCATCACGGGTTGGAGCGCGGCCGCCAGTCTGCTCCTGGCAGCCAGTTTCACCGCGGATGCCCAGACATCGAAGGAGCGAAAGATGCCAGCCAGTGCCGCCCAGACCCAGAAGACGCCCCCCTCGTTCAACAGCCTGACGCCCGAGGGGTACAAGCAGGTCGCCACGCGCGACGTCACCGTCGATGGTGAGCGCGCCACCCTGACCCGCTTCGAGCGCCAGGACGGGCGCAACGCGGGGCTCGGCGGGGAGCACTACAGCCTGGTCGTCGACGGCGCCGGCCTGCTGAAGGGCTTCGCGCACATGGACGTGGCCTACGAGAGCGACAAGCTGCCCTCCAGGGAGCGCACCCAGGAGATCGCCATGAACTTCCTGAAGGAGTTCGCGCCCGACCTGCTGCCTCGCATGGCGATCAGTTGGATCGAGCCCCATGGCGAGCCGGTCCGTGTCGCGCGCCAGGACCGCCCGGAGGTCACCACCGTGACGGGCATGAAGGTCAAGATGCGCAACACCGAGGACGGCCGCTGGTTCTGGGTCATCGTCGGGGCGAACGAGCGCGTCATGGTGTTCGAGCGCGACATCGTGTGGATCAACATGCCCGGCCATCGGCAGACGGAGAAGTGGCTGCACGACAACTGGCTGGCCACGCGGGACTCGAAAAAGTCGGCGCGCTGAAGCACCCGGCCAGCTCGAGGAGGAGCTGGCCGGGGGGCGTGGTGAGTCGTGGAGGCCGCCGCGCCTGGCGCTCAGCCGCAAGTGCCGCAGTCGTCCTTGCAGCTCAGGTAGTCGTTCTTCTCCCCGCAGGCCTCGGTGGGCTGGCAGATGCCATCACCGCACTTGTAGAAGTTGCGCTCGTCCATCCGCGTGGTGAGGGGCTGGTAGGTGACGCCGTTCCAGGTGCAGGACTTGTAGAACGTCTTCGACGCGTCCATGACGCAGTGGCGCTCGCACCGGCCGACGTAGACGAGCGGTGCGCAGTGGCGGCGGTCGACCCCCTCCAACTCGGGCGGGTCTTCCGTGCGGGCCTCCTCTTCGGACTCGTCGAAGCCCTTGTCGTCCCGGCTGGCCATGACCGAGCAGGCGCGGGACGAACTCTCGCGGGGCTTGAGCCGGCCCTTGTCACTCCCCACGAAGGCGCCCTTGCCGCTGAAGAGGTTCCCGAAGAAGCAGGACTCCTTCCACTGGTACCGCTTCGCCTCCTCCTCCGTGACGGGAATGGCCAGGCCATCCGCCCGACGCCCCAGCACGGAGATGGGCACCCGCATCCCGTACTTGTTCGCATGCGCCGTCAGGCACGCGGACACCACCTGCTCCTCCACCCGCGTGGCCGGCTTGCCATTGGCCCAGGCCGGCGCCAGCCCCAACCCTCCGGACCAGGTGTGCGACTGGCGCGTGGTGGCGTCCGCGTAGGTGCGCTGCTGGCCTTCCGGGACGGCGCAGTGGACGACGTACCGCATCACCATGTCCGCCAGCACCGGATCCTTGCGGAACCAGGAAACGAAGGCGCTGCTGGACAGGCCGTTGAACGAAAGCCCATTGAAGGACAGCCCGTTGAACGACAGGCCGTTGAAGGACAGCCCGTTGAACGACAGGCCATTGCCGCTCTCCAGCGACTGCTCCACGGTCCCCGTTCGCGGCGGGGACGGGTCCTGGAGTACCGGCGCTCCAGGCTCCGCGCTCACACCACAGCCCGCTGCGAACAACAGCATCGCGAGGCACGGCCACGCGCCTGAAGTGAAACGAAACCGGGCTCCCTGCATCGCCACGAAGGTCATGGGCCTTCCCTGGAAAGGTGTGGAATGAGGGCCGGCGAAAGTGAGCAGGCGCAGCGATGAGCCCTCATCACTCAGTTAGCCTGAATTCGAGACGCCCGGAGCCCCCCTGGCTCTCCGGGCCGAGGTCTTCATCCACTAGCGACAGGGCTCGCGTCGTTCGAAGAACACGGAGCCTGGATGGAGGCACTGTAATGGACGGTATCCACCGCGGGTGGTCCACTCCGGGCTTCATCCTGCTCTTCGGAGGAGACACTCGATGCGAAGCTGTTCTGGTGTGCTGTGGTCATGGGGGCTGGCCGTGACGCTGGCCTTGTCGCTGGGGGCGTGTGGTGTGGAGTCCCAGGAAGAAAAGGTACGTCCTCCGGAGGATGGGGTGTCGCAAGACGACGGGGCGTTGACGCGTGAGCGTCCGGAAGCCTCGTTGACGTGGGACCCGTATGCGGACGCGGTGGCGTCGGGCACCACGGCGACGGTGCTCAACGCTAGCGCGGCGCTGGGAGCGCCGGATGGACAGGCGGCGACGCTCCTGGGCCTGCTCAACTCGGCGCTGGTGCTGAACCTGGGTGCGGGCGAGGAAGGCACCGGTGACCTGCGTGTCTATTACCAGGGCCTGTCGCTGGCATTGGTGGCGCAGGTGGACTTCCTGAAGGCGGATGGGACCTTCATCGGCTCCAGCTCGTTGCACATGGTGGAGCTGGGCCTGGGGACCCATGTCGCGGTGGCGACGTACCCGGGGAACGTGCCCTATCGCTACGTGCGCCTGCGGGGCGCGCTCGCGCTCTACCTGGTGGACGCGGTGGAGACGTCGCTGCGACCCTTCTGTGGTGATGGGGTGCTGGGCGGGCTCGAAACCTGTGACGACGGCAACCAGCTCTCCGGAGACGGCTGCAACAGCGTCTGCCAGGTGGAACCGGGCTACACCTGCACGGGGCAGCCGAGCGTTTGCGACAACAACTCAGCGCCCATGGTCGAGGACGTCCACGCGACCACCCCCGAGGACACCTCGGTGAACATCACCATCCCCGCGGCGGACCCGGATGGCGACGCGCTTGCCTTCTCCTACACCACGCCTGGCCATGGCACCCTCACGCTCTCGGGGGCGTCGGTGACGTACACCCCGAACGCGAACTTCGCCGGAGAGGACTCCTTCCAGGTCACGGTCTCCGACGGCAAGAAGCAGGCAACGGCCACCATCTCGGTCACGGTGACTCCGATCAACGACGCGCCCGTGGCCGCCTCCGCCGCGGTGGCGGTGAACTACAACACGTCGACGCCCATTGCGTTGACGGCCACGGACGTGGAAGGGGATGCGCTCACGTTCACCGTGACGGCTCCCGCTCACGGGACCCTGTCCGGGACGGGCGCCCAGGTGCTCTACACGCCGGCCGCTGACTTCCAGGGGCAGGACCAGTTCACCTTCGAGGCCAGCGACGGCGCGCTTGCCTCCAATACCGCCACGGTCACCATCACCGTCCGAGGGCCGCCTGTCTGCGGCGACGGCTACGTCGATTCGGGTGAGGTGTGTGACGACGGCAACCGCGTCGCGGGGGACGGCTGCCGAGCGGACTGCCAGGGCGTGGAGGTGTGCGGCGACGGCCTGGTCGACAGCGTGCCGGGAGAGCAGTGCGACGATGGCGGCACGACCCCCGGGGATGGCTGCGACGCCGCGTGCCAACTGGATGCCTTTACGAATGTGCCCCCCACGCTCATCAGCGGGAATCTGAACTGCACCACGGCCAACACGAACACGGGGCGCAAGGTGGCGGTGGATGCACTGGGGCGCTTCTACGTCGTCATGAGGTGCGGTGGCGAGGTCCATGTCAGCGTGAGCGTGGACCGTGGCCACAGCTGGGTGGGGCCCACGCCCCTGGGCATCACCAACGCGGCTGAAGTCGCGATTGAAGGCGGCCCCACGGGGATCGCCTACGTCGCGGCCACCAGCGCGGGCACGGTGATATTCACCCGGACCGTCGACTCGGGAGCCACCTGGGAGGCGCCGCGAGTCCTCAGCTCGGCGGCCAACCCCACCGTCAGTCTGGATTCCAGGGGCGACGCCCTCTACATCTCCGTCTCGCAAGGCTCCGCGGGGGTGCGCGTCCTCCGGAACTTCGCGCGAGGCGCGAACGACTTCAGCGTGACGGACGTGGCCCAGCGCAATGCCTTCTTCGACGTCATCGTGGACAAGATCAGCGGAGATGTCTTCTCGGTGAGCGACGACCCCACTTTCCGCATCCGCCGCAGCAGCGACCAGGGGACCACCTTCGGCTCGCTGAGTTCCCCGCCGGGGCAGGCCTTCTTCTCGGACTGGACGGGCTCCAACGGCTTCATCTACACCACGGGCACCTCTGGGGACGACAACGTGGACGTCATCCCGGTGTCCGCGCCGGGGACGAGCACCCAGGTGCCGGGCCTGCCCACGGACGTCGGTCCCGGTTCCTTCCGGACGATTGACGCGGACGCGCTCGGCAACGGCTACATTGCCTCTCAGCGGGGGACGGGCGACATCCAGTTGGACCGGATGCTCGTGGGGGCCGCCGCGATTCTGACCACGGATGCCAGGACGGTGGGGCCAGGCGCCGCGCCAGCGGTCGCGGCGCTTCCGTCGAACGGCGGCGCCCTGGTGGCCTACACGAACGGCACCAGTATCTACGCCTCAGTCGTGGTGTACTGAATCCCTGATGCGCGCCTTCCAGCTCGTGAGGGAGGCGCGCATCCAGGTGTTCGGAGCAAAACCGGTCAATATTTGAGGCCTCCTGGATACTAGAGAGGAGGCGCACAAGCCCCCCTAGCGGACCTGGACATCAAGATCTTCAGCGACAAAGTACCCGGCGAAGCAACGCGCCTCTCTAGAAGAGGGAGAGACGCGTTGCCTCAGGCAGCGTGCTACTGATTGAAGCGCTGGCGGTACTCAGAGGAGTTGATGAAGCCGTTGACGACAGCGGTGTAGTTGCCTCCCGCGTTCAGGTCGTTCAACCACCAGTTGAATCCCTGGGCATCCGGCTGGCGCCGCAGGAAGTTCGTGAAACAGTGGGTGATGAAGGCAGCATTGTAATTGGGCGAGGACGGGTTCAGATCCGGGTCCTGCTGGCGGTTCTCTGGGGATTCGAGCAGCTCGCGCGCAATGCTGGCGCGGGTCGAGGCCAGACATGTCGAGTTCCCGTTGCAGCTCCGCAAAGCCGTCAGGTAGTTGGAGAAGCCGTAGGTGTCCGCCTTGCGATTGAGCACATCCATGTAGGTCTGCCCAAGGAAGAACTCCGAGTTGTCGACGGAGTACAGGGAATTGACGGCGGCCGTATCTCCGTAGCTCGGATACATGCTATTTCCGAAGCTCTCGCCATTGAGCGCCTCGATCGTGGGCAATGCGTTCACGGGGTCCTTCGAGAACGCATATTTATGGTAGTGCATGATGGATTTGAAATCGTAGGCACCCAGGTCGACGCTGTCGGCTGGATGCTTTTTGAACGCATGGGCATAACCATACATGATGTTCTCCTCGATGATGCGAACGAAGGAGTCACGATCCTCTCGGCTCTGCTCGTGTAACAGGCTGAGCGTATGGCCAATCTCGTGAATGGTGCAGCTCACGCTGCAATCGGAATTCAGCTCCACGAACTGCTGGCCGCCCACCCTCCCAAGCGAGCTGGAGCTCGAATTGGGATCGGTGCCTACCTTGAAGGTGACGTAGTCCGGGTACTGACCGGCGTTGCTCGCCGTTCGCAGTACGTAGCGGACGCGTGTTGTTGACCGCGTCCATTCATTGATTGCGTCTGTCACCCGCGAGGGGTTTGGCAGGGCGGGATCGATGGTGTAGGGAACCACGGCACCGAGCCAGTGGCTGTCCCCGCCTTCTACAGCCACCCCCTGTGCCTGGACGCTGCCGGCGGCAGTCCCGCCCTGCGCCTCCACCTTCCGCGTGCGCGCCACCATTTCCTCCGCGGTGCCGAGGATCATGTCTCCCTCGAAGACTGCCATCCCGTTGACCACCGCGTAGCTCACCGGCACCCACTTCCGATGGAGGCCGTTCCAGATGAATCCCTTGTGGATGGGCGCCTGGGACGACACCGTCGCTGTCTCCGGGTTCACGAGGGACGGCAACATCTCCGGCTCTGCTTCCTGGCTGCAGGCGCTGTGAAGCAGGCTGGAAACCAACAGCGTGGCGCCCAGCGCCAACTTCATGGAGCTTCGATGCATTGCGTCTCCTGGAGCTTCATTCAAGGGAGCGGGCTTCTTTCCCATTGAGGGGCCAGATTGCCCCGCGAACGGAATGAGCCGACACGCAGGAAAACGATGCACAGAATCCGAAAAACTAGGAAAAATTCCAGGGCATTGGCTGGCTCAGTGCCGTGAAGCCAGCACCCACCGCACGGCCCCGAGCGCCGCCGCGTCCGTCGTCGCCACCTCGCGACGTGAAACACACAGCGGCTGCTCACGCCCGCCACACAGCCACCGCCCGCCCGTGGCCTCATCCCGGGCCCACTGCGGAAGCGAAGCGACCAGCCCCTCCACGCCCCAGGGCGACGCGCGCGAAGCTCCGTCCTCCCGCAGCGAATTGCCCCAGGGAAACAGCCGTCCATCCGGCCCGCGCGCGGCCAGCTCCCACGCCTCCCCGGTAGGCAGCCTCAGCTCCACGCCTTCAATCCGGGACAGCGCCGCGCACACCTGCTCCGCCTGCGCCCACGTGCAGGGAGCGGCCTGCTCCGCGTCCGGGCCCGCCGTTCCCACGGGCCCCTGGGACGCCGCCAGCGCCCATGCCAACGCGGACCGGCTCAACGGCACCTTCGCGACGAAGAACCCCGGAGAGCGCACCCGCCGCAGCGTCGCGCCCGTGCCCAGCCAGTGGTCCACCGCCGGCACCCAGCGCGCCTCCAGTCCGGAGCGCCGCAACCGGTACGTGCCTTCCTGCGCCACCAGCGCCTCGGGCACGGACATAGGAGGAGGACCCAGGTCCACCGGCGTCGTGAGCGCATGCAGCAGCAGGGTAGGGTCGTCCCGCACGTCCGCGGACCCCGACAGCGCTCGCAGCAGCGGCGCCATCCGCTCGCGCTTCGCAGAACCCTCCGGAGGCAGCGGCCGGCCCGCGAGCACGTTGGCCACCAGCTCCCGCAGGCCCGAATAGAACAACCGGTCCCGGGGATCCGCGCCCTCCCGCGTGGACGTGGGCATCTTCGCCTCGCGCAGCGCTGGCAGCACCGCGCGGGCCTGGAGCCGCGCCGCCGCCACCACCGCCGTCACCCGCACCTCCGCGTCCGCATCCACCAGCGCGGAGCGAAGCACCTGGTCGATGTGCTCATTGGACGCGACGTAGTCATGGATGAGCCAGCGCAGCACCTGCCGCCGCTGCTCCTCCCCCGGCAGGTGCGCGAACAGCACCGAGCGATCCGGATGCGCCTGCTTCTCCGCCTCCAACCGCTGGAACGCCTCCGCCACTCCCGGCGGAACCAGCAGCGCATGCACGCGCTCGGCGGTCCGCGAAACACTGTCATCCGGATGGAAGCGCAGCGCCGCCACCCGCTCCAGCGACGAGCGCTCCCGCAGCTCCCCGGTGGCAAGCAACCCCAGGAGCACGTCCTTCGTCTCCGAGGACGCCAGCAGCGTCGCGAGCGCCGGGGCCTCCAGCACCGGCACGGCCTTCCGCACGGTGTTCCACGCCCCCAGCGCGTCCCGCCCGTGGAACTGGAGCACCCGCAGCTTCAGCACCGGGTTGAACGAGTACTGGAGCTCCGTGTCCGTCGCGCGGTGCACGTACACCACCAGCTCCGGTTCGCCGGGGATGAGCGGGGGCGTCTGGCTCTCGGACTGGAGGAACCAGCCCAGCGCCTCCAGCACGCGGTCCAGCGCCTCGAAGGCGACGTCCGGCCGGGCGACGAGCGTGGGCGCGTGCATCAGGCGGGCTTCACCAGCGTGTGCAGCGCCTCACCGACCCGCGCCACCGGAAGCTGCTCGAAGCGCGTGAACCAGGCGCGCGCCGCCCAGACCAGGTCGCTCCACGTCCCACGCTCCGCGGCCTTGATCATGGGAAAGCCCTCCACGAAGGACTGCCACGCGGGCCGCACGTCGTCCGCGGGCGCCTGCTGCTTCATCGCCGTCGCCAGGTAGCGGATGAAGCCCTGGACGTCGACGCCGAACTGCTCCCCGGGTGTGAAGGTCCCGGGCAGCCTGCCCCCGCCCACGAGCTTCGCCGCCAGCTCCGGCTCTCCCAGACAGAGCGCCACGAAGCCGCAGCGGTAGGCCAGCGGATTCTCCTGCCTCCGGGCCGCCTTCGCGAGGGACTCCAGCCACGCCTTCGCGGCCGACGCCTCCACCCGCCCCTGTACGGCGCCACACACCTCCGCCGCGTTCACGAACGAGAGGACCTGGAGCGCGACGCGGGGCGGATCCACCTTCTGGAACAGCCGGCCTGCCTCCGCGAGCGCCGGCTCGCACAGCGGGACAATCTGCTCGGCCGCGGCACGGGCTTCCCCGGGGCCCACCAACACGATGACCGAGGCCAGGCTGTCCGCGAGCAGCGTCAGCTGGGGGACGGGCTCGTTCGCCTTCGTGAGCGCCAGGGCCGCGTAGCGCTTCAGGAACGCCGGCGCATGCGCCTTCTCACCCCACTCCGGGGAGAAGAGGCCGGACCACGTGCCAGGGGTGCTGTTCGTCGCTGCGGCCATGTGCTTCCTCCACCCCGGCTCAACGCTGCGGACGTTGCTTGAAGACAGCCATGTGGTGGTTCCACAGGGCGCGGTGCGCATCTTTGACGGGCGCGGCGGCGCGCTGCAATCGCTCCAGGAGGCCACCGTCCCGTGCCGCCTCCCGCAGCTTCGCGACGAACCGCGTCTCTGTCTTCAGGCCCGCGTCCTTGTCGCGCTTGAGGCGCGCCAGATTGCCTTCCTCCCAGGCCTCGAGGTCCAGCTCCCGCGCCAGCGACAGCAGCGTGTCCACCTCCGCCTCGGTCCGGGTGAAGCGCTCCAGGAACTTCTCCACCGTCCCGTAGTCCTTCTTCTCCTCCGGGGCTCCGGCCTCGGTGAGCAGCAGGCTCTTGGCAATTCCCACGTCCAGCTTCGGGATGCTCCGCACCGGGGCGTCACAGAAGGGACAGGCGGACGGCTCCTGCACGACGGTCCTGCGCCCTGCCTCCAGGTCCACGCGGTTGTGGACGGTGAAGGTGGAGCCGCACACGTAGCAGGTGATGGAGACGGAAGGAGCGACGCGCATGTCGGGACCTCATCATGGAGGGGACCAGCGGGCAGGCAAGAGATCGATGAGGCGGCGGCCGAAGCTCTCCGCATCTGCTTCGATGGGCTGTCTGAAATAACGCGGGTCCCCGGGGCCGTAGTAGTGGCCCCCCGAGCCGGGCAGGTTGCGCTGCCACCGGCTCGCGAACGGATGCGACTGTCGCCCCAGGGAGTGCTGGTACGCCTGATAGGCCTGGTAGTAGTGGCGCGCCTCGTGGACGGCCGTGCCCACCGCATCGCCCACGTCCAGGTTCTCGCTGATGACGAGGGAGCCCCGCTTGAGCAGGGGCACCAGCCGGCCCTGGGGCGTCTGCCCGAAGTTCCACTCCATCCAGCCGAAGTCTCCCGCCGCCAGATTCTGGAAGTCGACCCTCGGACGGCGCGACCTCGGGACGCCCATCGCATCCATGGTCGCGTCCACCACGCGGGTGATGGCGCGCTTGCGGTCCCGCAGCGACAGCGTCCCGAACGTCGCGGGATCCAACTCCGGGATGTCCTCCAGCGATGCGCGGAGGTCGCGCAGCTGGGCCAGCTCGAAGCGCTTGAACCGCCGGCTCGACCAGCTCCTCGACAGGCTGATGTCGAAGTCCCCCCAGCCCAGCACCGAGCCCCCAGGCCCCGGCTTGCGCACGCGCTGCGCGGTCGTGAACGTCTCCAGG
>NZ_RAWB01000376.1 GCF_003612055.1 Corallococcus llansteffanensis
GGCGGGTACCGGTCCCACCGGGTTGCCCTCGAAGTCGACCAGCAGGCGGCCTTCTGCATCACTCCCCACGACCTCGCCCACCTTGCTTCCCAGGATGGGAGCGAACGTGAGCGGGGACGTAGGTGCGGGGAGGCTCTTGGGAGCGCTCATGTGCGGACCTTCGCTGGCAGGGGGTCAGTAGTGGTCCTTGCAGACGGGACACACGGGAGGGCTCTCGGAGCCTCCCATCGCGACCGCAGGACCCTGGATGAGTGGGAACGGAGGGGTGTTCTTGTCGTTGTGAAGCATCAGGTCCAGAGCGCGCGCCACGTTCTTGCCCTCGAACTGGACGTCGAAGGAGAAGTTGACGAACTCGGCCTTGCCCTGGGTCTTGCTGGAGGCCACGCCGCCGCCAGCGGTGCCCGCCTCGTCGCCAGTGCTCGTCTTGAAGTTGGAGTCCTTCACGCAGACTGGATTGCCGGCTACCGACACCTTCTTGGTGCCCTTGTCGGTATCCGAGGACTGCGCCACGTTGGGGTATGGAATGGGCACGGGCCCGGCGGGGCTGGGCGTCTTGCACACGTCCGGAAAGGCCGTGGTGACACCGCCACTGTCCTTGGTGACCACAGACATCTTGTTCACACTGGTATTGACGGGCATGGCGTCCACTCCCCGAGGAGCAGCCTACCCGCTCGGGCGACACGATGCGAGTACCTAGCGGCTCCTACCCCGGGGTGATACCGCTGGCATCAATTCCCTGAAAGCAGCACGCGACGGCGTAGCAAATCGGTAAGCGTTCACGCAGTGGCGCTCGCCTGAGGGGGCAGTGGGGCTGCGAACGGCGGGCCTCACCCCGCTCGACTGTAACGGGCAAGGCTACCAAGAGCTAATTCTTGTAGATGTTCAGGCGGGCGTAGTTGCCGTAGCCGCCGCTGTTGCTGCCGTCATAAGCCTCAATGATGATCAACAGGGCCGTGCCCTTGGCGAGGCTGTCAAATTCGATTCTCGATTGAGCCGTGGTTGAGTAATCGTCATTGCAGCCAAGGATCTCCGAGGCGTTTCTATAATTGCGAATCTGGAGGACGGTGTCGAAGTTCGAGCCAATGGTGCTGAAGGTGTACGACCCCGTCGAGGGCGCCTGCCAGATGTAGGAGATGTCTCGCGACCCTCCGAAATTGCAACTGACGCTCCACTGATTGGAGGTCGTGCTGATAGCAGAGTAGGTGGCAGCAGGGGCGCCCAGCGCAGTGCCCAGATCGCCGATAAGCGCCTGTGCATGCACGCCCCCTGTCTCCGCGAATTCGAACGCGTCAGGATCGGAGAAACCAGGAGCCTTGGACTCCTTGGCCGGCGCCACCGTGGACTTGCCGCCTTCGAGTTCCTCGCCCTCCACTGCGGGTCCACAGGCCCCCAGCAAAGACGCCAACGCAACCACACCGAGAACAGACGTTCCGAGACTCTTCATGTTCCACCCAGTCAACCAGGAGTTGGCCAGCACTGACTTTTCATAATTTACAGTAAAAACAGCTAGTACACGTTTAGCTTGATTTCGTCTAGGAATATCGGACCGCGAGAGCGCGGGGACGCGTCCTCTCGTGGGCCCTGCCCCGGTTCCTCAACGCGGCACGTCCTCATCTGCCCAAGCCAGGGGGCTCAACGCTTCTTCACCAAGCCCAGTAAGGTGGTCCCTCCAGCATGGAGTTCTACGAGCCGCACGAGTTCGAGCGTCTGGTGGAGGCGGCGGGGACAGTGGGCCATCAGCGCCCGGCTGGCGGATGCCCTTCGCAAGCAGCGGCACCTCCGGGGTAAGCGCATCCGCTGGCGGGCCAACGGCCATGCGAAAGGGCCACAGGTGCTGCTCAACAAGTCCGCCCCAACAGGACATGCACCTGATCCTGGCGGCTATCCAACTGCTGGAGAGGACGAAGCAACGAGCCCTGGAAATGAAAACGGGCTGGAGACCTTTCGGCCTCCAGCCCGCTTCATCGTTTGGTCGGGGAGACAGGATTTGAACCCGTGGACACGGGGTGCCCTAAACCCGCGACGGCACACGCCCTTCGCCCAATCGTGAGTGAGTCCGGGCACTTCGAGTCCACGGGAAAGCCCCGCCGGTCCCACCTGTCCCCGGAAGTCCCCTCCAGTCCTGGAGACATTTTGGAGACGGCGTCAGGAGCACACCGGCAACGCGAGCGGTCCCGCTGCCAACTACCTCTTGGGGCAACTCCTCGCAGCCACGCTCACGGCCGCTCGGGGAGCTTGGCTTTCTTAAGATCAAATGAGGCCCAGCAACTTGTCGCGAGATCCACTCCCTTCGGAGGGAAGCCAGCATGAATGACCTTAAGGCCCTTCTTGTCGAGAAAATCGACGGCAGGGATAAAGTCCCGGTCACTGCTCACGAGCACCGCGACGTCATAGGACTTCTCCCAGGCCAGCCGGATCATCTCCGTCACTATGGCGGTATCGACCCCCTTCTCAACTGTGCCTGCCATGCTCCCACCACAGTGAGGGCAAACAGCTACAGAGACATGGCACAACGGACAATCGGGAGGATTCTTCGGCTTGCGCTCCATGGCGGTCACCTGCACGCCTGGAAACCGATCGAGCACGTTCGTAGCCCAATGTCGAAGCTTGGTATCTTCTGGTTTCTTGGGGTTATAGGACAGGTAGACGTGCAGGCCTTCGTATCGCATCCGGCCCTGCTGTCCGGCCTCCAAGGTCAGCTCGGCTGCGCGCTGGGTAATCCACGGACCAAAGGCCTTCCAGTCTAGCTGGAATTTCTTCCCAATTGCCTGATTGATCCCGAGCTGGAAGTTCCAGAAGTCAACGAAAATACGAACGCGAACATCTGGTGCGGCTACAGGAGCAGCACCAGCACCCACGGGACCAGTCACAGTAGGCTTCCTAGGTCTAGAAAAAAATTCAGGGGGCAACCTGTGTAGGCGCCCCCTGGGGATCTAATAGCAGAAGCCGTGGCTGGTAACCCAACCCGTATCTTCTGCGGGATTTGATGTGGGGAAGGTAACCGGGCTCGGCATATTGGTCAAGAGCTTCTTGGCCAAAACCCCTAGTACCCATCTAGGTACTTTGGGCTCTTCCCCCAGGGGGACTCCCCTCGGAGAAGTACTAGTTCGCCCCCTAGTTGGGAGAGCGAGAGAGCCAGAAACCGGTAATGCCGAATTTAGCAGGCCATATCCCCATTCCTGGGTACTGAACATCTGAGCCATGTGGGATATGCCCGACAGTCCCCTGCCGGGGTAAATGAACCCGGATAACAGTGCCTGCCGCGCCGCCTAACCTAACCGTCCCCTGTACCTAGCAGGCTGTTGAAAAAGGGCGGGCGAGCCTTCTGACCTACGACCTATTGGGGTGGGACTCCAACGTCTTATCCACGGGGTAGTAGGTCGTCACGAGGCGGAGGACTTTTTCAACAACCTACTAGATAACCACGGGAACTCCATTCTTCTGGAGGATGTGGCGGCCAGAATTCATTGAGCGGGGGCTATTCCAGGCCTACCTCCCAGCCAAGTGCATCTCGACCCGGCAAAATCTCTTAGCCATGGCGGGATAAGAACCGAGCAGAAGGCTTCGTCCCCGTACCTATCGGTGTACGGGCGAGGCGTGATCAGTCGGCGGGAAGGGGGTGAACGCCATGCTGAGCGCCGTAAGGAAGCTGCTGGCCTCGACACTCACCCGAAAGATGATGGCGGCTGTCGTCTTCGCGCTGGCCGAGCATCTTCGGGAACGGGTGAGGCACGGGCCGTAGTGCCCGGAGAGGAGGCCCATTGCGGATGTGGTGCGACTCCTCTTGCCCTTGGAGAAGGTCGCATCGTCGAGGTGCGGCCTTCACTACTCACCCCAGGAGGAACCGCACGATGCACAAGGCCATCAGCTTGAGTGCGGAGTTGGCGGAGATCAGGAACGCTGTCGAGGGGGCACGCTTCCTCGCGGATGAACTGGCCACAGGCGGCCTGGAGGATCGGAAGCGAGAGCTTCAGGCCCCACTCACCATCTCGGCCATCCTGGTCCTGGTGGAACTGCGGCTCCATCAGGTCGAGCGCGTGCTGTGGGGGGAGGAAGACCCGCTGCTGCTGTGGGCACCGCACAACGACGTGTCTCCCATCCAAGCCGAGGATGAGGAACACGACTTGGTGCTCCGTTCGTGGAACACGCCAGGGGAGCACGAGGAGCCCTCGACCCGGAAGAAGGCACTGACGCCTCCCGTGCAGGGCACGACCAGGAGGACTGGCACGTCACCGGAGGCTTCACCTGATCGACCGGCTGAGGGTGGCGATCAACCGCCCACCACGGAGCCGGAGAGCTGAGACATCCCCCACCGGGAACGTTCACCGAGCGCGGGGGAATGCAGGACGCGATCTCCGGATCAGGGGCTCCGCGTCCTGTTTTTATCTTTCATGGCGGAACCTCGGGCGTGCAGCCCGGGGCACCAGGCCGGTTGCGGAAGTGGCCGGGGAGTTCCGCAGGTGATCTCCGAGCGCAAGAAGTCCCCGGAGGCCGTGGACCCCTCGTGCGCGAGGAGCGAGAGGGCTTACACAGGGGGTACGGTCATTGGTAACCCCTGGGCGAAGACAGCTCCGCCCAGGTCGGCCCAAAAAATTCGAGGCCCCCACCACCCGGGGTCCTCTCGAAGATGGCGGGCCCCTTGAAACTGGAGCTGTAAGAAGGGAACCCCTGTCCCCGGGGGAGGGGGGCCTCTCCCGGATTCGGATAGGGCTACTGAATAGCGAGGTGGCCGAGGGGCTTGGAGCCCCTGGAGGGCTGTCAGAACGAACCTGGGATGTCACCTCACGAGCCGCAGCTTCACCCTCAACGCCTGCGTCTCGGTCGGGTTCTCCATCTTCGTGTTGGCCAGCTGGGCGCGGAGCTGGTGGAGGATGGCGAGCTGCCGCTGCATGGTGCCCTCCAATGTCCGGCGGGCCTTCTCCAGCTTCCGCAGGTCCACGTCTTCCAGCAGCAGCACCTCGGCGGCGAGCCGTTCACGCAGCGGTCCGAGGACGGCATCTTCTTCGGCCAGCTTCATGCCGAGGGCGCCCTTCACCACCCGAGCCATGTTGCCCAGGTTCTCGTAGATGGCAGGCGGGATGCGCTCCATCTCCTTGCGTTCCTGAGCCATCTTGAGCGCGGAGGCCAGGGGCTCCACCACGGCCATCGGCAGGCCCGGCAACTCGCGCAGCATCTTCACGGTCTGCTCCACTCCCGCGAGGAAGGCGCTCGTCCTCTCCGCGTCCGTCGGCGGGGAGGGGACGGCATCCACGGCCTCAATGAACCCCGTCATCATCGCCAGCACCATGCGGGTGTTGTCGAAGGTCTTGAACTCGTCCGTCTTCTCCAGCACCTCCTCCAGCCGGGCGCGCATCCGGCCGTTCTCCACCCGGCTCAACCGCTCCAGCTTCCAGGCCGTGTCCGCGAGCTGCGCGACGCTGGCAGCCTCGGGAAGGGTGGTGGGAGCCAGGGCGGCGAACCACGAGTCCAAGAACGCCTCGTAGGCTGCCGCGTCTTCACCGGGAAGAAGAAGATGCGCGGCGGAAAATCCGAAACGGACGGAGTTGAGCGAGGAGGTGGCCTTCCCCTCCCGAGTTTTCGGGCCGTGGGACTTGGCTCCATTGAGCGCGCTGGCGGCGGCCTGGAGGGCGGAGCGAACGGTGGCGTTCATGGTGGGATTCTCCGGCTGGCTCTCTTCGCGTGGGAAGGGCGAGGTGTGCGGCCCGAGGATGCGCGTCACGGATTGCGCTCCTGCCAGGTCATGGGGGCGAAGGCGGGCAGGCGCCGGTGCTCGCGCCAGCGCTGGAGGGCCACGTTGACGCTGGGCCGCTGGTAGAAGGGCGCGAGCAGTTCCACCGGCTCGCCCACGTCCTGCGCCACGCGCTCCAGGTCGAAGCCATGGCGGATGAGCAGCAGGACGAAGGCGGCCTCGCCCTCGGTGCAGCAGTAGCGGGGCATCTTCAACCCCAGCTTGCGCGTCTTCGAATCCCGCCACTGCGACTTCGCCGTGGTGCGGGGGATGGACTCGCCGCTGTCGAGGCCTTTCATCTCCCCCCACAGCGCCTCCACCCGCTGGGCCAGCTTCCACTCCACCCCGAGGACTCGCTCGCGCAACGTGGGCACGCGTGGGGGCGTCCTGGCCACGGGAGCGGGGAGGCCCACCAACTCGGGTCGGTCAACGACGCGGGCAGGCTGGGGCGGGCGGTAGCGCAGGCCGCCGAGGTCGTGGCGCTCACGAGGGCTGTGGAGGCGCTTCTTCGCGTTGTGGGCGCGAGCGTGGCTGGTGGGATTCCCCCGGCCTAGGCGCTTGATACGGGCGTCCAGTTTGTCGCCCCGCTGGTGGTGGATGACGTCTCCCTCATTGCGCTCGGGACGCAGGCCCCGGGAGGAGTAGAAGTCCCAGACGAAGTGGTGCAGCCACATCAACCGCCTCTGGGGACGAGGGTGGCCGCAGTGAGTGATGTCACATGAGGGGCAAACCCGAGGGAGGTACGCCACCCAAGGGTAGCCGTCCTCGCCCATGATGATGATGAAGCCCTTGGCCTGGAGATCGGCCAGCACCTCGTTGTTCACCTTGATGCCGTTCACCTCGGTCCAGTTCTGCCTGCTCATCGCCGTCTTCCTCCTCGGGGGCGTTCACCTCCCGGAGGCACTGGACAGGGACCTGGGCGAGGTGGACGACGGAAGGTGAAGAACGCGCAGCGTTCACACCTCCGACCTGTAGAGACACTCCGCCCAGGTCCCCGATCTATTTAGAAGGGGAACCCCTCTCGAAGCCTTCGGGGGCGTGCCGGAAGCTGCCTCGCTGCTGCATCGGGCCAGGATCGGGCGTGCTGCTTGCCGTCCGAGGGGAACTGCCGTGCGCCCCGGCCTATGGGAGGCGGCCCTGGCGCACGGTCACCAACCGCGTGACGGTGGGAACCATGGGACGCCCCGGAAACGAGCACCAGCGGGAGGCGAGCTGCGGTTGGCGGTCCGGAATCCTCCCCTGGTGACGGAGGGCCGGCGTGAGAAGGAGGGGGAGACATCGCGTTGTCTGGGCCCGAAACACTCCCCCCTGCCCGAGAGCTGGAGGGATCGTGGAGGGGGGGAGACATCGGGCCCTTTTCAATGCGGAACTCTCCCCCTGCCCGCCACGCCCAGCCATGGCAATGCTGGGGATGGGGCTAGGGTTCGCGACCCGAAAGGCCGTCTTCCTCGGCGGCTTGCCCCTCTTACCAACCCGAGGACCGCCGTGCCCGCCAGGGACGCACGAGGAGGCGGATGCAGATGGGAACAGCTCGTCCGAGTACCGGCCCCTTGCCCGAGACGCCCAAGCATCGGTTCAAGGACCAGCCGGACGCCATGAACTTGCTTCACCAGCGGCGGACGCAGGAGTGGATCGGCAGAGTCGCTGCGAATGCCGAGTCGGGCTACCGGACGGCGCGGACGTTCGCGTGGGTGCACCAGAACAAGGAGTGGCTGCTCTCGGGCGACTACCTGCGTGCACCGCCGGAGTTGCCAACGGAGGCCAGCGGCACGGACACGAGCCTGTTGACTCCAACGTTGGGTCCGCAGGCGAGCCTTTTCGCTCATGGGCAGGAGGTCTTGGCGGCGTACCACCGCTTGGTTCAAGCGGGCCAGCAACTCCGGGCCTCCGTCCACCGCTTCTACGAGCAACACCCCTGGGCGAAGGAGCACACGCGGCTGTGGATGAGCGAGCAGCGGCTGTTCTGCGCCTTCGCCATGCTCGCGGTGGAGGCCGAGGGCATGGGGCCCAAGATCTCTCCGCAGGAGATGGAGGCGCTGGCGCTCATCGTGGGCATTCGACTCCCGGGCGAGGAGTTCGAGCAGGACCCCAAATCCAACGAGCAGCGCCAAGCCGCTTGGAAGTCCATGATGCGGGACGTGAATAAGAGCGGAGTGCTGCCGCTTCTCCGGCAGATTTCCTCCGAGTTCCGTCCGCCGGAGCAGGCCACCGAGACGCCTCCGGCCTCACCCGCCCAGCAGGTCGTCTCGATGCCGAGCCCCGCAACGCCTCCCTCGGTGCAGCCCGTTACGACATCTCCCGAACCGCCCGCAGCGGTCCCTCCCGAGCAGCCCACCATGATCTCCGCCGAGCAGTCCGAGGAGGCCGGGGGGGATAAGAAGTAGGCCGGGACAAGCGGAATCCTCCCGCTCCCGTTCACCTGGCGGCACGCCCACCATGAGCCTCGTCTTCACGAGGTTCCGATGCAGGACGGGATTCATTCCAGCAGTGACGATGGGAGGCCGCCATGTCCAGCGTAGAGGCCGGGCTGCGCGATCTCATCCGCGCCCTGGTGCGCGAGGAACTGGTGGCGCTCCACGGGGATGCAGCTCACCGCGAGCTGGTGCAGGCGGGGCCTCCCGGGAGCACCACCCCGGACGGACAGCCTCCGCTCGACAAGGCCATCTACACCGCCGAGGAGGTGGCCCGCCTTCTCGGGTGCAGCCTCAAGGCCGTGTACGCGAAGGCCTCGCGCGGTCAGCTTCCAGGCGTCTTCCGCGTGGGCCGCTCGCTGCGATTCCGTGGGCGCGAGTTGTTACCGTTCATTCTCGAAGGGCGTGCGCCGTCGCCGAGGAGGTCTCGGTGATGAGCGTGAAGATCAGGGAGTACAAGAAGCGCGGCAGGAGCGGATGGGAGGTGGACATCATGTTCAAGTGGCCCGATGGCGAGCTGTACCGCGAGCGCGTGAAGGCGCCGGTGGGCTCCAAATCGGGCGCGAAGGCGTGGGGTGAGCAGCGGCAGTCCGAGTTGCTCTCACGAGGCCGCAAGGCAGTGGAGAAGAGGGCGGTGCCGACGTTGAGGGAGTTCGCGCCCCGCTACCTGGACGAGGGCGCCAGGGCCAACCGGCAGAAGCCCAGCACCATCATCCAGAAGAAGCGCATCCTCGACTTCTACCTGCTGCCCAGGTTCGGCGAGATGCGGCTGGACGCCATCAGCAACGCCGAGGTGGCGAAGCTCAAGGCGGAGCTGGTGGACCGCAGCCCCAAGACGGTGAACAACGTGCTGGTGGTGCTCAACACGGTCTTCAAGACCGCGCTCAAGTGGGGCGTCATCGAGCAGATGCCGGCCACCATCGAGCTGTTGAAAGTGGCCCCCGCCACCATGGAGTTCTACGAGCCGCACGAGTACGAGCGGCTGGTGGAAGCGGCAGCGAAGGTGGACCATCAGCACCTCGTCTTCATCCTGCTCGGCGGGGAAGCGGGGCTGCGCTGCGGCGAAATCATCGCCTTGGAGCAGACGGACGTGGATTTCATCCGGGGCGTCATCCACGTCCGCCGCTCGGAGTGGGAAGGGCACGTCACCCTGCCCAAGGGTGGACGGGCCCGGCAGGTGAACATGACCGCCCGGCTGGCGGACACCCTCCGCAAGCAGCGGCACCTCCGGGGCGAGCGCGTCCTCTGGCGGGCCGACGGCCATCCGAAGGTGACCCAGGTGCTGCTGAACAAGTGGATGAGCCGCATCCAGCGGCTGGCCGGGCTGAAGGTGACGGGAGGCATCCACATCCTCCGCCACACCTTCTGCTCCCGGCTGGCGATGGCGGGCGCCCCGGCGAAGGCCATCCAGGAACTGGCCGGGCACCAGAACCTCTCCACCACCCAGCGCTACATGCACCTGAGCCCAGCGGCCAAGTCGGCGGCCATCCGGATGCTGGAGGGGCCGAAGCAGGAGGCCCAAAATGGAGACGGGCTGGAGACCATGAAGATCTCCAGCCCGTAACCAAGTAATTCTGACTACTTAGGTGGTCGGGGAGACAGGATTTGAACCTGCGACCCCTTGGTCCCGAACCAAGTGCTCTACCAGGCTGAGCCACTCCCCGATATCCGGTGCTGCGCCAGGAACTGCTCTCGGGCCCGGCGAAGCGGAGGCGGATCTATCCGACCCGCTTTCTTGAGTCAACGCCCTCTTTTGCGCCCCCCTTCCC
>NZ_RAWB01000377.1 GCF_003612055.1 Corallococcus llansteffanensis
GACGGGGGAGGACGGCACGGTGGGGCTCGGGCCGCTGCGGCCCGGCGTGGTGCGCGTGGCGCACGGCGTGTGGCCGGGACTCGACGTCACGGTGCACGTGCTGGGCGCGCAGGGGCCGGTGTTTCCCGAACAGGCGCCGCTGGTGCCCGGGCCCGTGGTGCAGCGCGTGGAGGTGGGGCCTGCGTTGCCGGTCAACGTGCGGGTGCGCGTGGAGGGCGCGCGCGTGACGTGCTGGGTGGAGGATTCGCGGGGGCAGGTGCTGGTGGACCGGCCGGTGTACATCGCGCTGTCCGAGGGCGAGCGGTCCGACGAGACGGTGCGTGACGGCCTCACGCGCTTCACGGTGCGAGGAGCGAAGGGCTCCGTGAGCGTGTCCGTGGCGGATGTGCGCACGGGCGTGACGGCCATCGAAGAGGTGCAGCCTTGAAGCGCTCCTCTCTGGCGCTCGACTCCGGACGCGTTGGCTTCGGGCGCTCCCTCTGGCGTGACGGCCATCGAAGTGGTGCGGGCTTGAAGCGCTCCTCTCTGGCGCTCGGCTCCGGACGCGTTGGCTTCGGGCGCTCCCTCGGGAGTGACGGCCATCGAAGTGGTGCAGGCTTGGAGCGCCTCGCTCCAGCGCTCGGCTGCGCATGCTTCGCCTCCGGGCGCGTTGCTTCGCTTGAGGGCCATCGAGACAGTGCGGCCTCGGAGCGTCCCTCCTCGTCACTCGCTTCCCGGCGATTCGCCTTGGGACGGTTCATCGTCGGATGCTTCGCCATCGCTGTGCTTCTGCTCTCGGCGGGGGCTTCCGCGCAGACGCTGGCCTCCGACCTGCCCACCCAGGCTTCGACGATCGCCGGCCGCGTCTGCCAGGACGTGGATGGGGACGGTCGCTGTAGTCCCGAGGAGCCTGGACTCGCGAGCGTGCGGCTGGTGCTCGCCACGGGACGCGAAGTTCGCACCGACGCCGCCGGACGCTTCCACCTCACCGGCGTGGACTCGCGCCTGCCGGACCTGACCGACGGCCTCCACCTGCGCCCCGGACGTCACCTGCTCAAGGTGGATCCGCGCAGCCTGCCCCCTTCCAGCCAGGTGTCGCCGAAGGCCGCGACCGTGGAGGTGCCCTGGGGCGCCGTCGTGCTCCAGGACTTCGCCGTGCGCATCGCACCCGCGCCTGCTCCCGCGACGACCGCGACCGCCCCCGGCCGTCCTCCCGAAGCGCGTGTCGCGCCCGAGGGCATCCGCTTCCTGATCACCGGTCAGGCGGCTCCCGGTGACCGGGTCCGCGCGGGCGACGTGGAGGCGACGGTGGACGCCTCCGGCGCGTGGCAGGCGATGGTGCCGCTCCAGCCGGGAGAGAACGTCGTCCCCCTCACCACCACCGCGTCGGGCGGCGCCGTGAGCTTCTTCCACCAGCGCTTCGACGTGCTGCGACGCGGGAAGACCGGGTGGCTCGTCATCCCTCGCGAGGTGAAGCACCTGGGCGCCTTGCACGGCCTTCCGTCCGACGCCGCGCCGCTGCCCACCGGTGAGACGCGTCTGTCGGTGGAAGCGCCTCCCGGCACCCGCGTGCGCTCTCCCGAAGGCGAGGTCGTGGTGGGCCCCGAAGGTCGCGTTGGCCTGCCGGTGCGGCTCGTGACGGGGAGCAACGCCGTCCCCCTCTCCCTTCAACCTCCGGGGCAGCCCGCGAGCACCGTGACGGTGTCGCTCGAGGCCCGAGCCCAGCCCTTCGCCGTGGGCCTGCTCGACCTGGAAGCCAGCATCGCGCCCGCGGGCGGTGGCTTCCGGCTCCGGGGCCGTGGCGCGGCCCATGGCGAGGCGCAGGTGGGGCCGGTGCAGCTCGTCGGTGAGCTGGACCTGCGCGACACCGACGTGCGCCAGTTGAAGGACGCACCGCTCGCGGACTGGCTGCGCCCCCGGGTGCCCGAACGCTTCGACCGCTGGCGGGATCCCGACCTGTCTCCCGCGGAGTGGGGCGATGCCTCGGTGTCCCTCACCCCCAACCCCTCCGAGGGGCGTCTGCGCCTGGAGGCCCGTCACGAGCAATATGGCCGCGCGGGCTTCGGCACCTACCGCGCGCTCCAACAGGACCGGGAGGTGGGCCGCTACCACCGCCCCCTCTTCGGGCCCTTCGCCGAACTCCATCAACAGGTCGGCGAGCTGCGCGTGGGCGTGGATGTGTTCGCGGGGGGACTCGTGGATCCGACGCGCGGACTCGCCGCGACGCCCGCGCACGAGGAGCTGAGGGCCACCGGCGGCAGCCTCTACTACCTCGGCGGCAGCACCGTGGCGGAGGGCTCGGAGCTGGTGCGCGTGGAGGTTCGCGACGGCGTCACCGGCCTGCCCCTGGGCGAGCAGCACCTGATCCGCGGGCGCGACTACGACATCGACTACCTCGCGGGCCGCATCCTGCTCGCGCGTCCACTGTCGATGCTCACCGGCACCTCGCTGCTCCGCACGGACGCCCTCACCCAGGCCCCCGAGCCGGTCCTCGTCGTCGACTACGCCGTGCTGCGCTCCGGTGATCCGCGCGACACCGTGGGCGGTGAGGCGTGGGCCCGCTGGCGTGACGCGTCCGTGGGGCTCGCCGCCGTGCGCGAGCGCCGCATGGGCACTCCGTTCCAACTGCTGTCCGGACGGGGCCAGACGCGGGTGGGCCCCTACTCGCTGCTCGCCGAGGCCGCGACCAGCCGGGGGCTCGCGGTGGAGCCCGGGGTCTTCGGGGTGTCGGACGACGGCGGCCTGTCCTTCCTCCGTCCCGTCGGCACCCAGGACGACCACGGCGGCGCGGTGGGCCTGCGCGTGAGTGGACCCGGGCCGCTGGGACATGGCGGATCCGTGGATGCCGCGTGGCGCGAGCGCTCGCGGGGCTTCTCCGACGGCGCCCACCTGGAGGCCTCGCGCTTCCGGCAGCTCTCCCTGCGCGCCACGCAGCCGGTGGGCCCGCTGCGCTTCACGCTCCTGGGCGACGAGCGCCGCTCGGCGGATCCGCGCCTGCCCTTCGAGAACACCCCCTTCGCCGCGCGCACCCTGGGCGTCGCCGCGGGCTATGAGCAGGATGCGTGGGGCGTGCGCGTGGAGGTGCGTGACGGCTGGCTGCGCGCCACCGACGTGCCCGGCATCGGTCCCCTGCGCGAAGGTGGCCGCACCTCCGCGGGCGTGGCGGGGCACCTCTCCATCGCTCCCGGCGTGGTCGTGTCCGCCGGCCACCGGCAGCGACTGAACGAGCGCGGCGCGGGCCCCGGCAGCTGGAATGACACCTTCACCTCCGCGGGCGTGGACGTGGCGCTGGGCCCGGACGCCTCCGTGGGCGTCAAGGGCGGCTGGGGGCCGCAGCTCGGGCCGCAGGCGTGGCTGGACGCCAGGATGCGGCGGGGCCCGGAGGTGTTCTACGGCGGCTACTCCGTGGACGTGGACGGGCCGGACCATGGCGCCGGCCGCGCGGTGACGGGCGCGCGCACGGAGGTGGGGGACGGCACCACGGTGTTCGTGGAGGACGTGAGCGCGCACGACGCCACCGCCCTGCGCCTGGCGCGCGCGGTGGGCTTCCAGCACGTGGTGCTGGACGGCTTCAGCGTGGGAGCGCGCTACGAGCGCGGTGTGCGCCAGCCGCTGGACATCGCCGGCGACCTGACGCGTGACGTGGCCAGCGTCTCCGCGCAGTGGCTGCGCGAGCGCGTGCGGGCGGACGTCCGCGCCGAGGTCCGCCACGAGGAGGGCACCCCCGCGCGCGGCCCTTCCGGCCCGGTGGACCGCACCCAGGTGGTGCTGGCGCTGGCCGCGGAGGCGCTGCTCATGCGCGACGTGACGGCGTCGGGCCGGTTGGACTTCGCGCACACGGCGGGCCTCACCGGGCTGGAGGCGCGGTTCGCGGAGGGCTTCGCGGCGCTCGCTTGGCGGCCGGGCCCCTGGCTGGTGATGGCCCGCTACGGCCTCACGCGCGAGCTGTCTCCCGGAGTCCGCGGGGCCTTCGGAGACCGGCGTTTCCACACGCTGTCGCTGATGCCGGCGGTGCGCGTCGGGGACCGACTCTCCGTGGCGGCGGGCCTGCACGCCGGACACGCCAGCCTGGGGGATTCGTCCCAGTGGGTGTGGACGGGCACGCTGCGCCCCTCGGTGCGGGTGGTGGGCGGACTGGAGGTCGCAGTGGAGGCCGCCCGGCGCACGTCCGCGACGGATGGCCAGGGCCTGGATGCCCTCCGGGCGGAGGTGGCGTACCGGCTGGACGAGCGCCTCCGGGTCGCCCTGGGGTACACCGTCCTGGGCTTCAGCGGTTTGGGGTTGGGAGCCGAATCGGTGGATGCTCCCGATCGCCTCTACCTGCGGGCGGAAGTGGCCTACTAGAAGCCGAGGGAAGGGACGTCGAACGTGCGCGCCTGGATGGTTGGTTTGGGGTTGTTCCTGGTCGCCGTGGTGGCCCGTGCGGACTGGACCACCACCCAGACCCAGAACGGCACCCCCAAGGACGTCGTCGTCTTCCGTCCTGGCTTCTTCGCCGTGGCGACCGACCTGGAGCTGTTCATCTCCCAGGACGGAGGCGTCTCCACCCTGTCGGGCGGCATGTCGGGCAGCTACCTGCGCGGGACGAGTTGCGTGGTGGGCATCCGCGACGACGGCACCGTGCGGAGCGTCGGCGGGTGTTCGCCGGATGAAGGCAAGACCCTGTTCCCGGACGCCCCGGAGGACCTGCCCGCGGTGCGCTTCAGCCCGGATGGGGGCGTGGGCTACGCCGCCGCCAAGGTGTCTCCCGTGAGCTGGGAGTTCCGCTCCTCGCTCGTCCCGAAGCAGGGCAACGCGGAGTGGGGGACCCTGGCGATGCCGCTCCCCAGCGCCGTCGCCCAGGCGCCGCTGGCGGTGCTGCCTCCGCAGGCGGACGGCCTGCCGCACGCCCTGTTCTCCGTGTCGCCGGCGAAGGCCAACTTCGTCTGGTACCGGGGCACGACCGCGCAAGCCTATCCGGCCCAGGGCGTGACGCCTCCCAGCGCGGCGCGCACCGTGGCGCTGCTGCCCGGCGTGGATCCGGCGAAGCCGCTTGCGTACTTCGGCAACGACGCGGGCCTGTTCCGGGGGACGTTGGGGGGCGCTTCGTCGCCCTTTGATCCGGTGCAGCTGGATGGGGGCCCGGTCTCGGTGGATGCGCTCGCCTTCGACGTGGCGAGTGGCTCCGACGCGGGCGTTGGCTTCGGCCTGATGCTCATCAAGCAGCAGAACGGCAAGGTGGCGGCGCTCAGCGCGGAGCCGGTGGTGCCATCCGCCGCGCCCGGCTCCGTGTGGCGCAACAACCCGAAGTTCCGCACGGACCTCACCGAGTCGGCCGCGCAGGTCGCATGCGCGGGAGCGTCGTACTGCGTCGCCATCCTTCCCCGGCCCGTGCAGAACATCCTCATCTACGAGAACAAGGCGAAGCCGGTCGTGAACGTGGTGCAGCCCTTCGACGTCGAAGAGGGCACGCAGAAGAAGCTGGCCCTCGACGTGGTCGACAACGACGGAGACGCCGTGCGGATGACGGCCACGCTCCGCGATCCCAGCCGCCTGCTCACCGCCGTCACGGAGCCGTCCGCCACGGGAGGCAACGGGCTCACGCTGTCGTTGGCGGCGGCCTCGGGCTTCTGCGCGAACCAGAAGGCATTCGTCGACGTGGTGGCCTCGGACGGCCTCGCCTCGCACGACACGATGAAGACGGTGGAGCTGCAGGTGAAGCACACGGAGCCCCCCGCCGCGCCCGCGGGGGCCTCCGTGGCAGTGGAGGGCGGTGTCTTCTTCGCGGGCGGTGCCCGGGGCACCCTCACGCCGCTGCGGGGCCCTTCCGGCTGCGCGCCCATCAAGTACCTCTGGGCGGCGCAGACCCCCAAGGCCCCGCCGCTCGAGGTGACGGACACGGTGGCCACGCTCAACCCGGTCATGTCCAGGGCGGACCGCTGCAAGCCGGGCATCAACACCTTCATCTACGACGTGCGCGCGCACGACGGTGAGCTGACGTCCAACCACACGAACGTCCCGGTGATGATCTACCCGTGGGGACCTCCCGAGGCGCCGTTCGACAGCGCCACGCGCGAGGTCTACTCCGGGCAGGCCCTGGGCCCGCTCGACCTCAAGACCCACCTGTGCGCGGGAACCGACGGGCTGCCTCCTGTCACGAGGCTGTGGTCGGTGACGGACAACCCCTCGAACGTGGAGGTGACGCTCGTCGGGAGCGGCGCTGCCGTGGGCTCGATACCGGTCGAGGGAAGCTCCGTGCAGGTCAGCTCGCAGTCGTGCGTCGACACGTCGCTGAAGCTGCGCGCGTTCAACCGCCTCATCGTGGAAGGGCGCGTCCTGGATGGCCCGGTGTCCGACGTCAACGTGACGGTGCTGCCGCGACGGATTCCCCTGGAGACGGTGTCGCTCGCGCTGGACCTGGGGCCGCAGGAGGAGCGCAAGGTGCACGGCCGGGTGACGACGACGCCGGTCCTCAACTGCACGGGCGAGCGTGCCCTCACCACGGTGGCCACGCTGGAGGAGCCCGAAGCCGCGCCCGGGGTCCCGGGCCGGGTGCTCGCCACGCAGACGTTCGCTGGAATCTCGGACGGCTTTGACCTGGCGCTGCCGCCCACCTGCGGCGAAGGCAGCTACACCGTGCGCGTCCGCGTGCACGAGACGCTGGGCAACGGCAAGGTCGTGACGTCCGAGCTGTCCCAGCCGTACCAGCGCAACGCGCGCGACGTGGTGCTGGGGGACTTGAGCGGTGAGCTCATCGCCACCTGTGGCCAGGGGGCCCGGGGAAAGCTGCGGCAGACCTTCCCGGAGGGTGCGTGCACGGTGGTGGACCTGGCGTGGAACCGCTCCCTGGGGCCAGAGCTGGCGTCGCTTGAGTCCAGCGGTGACTCGGTGGAGCTGGCCACCCAGGACACGGAGCTGGAGTCGCTGGTGGGCGAACTCGTCACCCTGAACGTGAAGGCGACGGCCCCGGGGGCCACCGAGGCGACGCGCGAGCACGTGGTGCGCATTGGCGCCCGGCCCTTCGTGACGCTGGATCGCAGCACCGAGCTGGCCGCGGGCTCCGACTCGGGGCAGGTGGGCGTCCTGGTGACGCTGCGCAACGACTCCGCGTGTGGCGTCGCGTCCCTGGACTACGAGGAGGTCGCCATCGGGGTGGAGCTGCTGCCCGACAGCGTGAAGGTGGACGGCCAGCGGATGACGCCCACGGAGGTGACGGACGGGCACTTCACGGTGGGGCCGCTCGCGGTGGCCGCGGGCGCGACCGCGACGATCTCCTACGTGGTGCGGCCCGGGCTCTTGAGCACGCCCACGTATTCGGGCGTCGCGAAGCTGCGGGGCGTGGTGGTGTCCCAGGCGCCAGCGCCGCCTCCTTCCACGTCGGGCTGCGGGTGCTCCGGCGGAGGCTCGGGCGTGACGGCCTTCGGGCTGGGGGCGCTCGCGTGGCTGGCGCGGCGCCGTCGCGGCGTCAGAGCCCGAAGCTGATGCGCTGGCGGCGGCCGGGCGTCTCCTGCCGCTCCTCCAGCACGCCCAGAAGCTCCAGGCCGCGCAGGGTGGCCAGGGCCTCGCGCTCGGACAGGTCCGTGAGCGCCAGCAGGTCCTCCACCGTCTTCGTGCCGTCCGCGAACGTCAGCAGCATCGCCTGCGGGCCGGTGAGCTTCAGCTCATGCAGGCCGTAGGGCGGGGCCGCCGACGGGAACAGCCGGCGGCCGGGCGCCATGGACTGGCGCAGCGCCACCAGCGTCTCCGTGCGCGTCACGCCCTCCAGGATGAGGTCGCTGGGGAAGAGCGACAGCGGCACCAGGTCCGCGCGCTGCGGCCGCATGGGGCTGAAGCCGTAGCCGCCCTCCACCCACGAGAAGGTGGACCAGAGGATCTCCTTCACCTGCTCCTCCAGCAGCCGGCGCCGCTGCGAGGGGCTCAGCAGGCCGCGCTTCAGCAGCGCGTCGCCGGTGCGCAGCGAGTGCTCGCGGGCGTAGGTGGCGGCCTCGGTGAGCTGGGCCTCCGTCAGCGCGCCCTTGCGCACGCAGAAGCGGCCGAAGCGCTCCGGGGCCAGGTTGGAGGCGGCGTACACGACGCGGCCCGCCTCGAAGTAGACGACCTTGAGCACCGTGCCCTGGCGCAGCTTCAGCTCTCCGTGGTGGCGCGCCTCGTAGTAGGCGTTGAGCAGGCGCGGCACGCGGGTGTGCTTCAGGTCTCCGCCGAGCGACCACTCCGGGAGCTGGCGACGGCGGCGCTCCGGCGCGGGCACCGGCTCCGCCCACACGGCGTCGCGCCGGGCGAAGGGCAGGGGCAGGGCCTCCGATACGGGCGCGTCCGTGTCCGCGTTCATGTCCAGGTCCGTGGCTGCGATGTCCGGCGCTACCGGTTCGGCGTCCGCGGCCGGTGCGGGAGCGGCGTCCGGCGTCGGCTCCTCCTGCACCAGCTCCTCCAGGACGAGCAGGTCCACCTCGTCGAGCAGCTCCGACTGGGGCGCGGGCGGCACGCCGGCGGCTTCCTCCAGGGCGTTGAGCACGGCGTCCAGCTCGAAGGGCTTCTCGAAGAAGGCGCACGCGCCGTGGACCTTGATGGCCTCCTGGGCGAAGCGGTCGCCCTTGTAGACGCCGCTGACGGCGATGGCGGGGATGCCATGGGCCCGGAGCGCGCCCAGCACCTCGCTGCCCCGGATGTCCGGCAGCAGCAGGTCCACCAGGGCGGCGTCGAAGCGGGAGGCGGGCCCCAGCGACTCCAGCGCGGACTCGCCCGTGAACACGGCGAGCGCGTCGTGACCCCGGGTCTGCGCCACCGTGGCGATGAGGGAGGCCAGTTCCTGGTTGTCCTCGACGATGAGCAGTCGCGCCATGGGCGGGCAGACCCTAGCATCAACCCCATGAGGGACGTTCAGGGCTTCCACCATGTGGCGATTCAAGCGAAGGACGTGGAGCGGGTGACCACGTTCTATCGGGACCTGCTGGGCTTTCCCGAGCTCAAGCGCCACCTGCGCGAGGACGGCACCCTGCGGAGCGTCTGGGTAGGCGTCCCCGGGGGCGCCTTCCTGGCCATCGAGGCGGTGGACGGGACGCCGGAAGCGTCGCCGTTCCGCCACCCGGAGCCCGGCCTGTTGATGCTGGTGTTCCGCATCCCACGCGAGGCGAGGGGTGGGGTGGTGGAGACCTTCGCCCGTGCGGGGGTGCCCCTGGAGCACGAGACGCGTTGGACGCTCTACGTGCGTGACCCGGAGGGCAACCGGGTGGGGCTGAGTCATCACCCGGAGGACTAGGGCCTGCCCGGGGGGCTGGGGTGTCCGGGCGGAGGCTTGCGGAGGGTGACGGGGCATGGCTACAAGCGGCCCCATGCGCCTGGGTGAACTGCTCGTGAAGGACGGCCTGGTGTCCGCGGCGGCGGTGGAAGAGGCGCTGGAGTCCCAGGTCGTGCACGGCGGTCGGCTGGGGACGAACCTGGTCGAGCTGGGGCTGCTGTCCGAGCAGGACCTGGCGAAGTCGCTGGGCAAGCTCCACAACTGCGCCCACGCGTCCGGGGAGATGGTGCCGGACCCGAAGGCCGTGGGGCTGGTGAGCCTGAACGAGGCGGACGACAAGGAGTACCTGCCGATGCGTTCCGACGCGACGCGCTTGAGCGTCGCGGTGGTGAACCCGCACGACTTCCCGACGCTGGATGCCATCGCGTTCAAGACGGGCAAGCGCGTGGTGCCGGTGGTCATCCCCGAGTTCCGGATGAACCAGCTGCTGCGGCGGCACGCGAAGGCGTTCCGGCAGCTCCGGGCCATCGACATGAACGCGGTCCGTCCCCGGCCGGCGAAGGGCGCGGCGGCGGAGCTGGCGAAGGCGCAGGAGCGGCCTCCGGACCTGATGAGCGAGGAGGAGTTCCAGTCCGTCTACGCGCAGGCGCTGGGCGGTGACTCGGACGGCGACGCGGACGTGCTGGAGGGGGAGATCATCACGGGCGAGGAGG
>NZ_RAWB01000378.1 GCF_003612055.1 Corallococcus llansteffanensis
CCAGGCCGCTCCCGCGCCCCAGGCGGCGCCGGAAGCCCCCGCCCCTACCGCGACGCCGCCCGCGCCGTAGCCGGCGGCCCGTCCGACGCGCGCACCAGCCGCACCACGGCGTCCACCCACTCCGGGTGGGCGTTGAGGGACGGCACCAGCGTCAGCGACTCGCCCCCGGCCTCCACGAACTGCTCCCGCGCGCGGATGCCCACCTCCTCCAGCGTCTCCAGGCAGTCCGCCACGAAGGCCGGGCACATCACCGCCAGCCGCTTCACGCCCTTGGCCGCCAGCTCCGGCAGCACGAGGTCCGTGTAGGGCTTCACCCACGGCGTGCGCCCCAGGCGCGACTGGAAGGACACGGTGTAGCCGCCCTCCGGCAACGCCAGCCGCTGAGCCAGCAGCCGCGCCGTGGCGAAGCACTGCGCGCGGTAGCAGTGCCGGTTCGCGTCCCCCAGCACGTCGCAGCAGCCCGCGGACGCCAGGCAGTGCTGCCCCGTCGGGTCGCTCTTGCGCATGTGGCGCTCCGGCAGCCCGTGGAAGCTGAACAGCACGTGGTCCGCCCGCGCCTCCGCAATCACCGGCCGGGCCACCGCCGCGAACGCGTCCAGGAAGCCCGCGTCGTCGTAGAAGGCCGGCACCGCGCGCACGTTGGGCACGTCCCACCCTTGCGCCAGCACCTCGTAGGTGCGCGCCAGCGACGACGACGCGGACGACGCGGCCTCGTGCGGGTACAGCGGCAGCACCGTGAACTCCGACACGCCCTTCGCCTTGAGCTGCGCGATGGCGTCCGGCAGGGACGGGTTGCCGTAGCGCATGGCGAGCGCCACCTCGTAGTCCCCCTTCAGCCGCTCCGCGACCGCCGCCTCCAGCGCGCGGCTGTACACGAGCAGCGGGGAGCCCTGCGGCGTCCACACCTTGCGGTACGCCTCCGCGCTCTTCGCGGGGCGGAACGGCAGGATGAACAGGTTGAGCAGGAACCAGCGCCCCACCGGATGGATGTCGATGACGCGCGGGTCGTTGAGGAACTCGCGCAGGTAGCGGCGCACCGGCCCCGACTCGGGCGCGTCCGGCGTCCCCAGGTTGATGAGCAGCAGTCCCCGCTTCGTGCTCGGCAGGCTCATGCGCGCAAAGGCTCCGGCAGCGGGGATGTCAGTGCAGCGCGTGCGGCAGCGTGAGCGCGAACTCGGCGATGCGCGCCTCGAAGCGCGTGCCGTCCGGGCGCACCATCTCGTAGGTGCCGCGCATCGTGCCGAAGGGCGTGCGCAGCATCGCCCAGCTCGTGTACTCAAAGCGCTCGCCCAGCCCCAGCTTCGGCTGGCGACCCACCACCCCCTCGCCCTTCACCTCGTCGATGTGGCCCTGGGCATCCGTGATGACCCAGTGCCGGGCGTGGAGCTGCGCGGGGGCGCTGCCCTCGTTGAGGATCTCCACCTTGTACATGAAGGCGAACTGCCCGGACTCGGGCGTGCTGCGCTCCGGCCAGAAGGTCGGCTCCACGGTGACGCGGATGCCATCGGTGGTGGCGGTGGACATGGCGGGAGACTTGGCAGCGACGCCCGCTCGATGCAAGCGAAACACAAGCCTGCTTCAGCTCCGCTCCTGCTCCCGAACCGGCGGCTCCGGCTGCTTCCCCGCCTCCGCCACCTCCGGCGGCTTGGGGAACACCAGCGACGCGAGGATGGCCACCACCAGGCACCCGGCGATGATCGCCAGCGAGATGCCAATGGGGATCTTGTAGTAGCCCTCGATGAGCATCTTCACGCCCACGAAGCCCAGGATGACGCCGAGCGCGACCTTGAGCAGGTGGAACTTCTCCATCAGGCTGGAGACGACGAAGAACAGCGAGCGCAGCCCCAGGATGGCGCAGACGTTGGACGTGTAGATGATGAACGCGTCCTTGCTGATGCCCAGCACCGCGGGGATGGAGTCCATCGCGAAGAGCAGGTCCGTGGCCTCCACCACCATCAGCACGATGAACAGCGGCGTCACCTTGCGCCGGCCGTCCTCGGTGGTGAAGAAGCGGCTGCCGTCGCCCTGGCGCGCCACCGGCAACAGGCGCCGGGACATCTTCACGATGAAGCCCGCCTCCGGATCCACGTCCTCGTCGTCGCCGGACTTCAACATCTTCAGGGCCGTGTACACGAGGAACGCGCCGAAGACGTAGATGAGCCAGTGGAACTTCGCCACGAGCGCCGTGCCCGCGATGATGAGCACCGCGCGCATCACGAACGCGCCCAGGATGCCCCAGAAGAGCACCCGGTGCTGGTGCTGCGGCGGCACCCGGAAGTAGCCGAACACCATCAGGAAGACGAAGAGGTTGTCGACCGACAGCGCGTACTCCACCACGTACGCCGTCAGCCACTCCAGCGCCGGGCCCCTGCCGCCCTGGTGCCAGATGCCCCCGCAGAACGCGAGGCTGATGCTCACCCACACGAGCGTCCACAGCGTCGCCTCCTTCGGCGACACCGCGTGCTCCTTGCGGTGGAACAGCCCCAGGTCCAGGGCGAGCATCGCCAGGACGAAGACGTTGAAGCCCACCCAGGGCCAGAGAGATTCCGTCATCACGTGCGCCCGTTCCCGGTCCGAAGACGCCACGCGAGCAGGCGCACCCCGGGGGAGGTGCCGCCTCGCGCGTCCAGCCTGCTGCCTACCCCGGGAGTGGCCCCGGGGGCTACTCCCATTCCGTCGCGGGCCGGCGCAGCACCACCACGGAGCGCCCCGCCGCCTGCACCTTGCCCCCCGCGGGCGTGTGCGTGCGCTGCGACTCGCCCGTGGCCGCCGTGTCCACCACCAGCTCCCAGTCCGCGCCCCACTCCAGCGCGGGCAGCAGGAAGGTGATGGGCTCGTGGTGCGCGTTGAGCAGCACCAGCAACGTGTCCCCGACGATGCGGTGGCCCTCGTCGTCCGGCGTGGCGATGGCGTCCCCGCCCAGCAGGAAGGCCAGGGAGCGCACATAGGGCTTCTCCCAGTCCTCCCGCTTCATCTCCTTCCCGTCCGGCCGGAACCACGCCAGGTCCTTCAGCTCGCTGTCCCAGATGTGGGCCCCGCGGAAGAAGCGGCGCTTGGACAGGACGGGCTGCTCGCGCCGCAGCTTCGTCATCCGGACGGTGAACTCCAGCAGCTGGCGCTGCTTCTCGTTCAGCTCCCAGTTCACCCACGACAGCTCGTTGTCCTGGCAGTAGGCGTTGTTGTTGCCCTTCTGCGTGCGGCCCATCTCGTCGCCCGCCACCAGCATGGGCACGCCCTGCGACAGGAAGAGGGACGCGAGGAAGTTGCGCTTCTGCTGTTCGCGCAGCGCGTTCACCTTGGGGTCCGTCGTCTCCCCCTCCACGCCGCAGTTCCAGGCGTGGTTGTCATTGGCGCCGTCCCGGTTCTCCTCGCCGTTGGCCTCGTTGTGCTTCTGGCTGTACGTCACCAGGTCGTGCAGCGTGAAGCCGTCGTGCGCGGTGACGAAGTTCACGCTCGCCGTGGGCTTCCTCCCGGACAGCGCATACAGGTCCGAGCTGCCCGTGAGCCGCGAGCCGATCTCCGCCGCCTGCCGGTCATCGCCCTTCCAGTAGCGCCGGATGGTGTCGCGGTACTTGCCGTTCCACTCGCTCCACAGCACCGGGAAGTTGCCCACCTGGTAGCCGTAGTCCCCCACGTCCCAGGGCTCCGCGATGAGCTTCGCCCGGCTCAGCACCGGGTCCTGGTGGAGGATTTGGAAGAAGGCCGCGCGGGTGTCGTAGCCGTGCCTGTCGCGTCCCAGCGTCGTCGCCAGGTCGAAGCGGAAGCCGTCCACGTGCATCACTTCCACCCAGTAGCGCAGCGAGTCCGCGACGAGCTTCAGCGCGTACGGGTGCGTGGCGTTCCACGAGTTGCCGCACCCGGTGAAGTCCATGAAGTAGCGCGGGTCCTTCTCGCTGAGCCGGTAGTACGCGCCGGCGTCCAGCCCCTTGAAGGACAGCGTGGGGCCCAGGTGGTTGCCCTCGCAGGTGTGGTTGTAGACCACGTCGAGGATGACCTCGATGCCCGCGCGGTGCAGCAGCTTCACCATCCCCTTGAACTCCGACACCTGCTCGCCCAGCGAGCCCGACGCGCTGAAGCGCGCATCCGGTGCGAAGAAGCCCAGCGTGTTGTAGCCCCAGTAGTTGACGCGCCCCCGCTGGGTGAGGAACGGCTCGTCCATGTACGCGTGGATGGGCAAGAGCTCCACCGACGTCACACCCACCTTCTTGAGGTGCTCGATGGAGGCCGGGTGCGCGAGGCCCGCGTACGTACCGCGCAGGTGTTCGGGGATGCGCGGGTGCAGCTTGCTGAAGCCCTTGACGTGCAGCTCGTAGAGGACCGTCTTGTGCCACGGCACGTCCGGCCTCCGGTCGTCCTCCCAGTCGAACCCGTCCGACAGGATGACGCCCTTGGGCACGCCCCAGGCGTCGTCCTGCGTGTCCATCACGAGGTCCTCCTCCTTGCCCCCGTGCACGTAGCCGTGGATGGGGGCCTTGGGGTCCACCTTGCCGTGCAGCGCCTTGGCGTACGGATCCACGAGGAGCTTGTGCGGGTTGAAGCGCAGCCCCTTCTTCGGCTCGTACGGGCCGTGGACGCGCAGGCCGTAGAGGCACCCGGCGTGGACGCCGGGCATGTAGCCGTGCCAGACGTGGTTCGTCGTCTCCAGCAGCGGGAAACGACGGGTCTCCTTCTTCGGGTCGGCGGGGTCGAAGAGGCAGACCTCCACCTTCTTCGCGTGCTCGCTGAAGACGGCGAAGTTGACGCCGTTCCCGTCATACGTGGCGCCCAGGGGAAACGGCCTCCCTGGAAGCACCTCGGCCCTTCTCATCCAGTGCTCCTCTCCATCTCCAGCAACACCACCGGGAACTCCGCGAGGAGCGGCCCCAGGGCCAGCCCCTTGCCTCCCGGCCCCTGCTGGGGACGGACCTGACTCCCGGTGAAGACGTTGCGGAACATCATGCCCGCATATTCCTCCGGAAGGTCCAGGAACGTGCCGTCGTACGCCTGCGCCAGTCCCCCGGCCTCCAGCGCGTCCAGGGTGTAACGCGGCGCGCAGGCCACCAGCACCGTGTCGCCGTGCGTGCGGGCGAAGCCCACCGCGGTGGGCGCGCGGGGCCCGGACACCTCCAGGGCCACGTAGCCGCCCTTGCGGAACAGGTCCGCGTGCTTCTGGCGCAGCCGCAGGGCCTCCGCCAGGAGGAAGAGCTTCACCTGGCCGTCGTCCAGGTCCTTGGACAGCCGGGCGCACAGGGCCTTGCGGTCCTTCGCCGCCTCGGCGTCCAGCGCCGTGAGCAGCTTCTCCCGGAGCGCATAGTCCACCGGCCGGCGGTTGTCCGGATCCACCAGCGACAGGTCCCACAGCTCGCAGCCCTGGTACGTGTCCACCACGCCGGGCGAGGCGAGCTTCAGCAGCAGCTGCCCCAGCGCGTTGTGCTGGCCCGCGCGCTCGATGCGGCGCTTGAACGCGCGCACGTCGTCCAGGAACGCCTGGCCCGTCTTCGGGTCGAAGCACGCGTCCACGAAGCGCGCCATCGCGTCGTCATAGGCGCCGTCCGGGTTGGTCCACGAGGTGCGGACCTTGGCCTCCTTGATGGCCTTGCCCATGTACTCGCGCACGCGGCGGTGGAACTCCGCCAGCTCCCCGGCGGGCACGTGCTCGCCCATGGGCCACGCGCCCACCACCGTCTGGAAGAAGAGGTAGGTGTCGTTGGCCGAGGGCGCCGGGCCCGAAGGCAGGTGCGTGATGAACGGCTGCGTCAGGTCCGCCCACGCCCGCACGCGCTCGCGCCAGTCCTCCGGCAGCTCGGTGAGGACGTTGATGCGCGCGCGCACGTCCTCGCTGCGCTTGGTGTCGTGGGTGCTGGAGGTGAGCATGCTCGCCGGCCAGTGCGCCACGCGCTCCTCGTTGCGCTGGTGGAAGATGGTGGCGCGCATGCCGAAGTGCTCCGGCTCGCCGCCCACCTCGTTGAGGCTCACCAGCCGGTTGTAGATGTAGAAGACCGTGTCCTCCAGGCCCTTGGCCATGACGGGGCCCGTCACCTGCTGCAGCTTCATGGCGAAGCGCAGCATCACGGCCTTCTCCTGGTCGCCCACGTGCTCCGGGTAGCGGCCCAGGAGGATGTCGCGCAGGAAGTCGAAGATGGACGCGTTGGTGTTGGTGTTGCGCTCCTTGGCGCGCTGGATGGTCCACTCGATGTATTCCACGTCGCGCGCGTCCAGCTCCGCGCGCCAGCCGTCCACGTAGGTGCGGTAGACGGGGAACAGCGCGATGAACTCGATGAGCGCGCGCCTCAGGCTGTTGAGCGTGAAGTCGCGCGTGCGCCGGTTCATCTCCGAGATGCGGTTGAGCTCGTGCGACAGCACGTTGATCTCGCTCGCCATGGACACGCGCATGATGAGCAGCTTCTTCTGGTACACGAGCTCCGCGAAGTCCTGCGTGCCGCCCGCGAAGCGCTCGTACGTCTCCGTCAGGTGCGCCTCCGCCGCCGGGTGCACGAACAGGCCGCTCACCGCGTTGGCGAAGCGGTAGCCCGTGGTGCCGTGCACCGCCCACGCCTCCGGGATGCGCTCGCGGCCGCCTTGAATCTTCTCCACCGACACGAAGAGCGCCTTGCGCAGCGGGCTCTCCAACGAGCCCATCACCTCCGCGCGCCACTTCTCCCGCAGCAGCGCCTCCACCTGGGGCCAGCGCGGGTCCTGCTTCTCCTTCAGGTCCGCCTCGAACCGGGCCCGCGCGCGCTCCACGAAGAAGCGCTCCTGCAGGTCCAGGAAGTAGGCGGTGGGGTCGAAGAGGCCGTCCGGATGGTCGATTCTCAGGCCGGTGACGCACCCCTCGCGCAGCCACTCGAAGATGCGCTGGTGGGCCTCCAGGAAGACGTCCGGATCCTCCACGCGGATGGCCGCCAGGCCATTGATGTCGAAGAAGCGGCGGTAGTTGATCTCCTCCCCCGCCACGCGCCAGTGCGCCAGCCGGTAGCTGCACTCCTGGAGGAGCGCGTCCAGCATGTCGAATGAGCGCACGTTGCCGGGGGTGCCGTTGAACGCCCGGACGTTCTCATCGATGTACGCCTGCAGCTCCGGGCTGTCCGCCACCGCCGCGGCGAGCCGGCGCTTGATGACCTCCTTCTCCCGGTGCCGCTCGATGACCTTCGCCCGGTCCACCTCCGTGCGCGGCGGCAGGTGCTCCAGCGCGGTGAGGATGGAGAGCAGCTCCACCAGGTGCGGGTGCTCCGCGCCCAGCCGCGCCTCCAGCTGCTCCAGCCCGTGGCGCAGCACGCGCGCGTACTGGCGCGGGGCCACCGGCAGCCGGTGGTCGTAGTAGTGCAGGTGGAAGGCGCCGGCCTCGAAGGACAGCTTCAGCTCCCCCCGCTCCAGCACGATGCCGTACTGGTCGCCGAGGATGGGCAGCAGCACCTTGTCCGCCAGCTCGTCCTTCACCGGCCGCCAGTCGATGTCGAAGAACTTCGCGTAGACGGACGACGGGCCGTTCTCCAGCACGTCCAGCCACAGCCGGTTGTCGCGCTCGATGCCCATGTGGTTGGGCACCACGTCCAGCACCTGCCCCAGGCCGTGCTCGCGCAGGGCGTCACAGAAGGCGGCGTGGTCCTCCGGCGTGCCCACCTCCGGGTTGAGCCGCTGGTGGTCCACGCAGTCGTAGCCGTGGGTGCTGCCCGGCGTCGCCTTCAGATAGGGGGAGGCATAGAAGTCGCTCACCCCCAGGCGCGCCAGGTACGGCACCACCGCCTTGGCGTGCTGGAAGGTGAAGCCCTGGTGCAGCTGCATCCGGTAGGTGGACAGCGGCGTGACGCGCCGCGACTCCAATTCACGCCGCACCTGGCCGAACAGGCCCTCCGCCAGCCCCTCCACCGTCGTGTTCGTGCCATCCGCGTCCGCCTGCCGCGCGGTGCGCTCCCCTGCCTCGTGCCCGTCCTGGAACATGGGACCCACAGGTAGGCCCGACGCGGCGCGTCCGCCAGAGCGCAGATGCCTGTCCGCCCCCTTTTCAACGCTCCGGAGGCCGGGTGTCAGCCAGGGATGCCAGGCAGGGAAAAAGCTGAGGGCCCGTCCCGCGCGATGCGTGACGAGCCCCCGGGGTCCTTCGGAAGACCAGCGACGGCCCCGATGGGCCCTTCGCCAATCAGCTCAGCTGCTTGTTCACCAGCGAGGTCATCTCGAACATGGTGACGTTCTTCTTGCCGCCGAAGATGGGCTTCAGCTTGTCGTCGGCGTTGATCTGCCGCTTGTTCTTCGCGTCCTGGAGGTTGTTCTTCTTGATGTAGGCCCAGAGCTTCTTCACAACCTCGGTCCGGGGGAGCGGCTTGTTACCGACGATCTCCGCCAGCGCAGCGGAAGGCGTCATCTCCTTCATGAAGGACGCGTTCGGCTTGCGAGCGCCTTCGGTCTTCTTGGCGGCGGACTTCTTGGCGGCGGGAGCGGCAGTGGTCTTCTTCGCAGCGGCTTTCTTGGCGGCCATTCGTCTTGTGTCTCCTCCCCTCCGAAGGGGACGTTGCACGGCGTGCTTGCGTCTTCAAGCTAGAGCCGATGGCGCGTAGTAGCACGGCCAAGCTCGAAAAACAGTGCCCATCGCGTGCTTTTTCCCTCGGGAAACGCCCGAAGCGATGGGTTCGGAGGCTAGAACTCGGCCCCGCAGCGCATTCTTCCCTCGGGAATGGAAGCCCCGTGATGCGTCCGGAGCCCTAGAAACCGGCCCGGCAGCGCGTTTTCCCTCGGGGATTGCGTCAACGAACGCGTCCGGAGGCGGATTGCCGGCCCCGCGCCCTCGCGTTCCCTCGGGGACACCGCCCCATTTCGGCGGTGGACGGGATGTGGCTTTTCGGATGAAACACCCCCCATGAATGCCCTCATCACCGGCGCCGGCGGCTTCCTGGGGACCTGGCTCGCGCGCGCGCTGGTCGCTCGCGGCGACCGCGTTTCATGCCTGTTGCGCCCCACCACGGACACCCGCGAGCTGGAGAAGGCGCTCGAAGGGCACCCCTGGCGGCGGGTGGTGGGGGACGTGACGGACCGGGCCTCGCTGGACGCCGCGGTGCGGGGCGTGGACGTCGTCTTCCACCTGGCGGGCATCCGCCGCGCGGCGAAGAAGGACGAGTTCCTGCGCGTCAACGCGGGCGGCACCCGCCTGCTGTGCGAAGCCCTGGCCGCCCTGCCCTGCCCGGAGGGCACCTCGCGCCCCCGGCTGGTGATGTGCGGGTCGCTGGCCTCGCACGGCCCCTCCACCCTGGAGCGCCCCCATGTAGAGGAGGACGCCTTCCATCCTCATGAGTGGTACGGCGAGAGCAAGGCGGAGGCGGAGACCATCGCCTTCTCCTTCCAGGACCGGCTGCCCGTCACCGTGATTCGCCCGCCGCGCATCCTGGGGCCCGGAGACCGGGAAAACCTGTCGTTCTTCAAGATGGTGAAGCAGGGCATCCGCCTGGAGCTGGTCGGAGGCCCCCGGCCGCTGTCCCTGGTGGACGTGGAGGACGTGGTGGACCTGCTCATCGTCCTGGCGGAGAAGCCGGAGGCCGTGGGGCAGGCGTTCTTCTGCACCTCGCCGGAGCGGCTGACGCTGGAGGAGATGCAGGACCTGGGCGCGAAGGCGCTGGGGTACCACCCGCGCACGGTACGCATGCGCCCGGCGGTGCTGACGGCCCTGGCGACGGCGGCGGACGGGGTGACGCGGCTGACGGGCCGCAAGCTCCCCCTGAACCGGAAGCTCGCGCGACAGCTGCTGGCGCCGGCCTGGACGTGCTCGGGGGCCAAGGCCGAACGGCTGCTGGGCTTCCGGCCGCGAAGGAACCTGGCGGAGTCCATCACTCGCAGTGGTGAATGGTATCGCGCCCAGGGCTGGTTATAGACCCATGCGTCCAAAGGGTGGGCCCCCCGGCCCGCCCCCGTCC
>NZ_RAWB01000379.1 GCF_003612055.1 Corallococcus llansteffanensis
CGTTGGGAGGGACCTCCAGGGGGCGGTGGAGCCAGGCCACCGCGAGGCACGACAGCAGCATCCCCGTGCCTCCGACACTCCAGACGATGCGGCTCATGGCTCCCCTCCGGGCGCACCCGTGGCGGTGCGCGGGCCGCTACGGCTTCCCGTGAGCGGCCCGCAATCAATGCCACTGACATGTAGATGCAATCAAGTTGCATTTAAAGGTCGTGTGTCCGCGCAGGACCGGTGTGACCTCGTTTCCATGGAGGTTTGCCACCCCTGGGGGCCGGGCTGGTGCCGTGGAATGAGCGGGCCGTCCTTCTGGTCGCGAGTACCGGTGGCTGGTGCCCCGGAGGGATTGCTTCACGCGGGCGCGGCTCCAGGCGCGGGCGCGGTCCCCCTATCCGGTGTACCTGCTCGAGCGCCGTGATTCGCGAGGCGCCTGGAGCGCCGTGCCCGCGCGGGAGTTCCTACCCGAAGCAGGGGGCATCGCGGTGTCCCTGCTGGAGCCCGGCACATACCGGGCGCGGGTGGCGTCCGCGCCGGATGCGTCGCGGCCGAGCACATCGGCGCGCGTGGACGCGGACGGCGCGGACGTGGAGGTGGGGCTCGCGCTGGAGGAGGCCCCAGCCCCTTCGTGCGACGTGCGGGTCACCCACGAGGGGCGCCCGGTGTCCGGCGCATGGGTAATCGCGAGTGGTGGAGACAGGTCGATGCCTCCCGTGCAGGGAGAGACGGACACCGCGGGGCGGTGGCCCGTGCGCGCGGACGTACTCCCATTGCAGGTGCAGGGCTTCCGCGCCCTGGGAAGGGGAGGGCGCGGAAGCCTGCCGTCGCTCGGGCGTCATCGAGGTGAAGCTGAAGGCCCGTGGGCCTTCGTCACGCGGCGGAGGCCGTCAGGCCCTCATCGGGGGTGACGCCCGGGGCGGCGGCGTCCTCGTCCGCTTCCTCGGCGGCGCGCGCCTGGGCGCCCAGCGCCTCTACCCACAGCTCCAGGATGTCCACCAGCGCGCTGCGCGTTTCACCCTGGAGCGGGGCCAGCAGCCGCGCCATGCGCTCCTGCACCTGGGCGTCCGTCTGCTCCGCCAGGGCGCGTCCCTCGTCGGTGAGGCGCACGCGCACGCGGCGGCGATCATGCCGCACGGAGCGCTCGCGGCGCACGAGGCCGCCCTGCTCCAGACGGTCCACGAGCCGGCTCAAGCGGGGCATGGCGAGTCCGCCCAGCCGCATCGCGAGCACGCCCACGGGCAGCAGGCACTCCGCGCGCAACCACCAGAGGGCCTGGAGCTCCAGCGGTTCCCAGCGGGGATGCGACAGGGACGCCAGGGGACTCGCCAGGGAGCCGCAGCGGGCCGCGTCAACCAGGAGGTTCCGCAACCGCGCCACCTGTACCCGCACATCCACCGAGAGCTCCGTCATGCACCCCTCCATCCCCTGGGAGCGCCAGCCTCCGGCTCCGGCCAGCGCCGCCACGGGGTCCCGCGGGTCCAGGCCCGCATGAAACTCAACGGGGATACGGAGCGGGCATATCGGTTGGGTTGTAGGGGGCTTTATCGGGCCTTCAACCCGCGGCGGCCCTGAGTCGCGGTGGCGCCTCCTTCTTCCGGCGGGCCAGCAGGACCGAGCGCCCCTGGAAGGAGTAGCGAGCCACCCGGGGCGCCCACTTCACGAACACGCCGCAGGCCAGGTCGTCGGAGAAGAGCTGCTGCTCATGGAGTTCCTCCAGGTGGGACCACATTTCCGCCCAGCGCTCCAGGGGCTGTCCGTCTCCCCGGTCGCCGTGGAGCGTCGACTGGATGAAGGACCACCAAGACTGCTGGGGCTCCTGCTCGATGAGGGCCTCCAGGACCTGCACGGCTTCTGCCGGGTACCCGATGAGCAGCGCCATCAGGAATTGGGCGACCTGACATTCACCTGGCTGCTCCGGGGTTCCGATGAACGCCGCCCGTTCGGACGCGGGCAGCAAGGCATGCATGAGCCGATACGTGTTGACGAAGCGCTTCGCGGCGCGAGGCGAAGGAATGAGCCCGTGCAGCTGCTTCATGAAGCGGCGCTCCTCCTCCGTGATGCGCAGGATGAGGGGTGCCGGAGGAGGTGGTGGCACAGGGTCGCGGGTCCCCTCCGTCGCGGGCGCGGGCAGGGCCGTCACCTTCTGCGGCTGGGGACCGTTCGCGGGCTCGGACACCTGCTGCGGAAGGTCGTGCGGTGTCGTCGCTCCCAGCGGAGGGCTGGCGGCAGGGGACTGGGTCAGGTCATCGATGAGCGCGCCGAACCCTCTGGGCTCCATGACCCGCAGGGCGTAGGGAATCTGGAAGATCTTCTCCAGGTAGTTGAGCGGGGTTGACTGCCAGTGATGCCGCTCCTCGCTGGACATGCGGGTGTCGCTGCGGAGCGAGGACTGGAAGACCGCCGAGTGCTGCTGGAGCGAGTGCAGCAACCAGCGTGAGTCCACGCCCACGACGACGACGAACAGCTCGAAGGCCAGCAGGAGGTGGACCGCCTGCAGCACCTCGACGACCTTGTCCTCGGGGCAGCGGTCCAGGTCATCGATATAGAGGATGATGCGGTCGATGTGCGGCAGTGCCGGAGGACGCTCCCTGGCCTCCGGCCCGGTGGGCTCCAGCGCTTCCCGCGAATGTTCGTCCCGCGCGTCCTTGAGCAGCTCCGTGAGCCGCTCGAAGTCCTGATGCGCCCGGGCGATGACTCCCAGGTGCTGCGTGTAGTCCGTGCTTTCATGGCGCTGGCGGATGAACTCCGACACCTGCCGGTCCGCGCCGAGGGCATCGAGTTGCGCCTCCATGTCGCGAAGCGCGGCGGTTGCCTCCTCCACGGACCGTTGCGCCTGATCCACCTGGCTCGCGAGGGTCTTGCGTTCGTCCTCCAGCTTCACCCGCCGGACCTGCTTCTGGTCCTCGATCTGTGCCGTGGCCGCGTTCCACGCCGTCTCCATCTGGCCCACGGCCGTCCTCGCCGCTTTGAGGAAGGGCTGGAGCTTCAGGAACAATCCTCCGAGGCCCAGCACTCCAAGTGCCCCGGACACCTCCTTCCAGGCCTTCGTGAAGTACGGCGCCACCAGGGTGGCGAGGAGGGGCGCTCCCAGGCACACGAGCACGAGCAGGAAGAAGCGCTGCTGCTCTCCCGCGGGCTTTGCCCGCAGCGCGCGCCAGAAGGCCTGAAGCCGCCCGCCCAGGCTTCTCAGCTCCAGGAGCTGCTGGACGCCTTCGGGCGTGGCCTTGTCCAGGGGAAGCCGGAGCTTCGCGGAGAGGGCCTCCGCCTGCTTCCCGAGCCCTGTCGTTTCCATGATGCGCTGGAGGGTGCCGCGCTCCAGCACGACGTCGCGGAGATTGGCTTTGAGGTTCGCGTCGAAGAGGGCCAGCTTCTGGAGGCGTTCCTCGCTGGAGCGGAGGCTGGTTTCGAGGTTCGCCTTCTTCTGCTGGGCCTCGGTGAGCACGTCGCGCGAGCTGGCCGTGGCGGCGAGCAGCCGGGCCCGTTGCATGGCGCCGCTGCCCCTGTCGTCCTGGGAGACCTTCCGCGCGAGCTGCTCGAAGATCTCCGAGGTCAGGCTGGCCCAGAGGTTCTCGGTGTCGATGTAGTTCCAGGCGTTGAAGCGGATCTGGACGATCTTCTCGCAGTAGCCCGGTGAGGCCTTCGCCGCGAGCGCGTCGATGGACTTCTCCAGCTGACGCATGAAGAAGCTCTTGCCGCTGCCCCAGTCTCCGAAGAGGCCCAGGGACAGGGGTGGCTCGACGTCCTTCGCGGCCAGGACGGACACCAGGGCATCCACTTCCGGATCGATTCCCAGGCGGTCCACACCCCGCAGGTCGTCCGGACGGAAGCCCACGAGGAGCGGCTCTCCCGAATCCTCGAAGGTGATGAGGTCCCTGCTCAAGCCAAGGGCCGCCATCGCCTGGACGAGGGGGCTGTCATTGACGGAGAGCACGCCGTGCAGCAGGTGCGCGCTCTGGATGGATTCCGAGCGCCGGGCCGTGGCTTCCTGGACGGCGAGCCCCAGCGCCTCCTTCATGTACAGGGAGAGCGGTGGGAGGGCTTCGAGGGGAGTGACTTCGTAGCTTCCCCGAGGAGGAATCGGGGTGCGGCTCGCGGCTTCGATGCGCGCCGCCAGCTCCCTGGGATCGACGGACTTCCGCTGCATCAAGGCGGGAAGGGGGCCTCCCTCTTCCTCCGCGAGTGCCGTGACGAGGTACTCCAGCAGCAGCTTGGCCCCCGGGGGCAGTCCCTGGTGGTTCCGCCCGCCCTGAACGGCCCGCAGCAATCCGTCCGTGACCGAGAGGACCTGTCGCGCGGAGGGCGACAGCCTTTCAAACCAGGGGTGCTCTTCCGCGGGTGGGCCCGAGGAGGACCCGGGCTGGAGGTGCGGGAGCCGTGACTGGATCAGGGGCCAGAGCGTGCTCTCCTGAAGCAAGGTGATGGGAATGACGTAGCACCGCAATGAAGTCTCAACCGACAGGATGCCGACCAGCACGTCATCAGAGATGACGGGTGCCCCATTGCTACCGGCGAAGGGTGGCGATTCATTGGCCTGCAGGGCCAGGCGCCCATCCCGCATGAGCGGGCCCACGGTGCCAGAAAGCCGCTGCAGGGGAGACTCATGCGTTCTGCCGGGCTTCACCATGCTCTGCCACTCCGCTCCCTGGGAGGGAAGTCGGAGCGCAAGAGGCCTCGCGGAGGCATCGAGCACCGAAGGCGTCACCTCCAGGAGCGCCAGGTCCCTGTCCTCGTCCACCGCCAGGACGTGGGCCTCGACGAAGGCCGCTCCCCCATTGGCGGCCCGTACGAAGAAGCTCTTGGAGGAACTGATGGGAATGGCATTGGCGGTGGTCAGCGCCAGGCCGGGTGCCAGAAGCGATGCCATCGCCTGCCAACGCGCGGTTCTCGCGGGCGGCTCCGGAGTGATGACGAGCGCGATGGAATCGAGAACCGAGCGTGGAATCAATGACATCCCCCCTACGTGTCAGGCATTGCGGAGGCAACGCTATCACGTAGGAGGAATGCCCTGCTCAGGCCCCGCTCGCCTTGCGCTTCGCGGACTTCGCCTTGGCGTGGGCCTTGTCGAAGCCTTCGTAGAAGCGCACGGCCTGTTCGCCCACCATCTGGATGTGCTGGTTGTTGAAGTACGCGGTGATGGGCGCGGCGACCAGCGGCATGGCGCGGCCGAGCGTGGACATGCCGCCCTTCGCCAGCAGCAGCGCCGCCAGCTTCCCCAGCACCTTCGGCCCGGAGCGGTGCAGCGGCCCCAGCCCGTTGGCGTAGCCGAACAGGTCCATCAATTCGCCGCGCGCGCGGTCCGTCTTGAGGTTCGCCTTGTAGAGCGTGGCCACGTCCGTCAGCAGGATGATCTGCAGGTAGGCCATGAACACCAGGTCCGCCGGCAGGGAGATGAGCCCGAACACGCCGCTCACGCCGCCCACCATGCCCGCGAGGCTCTTCTTCTCGTCCACCAGCCGCTGCGCCAGCTCCTTGGTCGTCGCGGACGGATAGCGCTTCTCCAGCGCCGCCACGCGCACCTTGGCCCGCCCCACCTCCTGCTGGATGAGGTCCGACAGACGCAGGGCCCCCAGCTTCTTCAGCTCCGCGGGGGTCAGCTTCTTGATGAAGCCCAGTCGCTCCGTCACGCCGTCGTAGAAGGCCATGTCCTCCTCCTTGAGGCCGCGCTCGCGGCCGGGTGCCTCGTGTCTAGTAACCCCGCTCGGCCAGGTACAGGTCCACCAGCGCGCCCTCTTCGTACCAGGCGTGCCGCATCTCCGACTTGAACCACCGCGAGTCCGGGCGCGCCTGCCGCACCTCCAGCTTCACCCGGTTGGTCGCCGTGTCGATGACCGCCGCGCGCGCCTTGCACGCCGCGCCCGGCTCCTCGCCGTAGCCCCCCTCCAGGCAGACCTCGTCGCCCACCGCGAGGCGCCGCGTGTACTCGCTGCCCAGGTAGAGCGCGTCATCGCAGTTGCCGCGCACGGAGGACTTCCCCAGCGCGACGCAGCGGTCCTTCGGGGGCGCCCGGATGACCGGCACGTTCGAGGACAGCGCGTCCTCGTCGTTGGGGTCGCGCTGGTAGGGGCCCACGGACCTGCACCCCACCGCCGCCCACGCCAGGGCCGTCAGACCCACCCACGTCCACCTCATCGCGCCGTCGCCTCCGGGACGCGGGGCTGCCGCGCCCCCGCTCCTGCAGGGAAGGGCGGGGAGCATGGCAGACAGGGGGGAGGCCGGCAAAACAGGCCGGCGCCCGCGGCTTCAGGCAATACGGCGCGCGGGCCCGGGGATTTCCTCGGTGAGGCCGGGGACCGCCCGGTTCTTGCCGTCCACGAACACGACGGTGGGCTTCCAGTTCGCCAGCTCCGCCTCCTCCACCTCCGCGAAGGTGGCGAGGATGACGAGGTCGCCGGGCTGGTTGAGGTGCGCGGCCGCGCCGTTGATGCAGATGACGCCGCTGCCCGCCTCCCCTTCCAGGGCGTACGTCTCCAGCCGGGTGCCGCGGGTGACGTTCCACACCGCGACCTTCTCGAACGGGAGGATGTCCGCGGCCTGGAGCAGGTTGCGGTCGATGGTCACCGAGCCCTCGTAGTCGAGGTCGGCCTGCGTCACCGTGGCGCGGTGGATCTTGGACTTGAAGAGGATGCGGCGCATGGCGGGGGGCCCTCGGGGAAGCGGCGCAACCGTAACGGCTCCCCTGTCCGGGGACAACATCCCCGGTGTCCCCCACCGCCTGCTCCCCTGGATGCCCTCCGTCAGCTACTTCTTGAAGTTGACCAGCTGGCTCAGGTTCAGGGGCACGGACTGCGCGTCCGAGGTCAGGTTGCCGTTCAGGCTCACCTGCGCATTGCCGCCCGAGCGCAGGGCCATGGCCGCCGACGCCGCGCTCGCGAAGTTGATGGTCAGGGGCAGCGTCACCTGCTTGGTCCCGCTGGCGTCCAGCATGCCCAGGTTGCCCGTGTTCAGGTTGCCCACGCTCGCGCCCGCCACCTTGAGGGCGCCGGTGATGCCGGACACCGGCAGGGGGAAGCCGTTGCGGTTGGTGATGGAGAGGGGGAACTCCACCGTGGCCCCACTCAGCGTGACGTTCGTGATGCGCGGCGCCTGGAACTGCACCTGGGGAATCTTGGGGACCGCGAAGGTGCCCTCCTTCTCCAGCGGCAGCTTGACGATGCCGATGGGCGTCTGGATGCCCAGGGAGCCCTGGGCCTTGAAGGCCGCCACGTCCTTGTTGAGGAACGTCGTCACCACCGGCGCGATGTCCGCGAACCGCACGTTGGCGGGGAAGACGAGCTCGCTCTTGCCGTTGGACTTGAGGTTCACGCCGCTCTTCGGCTTGCCGGCGACCACCTGCTTGCCCTCCACGAAGAAGGAGTAGTCCACCGACGCCAGCTTCAGGCCGAGGCTGTTGGGGTTGTCCAGCTCGTACACCAGGTCCACCGTGGCGTCCGACAGCGAGGCATTGGCCAGCCGCGCCGTCTTGAAGCGCAGGGTGGGCTTCTTGAAGGCGCCACTGAGGAGGCTCTGGAGCGCGGCGCAGCCGCTGAGCGTGAAGACGGACAGGGCGAGGAACACCAGGAACGCGCGTTTCTTCATGGGCATGGGCGTAGCAGAGGACGCACCCGGTCCGCGCGGGATTCAATCCCGGCGCGCGAGCGGACCCTTGGCGGGTGGGTGCACCTTCGGCACACCAATGGTATGCGGCCAGGGTCTCCCCCGTGCCGGAGGTTGGCCCGCCGTGACAGGTGGCATCTTCTCTCACCCCCTCGCCACCTCCCCGGGAGCCCCCGCCGGGCCCCGGCATGGCCGGTTCGTCCCGCTCGCGCTGGCGCTGCTGGCGCTGCTGACGGGCTGCTCGCGCGCGTCGGGCGAGTCCGCGGGGGCCTCCGGCCCGGTGCGGCACATGGCCCTGACGCCGTGCCGGCTGGACGGGGTGGCCGCGCAGACGCTGTGCGGCACGCTGGAGGTCTTCGAGGACCGGACGGCGGCGAAGGGCCGCAAGCTCTCCCTGCGCGTGGTGGTGGTGCCCGCGCTCGCGTCGCAGCCCCAGGAGGATCCGCTGTTCTTCCTGGCGGGCGGCCCGGGCCAGGCGGCCTCGCGCACGCGCATCCTGCCGGCGCTGGACCGCATCCGCCGCCAGCGCGACATCGTCTTCGTGGATCAGCGCGGCACGGGGGACTCGCACCCGCTGGACTGCGAGGCGCTCAATCCCTCGCGCGGGTCCCTGGCGGCGCGCTTCGAGGACCGCGAGGACGCGGACGTGCTGCCCCAGTGCCGCAAGGGCTGGGACGCGGACGAGCGGCTGTACACCACGTCCATCGCCATGGACGACCTGGACGACGTGCGCGCGGCGCTGGGCTACCGGAAGGTGAACCTGTGGGGCATCTCCTACGGGACGCGCGCGGCGCTGGTGTACATGCGCCAGCACCCGGACCGCGTGCGCACGGCCATCCTGGATGGCGTGGCCCCCATGGGGCAGTACCTGCCGCTGTACGCCGCGCGTGACGGCCAGCGCGCCCTGGACCTGCTGCTGGAGGCGTGCGCGAAGGACGCCGTCTGCGCGAAGGCCTACCCGGACCTGCGGACCCGCACGGAGGGACTGCTCGCGAAGCTGGAGGCCGCGCCCGCGAAGGTGCGCGTGCCGCATCCGCGCACGGGCGTGCCGGAGGACTTCACGCTCACCCGGCGCGTCTTCGTGTCGGAGATGTTCGCGCTGCTCTACAGCCCGGACGTCGCGTCGCTGGTGCCGCTGATGCTGGACCGGGCGGCGAAGGATGACTGGACGCCCTTCGTGGCGCTGTCGCTGGGGCTCACCGACGAGGTGGCGCGCACCACCAGCCGGGGCATGTTCCTCGCGGTGGTGTGCGCGGAGGACGCTCCCTTCTTCACCGAGGCGGACGCCGAGCGCGAGGCGAAGGGCACCTGGTTCGGCCCGCGCATGGCGCTGGACGTGAAGAAGGCGTGCGCGAAGTGGCCCGTCGCGGACGTGCCGAAGAACTTCCGCGACCCGGTGGCGTCGGACATCCCCACGCTGCTGCTCTCCGGCGAGCTGGATCCGGTGACGCCGCCGACCTGGGGCGAGCAGGCGAAGCAGACGCTGACGCACAGCCTGCACGTGGTGGTGCCGGGGCTGGGGCACAACACGGTGGGCGCGGACTGCGCGCGCTCGCTGATGGCGGAGGTGCTCACGCGCGGCAGCGTGGAGGGCCTCACGCCCGACTGCGGGAAGGGCCTCAAGCGGCCGCCCTTCTTCACCTCCTTCGCCGGCCCCGTGCCGTAGGTCAGGACCCGCTCGCCCATGATTGAAGCCAGGAACCTGCACAAGCAGTTCGGCAAGGTGACGGCGGTGGAGGACGTGACCTTCACCGCGGAGGACGGCGTCATCACGGGCCTGCTGGGCCCCAACGGCGCCGGCAAGACGACGACGCTGCGCATGCTCTACACGCTGGTGCGGCCCGACAGCGGCACCGCCACCGTGGACGGCATGGACGTGGCGAAGGATCCGCAGGGCGCCCGGCGCGCGCTGGGGGTACTGCCCGACGCGCGCGGCCTCTACCCGCGCCTCACCGCGCGCGAGCACGCCCGGTACTTCGGCGAGCTGCACGGGCTGTCCGGCGCCACGCTGGATGGGCGCGTGGAGGAGCTGGTGGAGCTCCTGGAGATGAAGGACATCGCGGACCGGCGCACGGAGGGCTTCAGCCAGGGCGAGCGCGTGAAGGTGGCGCTGGCGCGCGCGCTGGTGCACGGCCCTCGCAACGTGCTGCTGGACGAGCCCACCAACGGGCTGGACGTGATGGCCACGCGCTCCGTGCGCACGCTGTTGCGCAAGCTGAAGGCGCAGGGCTGCTGCGTGGTGTTCTCCAGCCACGTGATGC
>NZ_RAWB01000037.1 GCF_003612055.1 Corallococcus llansteffanensis
CCTCCACGCCACCCACGCGCACCCGGGTGCCTTCAGGACGCGCCGCGCGCAGGACGCGGTGTGCGCCCGGCTCACGCCGCGAGGCTGGGTCGTCTGCTTGCTGGCCTCCCACGGCGACTCCCTCTTCGATGGAGTTCAAGCGGTTTTGAACTCCTTGGTGCATGTATAGCCGAGATCGCTTAGAAGACAATCGAAGGTAATGGCCCGCGAGGCCTCTAGGAGAGTTTCTGATGACGCCGCTCAGTCCCGCTGAGGGCCCGCATTGGGTCGCCGGGATGATGCCTCTGGCGGGAGTGGATCCCCTGGCCGGGGCAGGGAGCCTGGGCATTCCTTCCGTGTATTGGGAGCGCCCGGTGGACCGCGAGGCGGCCGCGGGGTGGGGCGAGGCGGGTGTGCGCGAGGCGCACGTCGCGGCGGAGCTTCCGGCGGTGTTGGGCTCGCTGGGCCATGAAGCCTTGCGGTGGCTGGGCCCCGTGCCTGTCCGCATGCCCGGGCCGTGGTTTGGCGGCATGCGCTTCAGCCCCACGGGGCAGGTGGATGGCGCGTGGCGTTCGCATGGGCTCGCGCGCTGGACGTTGCCGGAGGTGCTGGTGTGGCGCGAGGACAACGCGGTGTATGTCGCGGCCTTCGCCACGGAAGCCCAAGGGGGCGAGGACGCGGTGCGCTCGCGGCTGGAGCGCGTGCGTGCGTCGTTCTCCCAGGCCTATCGCCACGCGGTGGGTGCGCCGGTGGCGCTGCGCACGACGTCGTCTCGGCACGACTTCGAGGCGTTGGTGGACCGCGCGGTGGAGGCCATCACCACGGGCCACCTGCACAAGGTGGTGCTGGCGCGGGCGATGGACGCGGAGGGGCCCGCTCCCTTCGACATCGTGGACGTGCTGGCGCGGCTGCGCGAGCAGAACCCCCGCTGCGCCACGTTCCTCTTCCGCGCGCCGGACGGGACGGGCTTCCTGGGCGCGACGCCGGAGACGCTGTGCCGGGTGGACGGGCGGGTGCTGGAGACGGAGGCGCTCGCGGGGACGGCGGCACCGGGGGGCGAGGCGGCGCTGGACGCCAGTGACAAGGACCGGCGCGAGCACGAGGCCGTGGTGCGCTACATCCTCCAGGCGCTCCAGCCGGTGGCCGCGAGCGTGTCCGCGGACGCGCAGCCGTCGGTGCTCGCGCTGAAGAACGTGATGCACCTGCGCACGGGCATCCGCGCGACGCTGGACGAGGGCGTGGACACCGCGCAGGTCGTCACCGCGCTGCACCCCACGCCGGCGGTGGGCGGCACGCCGCGCGAGCGCGCGCTGTCGTTCCTGGTGGAGCACGAGGCGTTGGATCGGGGTTGGTACGCGGGGCCGGTGGGCTGGGTGGGTCCGGGACGCGCGCATCTGGTGGTGGCGTTGCGCTCGGCGCTGGTGCGCGGCGCGCATGCCCGGCTCTTCGTGGGCGCGGGCATCGTCGCGGGCTCCAGCGCGGAGTCCGAGTGGCGGGAGACGGAGATGAAGAGTCTGGCGATGCTGCGCGCACTGGGGGGCGGGGATGTCGTCCGACGCTAACCTCAACGTGTTGTGGGCGCGCGCCCTGCTGGAGGAGCTGGTGCGCGGCGGCGTCCGGAACGCGGTGGTGTGCCCGGGCTCGCGCTCGTCGGCGCTGGCGCTCGCCTGCGCGCACACGCCGGGCCTGCACACCTGGTCGGTCATCGACGAGCGCAGCGCGGGGTTCTTCGCGCTCGGCATGGCGAAGCACTCGCGACAGCCGGTGGTGCTGGTGGCGACGAGCGGCTCCGCGGGCGCGCACTTCTATCCGGCCGTCATCGAGGCGGCCATGGCGCAGGTGCCGCTGGTGGTGTTGACGGCGGACCGGCCGCTGGAGCTCCAGGGCTGGGGCGCTCCGCAGACGGTGCCGCAGGCGCGCTTCTACGGCGAGTTCGCGCGGCTGTTCGCGGACGTGGGCCTGCCTGAGTCGAGCACCGCGGCCATCGCGCACCTGAGGGCCACGGCCGCCCGTGCGGTGGGGACGGCGTGTCGCGCGCCCCGGGGCGCCGTGCAGCTCAACGTGCCGTTCCGCGAACCGCTGGCGCCCATCGCGCAGGACTTCGGCGTGGAGAAGGTGTCGGCGCTCGCGCGGGACGGTCGTCCGGACGCGCCGCTCACCCGCATCCAGCCGCCGTCGCGGGCACCGGACGCGTCCACGCTGGACACCGTGCGAGCGCGCATCGCCGCCACGGAGCGGGGTGTCATCATCTGCGGTCCTCGCGACGAGGACGACGGCTTCGGGGAGGCCATCGCCGCGCTGAGCCTGGCGACGGGCTACCCGGTGTTCGCGGAAGCCGCGTCGCAGGCGCGCTATGGCGGCGGCCCGCTGACGGTGTCGCTCTACGACGCGCTGTTGCGCCACGAGCCGTTCGCGCGGGCCCACAAGCCGGCGCTCGTCCTGCGCTTCGGCGGAGGGCTGACGCCCAAGTCCCCGCAGCAGTGGATGGACGGCTCCGAAGCGGAGGTCGTCGTCTTCAGCGACGAGGGCGCGCTGTATGACCCTCCGCACCGCGCGTCGCTCGTGGTGGAGGGCTCCGCGGTGCTCGCGTGTCGCGCGCTGACGCAGGGCCTCTCGCGAGGCCCCGGCCGTTGGGCCCAGGGCTTCATGGGCGCCGAGCGCGTGGCCCGCAACGCGCTGGAGACCGCGCTCGCGGAGCGCCCCGACGCGCTGACCGAACCACGGCTGGCGCGCGAGGTGGTGGCGGCGCTGCCGGCGGGCGCGCTCCTGTTCGTGTCCAGCAGCATGCCCATCCGAGCGGTGGACGCCTTCGCTCAAGGGGGCGGCGTGCCGCTGCGCGTGCTGGCGAACCGGGGGGCCAACGGCATCGACGGCATCGTGTCCAGCGCGGCGGGCGTGGCGGCGGCGGCGGGAAGGCCCGCGGTGCTGCTGTCCGGCGACCTGGCGCTCCTGCACGACGTGGGCGGCCTGCTCACGGCTTCGCGGGCGCGAGTGCCGCTGACCGTCGTCGTGGTGAACAACGACGGGGGCGGCATCTTCTCGTTCCTGCCGCTGGCGCAGTCGGCGAAGCCGGACGAGTTCGAGACGCTCTTCGGGACGCCGCACGGCGTGGACCTGTCGCACGCGGCGGCGCTCGCGGGCGCCCGGTTCCATCGCCCCACGACTCCCACGGCGCTGCGCGCGGCGGTACGCTCGGGGCTGGAGGGCGGTCTGCACCTCGTGGAGGTCCAGGTCGACCGCGCCACCAACGTCGACGAGCACCGACACCTCTTCGCGCGGATGGCCACCGCACTGGGAGAAGGACCATGGGCGTGACGCTTGCGTATGACACCTGGGGCGAAGGCCCGCGCACGTTGCTGGCGCTGCACGGCTTCACCGGCAGCGGCGCTTCGTTCGAGCATCTGAAGCCGCTGCTCGGCCGCTCCGTGCGCGTGGTGACGGTGGACCTGCCCGGCCACGGTCGCACGCCGCTGCCCGACAAGGCGGGGCGCGAGGGCTTCCTGGAGACGGTGGACGCCGTGATCCGCCTCGCGCGCGAGCTGGGCGGCCCGGTGGACCTGCTCGGCTATTCGCAGGGCGCGCGGCTGGCGCTGGCCGCCGCGGTGAGCGCGCCAGAGTGCTTCGGCCGGCTCATCATGGAAAGCGGCTCCCCGGGGCTGCACCGCCGCCAGGAGCGCTCCGAGCGGCGCGAGGCGGACGCGAAGCTCGCGGGCTTCATCCGCACGCGCGGTGTGGACGCCTTCGTGGACCGCTGGGAAGCGCTGCCGCTCTTCGAGGGACTGCGCCGCCTTCCGGCCCCGCAGATGGCCGCGCTCCGGGAGCGCCGCCAGGCCTGCACGGCGGAAGGTCTCGCCGGGGCGCTGGAGTGCCTGGGCCTGGGCGTGCAGCCAGACTACTGGCCGTCGCTGCACCGCCAGCGGTTGCCCACGCTGCTGCTCACCGGCGCCGACGACGCGAAGTTCACGAACCTGGCCCGGCGCATGGCGACGGAGCTGCCGGTGGTGTGGCGCCACGCGTTCGCGGGCAGCGCGCACGCTCCGCACCTGGAGGCGCCGGAGGAGTACGTCCGGGAAGTGCTCTCGTTCCTGCAGACGCCCTGGTACGAAGCGCCGCAGTTCGAACCCGTCATCCTGGCGCGAGAGGCCGCCCACTCGTGAGCACCCTGGTCTCCAGTCCCTCCGACGCCGCTCCCCCCCGGCCCACGCTGAAGACGTGGCTGATGGCCGTGCGCCCGAAGACGCTGACGGCGGGCGCGGTGCCGGTGCTGGTGGCCACCGCGCTGGCGTATGGCGAAGGGGTGGGGCGCCTCCTGCCGGCGCTCGCGGCGCTCCTGGGCGCGGTGCTGATCCAGATCGGCACCAACTTCATCAACGACTACTACGACTTCAAGAAGGGCGCGGACACCGCCGAGCGCCTGGGCCCGAAGCGCGTGACGCAGAGCGGCCTCATCGCCCCGGCCACGGTGCTGATGGGGGGCCTCGCGTGCTTCGCGCTGGCGACGCTGGTGGGCCTGTACCTCGTCGCGGTGGGCGGCTGGCCCATCGTGGTCATCGGCGTGCTGTCGCTCCTGTGCGGCTACGCGTACACGGGCGGTCCCTACCCGCTGGGTTACCACGGGCTGGGCGACCTGTTCGTGCTGATCTTCTTCGGCGTCGTGGCGGTGACGGGCACGTACTACGTGCAGGCGGGCGTCGTGGGGCCCGCGGCCTGGTGGGCGTCGCTGCCGGTGGGCGCCATCGGCACCTGCCTCATCGTCGTGAACAACCAGCGCGACGCGAGCACGGACGTGAAGGCCGGCAAGCGCACGGTGGTGGTCCGCTTCGGCGCGGGCTTCGGCCGGGCGGAGTACGTGCTGCTGCTCGTGGCCTCCTACGCCACCCCCTTCGTGCTGTACGCCCGCGGGCTGGCGAGCGCCTGGGTGTTCCTGCCGCTCTTGAGCCTCCCGCTGGTGGCGCCGCCACTGAAGTTGATGTTGAAGTCTGAAGGTGCGGCACTCAACCCCGCATTGGGTGCCACGGCGCGGTTGCAGCTCGTGTTCGGGCTGCTGTTCGCGCTGGGGCTGTTCCTGCGCTGAAGGAGCTCATGCGCATCACCGAGGCGAAGCTCACCCCCCTGCGACTCACGATGGCCCGTCCGCTGAAGACGGCGAAGGGCACCTACACCACGCGCGAAGGCTTCCTCGTCCGTCTGACGGACGAGGACGGCCACGTGGGGCAGGGCGAGGCGATGCCGCTGCCGGAGTTCGGCACGGAAGCCCTCGCCACCACGCACCAGGTGCTCCGCGACTGGCTGGCCGCGCTCCAGGGCCAGTCCCTGGACGACAGCATCGAAGGCATCGAGGCCACGCTCGCGCCTTCGCCCGGTGACGCGTCCCGCTCCCTGGGCGCGAAGATCCGTCCCTTCGATCCGGAGGAGCACGTCCCCGCCGCGCAGCACGGCCTGGAGCTGGCCCTGTTGGACCTGCTGGCCCAGCGCAAGGGCGTGCCCCTGTGCTGGCTGCTCGCGGAGGAGGCGCGGCCGGAGGTGCTGGTGAACGCGCTGCTGAGCGCGGAGGCCCCGGAGGAGCTCGCCCAGGAGGCGAGGGACGCGGTGTCGGAAGGCTTCCAGACGCTGAAGCTGAAGGTGGCCGGCCGCACGCTGGACGCCGACGAGGCCCGGGTGCGTGCCGTGCGCGCGGCGGTGGGGCCCGGGGTGCGCCTGCGCCTGGACGCGAACGGCGGCTGGACCGAACCCGAGGCCAACCGCGCCCTGGATCGCCTGGGCTGGTACGAACTGGAGCTGGTGGAGCAGCCCACGCCCCCGGAGGACCTGCAGGCGCTGTGGCGGGTGCAGCGACGCGCGCCGTGCATCATCGCCGCGGATGAAACGCTCGCCTCGCCCGCGGCCGTGCGCGCGCTCCTCACGATGGACCTGGGCGGCGGGCCGGTGGTGGGCGCGGTGGTGCTCAAGCCGATGGTGCTCGGAGGGCTGCTGCCCTCCATGGTGGTGGCCCTGCGCGCGGCCCGGCTGGGCATGCACGCCTATGTCAGCAGCTCCCTCGACGGCGTGGTGGCCCGGGCGGGCGCCGCGCACCTGGCCTCCGCGCTCCCGTCGGGAGAGCTCGCGTCCGGACTCGCGGTGGGGCGGCTCTTCGCGGACGAGCCGAAGGATCATCCCTACCGCCCGGAGCGGGGCCTCCTGCGGCTGCATGACGTGCCGGGCCTGGGGCTGACGCCGGAGCTCATCGGGGTGCCCTGAAGATGCGCGTCGGCTGCCCCATCCACGAAGGTGCGCGGCGGCACCCAGAGGCGGAGGCCCTGCGCTTCGCGGGGCGCGGCTGGACCTTCGGGGAGCTGGACGGAGAGGTGGCGCGCTGGACCGCCACGCTGGAGGCACGAGGCATGGGGCAGGGTGACCGAGTGGCGCTGCTGTCGACGAGCCACCCCGCGGTGACGTTCCTCTTCTGGGCCCTGGGCCGCGTGGGCGCGGTGTTCGCGCCGCTCAACGCAAGGCTCACCCGCGCGGAGCTGGAGCCCCTGGTGGACGCCGTGGCGCCCCGGCTCACGCTGGCGCTCGAACCCCTGCGAGACAGGCTCCCCGGCGCGGAGTCGCTGGAGGCGTTCCCGGACCGCGAGGCCGCGTCCTCCTCCCGGCCCCCGGAATGGGAAGCGGACACGCCGCGCGTCATCCTCTTCACCAGCGGGACGACGGGGCGGCCCAAGGGCGCGGTGCTCACGGAGGCGGCGTTCCGCGCCTCGTGCCGGGCCTCCGCCCTGAACCTGGGCCCGCACCCCGCGCCGCGCTGGCTGGGCACGCTGCCGCTGTTCCACGTCGGCGGCCTGGCCATGCTCACGCGCACCGCCTACGAGGGGGGCTGCCTGCTCCTGCACGAGCGCTTCGACGCGGACGCGGTCAACCGCGCCATCGACGTGGAGGGCGCCTCGCACGCGAGCTTCGTCGCCACCACGCTGGAGCGGGTGCTGGACGCCCGCGCGGACCGGAGACTGCCGGACACCTTCCGGTGCGCGCTCATCGGGGGCGGCCCCGTCCCCACGGCCCTCCTCACCCGGGCCCGGGCAGCCGGCCTGCGGGCCCTCCAGACCTATGGCCTCACCGAGGCCTGCTCTCAGGTCACCACGGAGCGCCCCGACGAAGCGGATGGACGCACCGCGGGCCCTCCGCTGCCGGGCCTGGAGGTGCGCATCGTCGGGACGGACGGCGCGACGCTCGCCGTGGGCCAGGAGGGGGACGTAGAGGTGCGCGGATCCACGCTGATGGCCGGCTACTGGAACCAGCCCGACGCCACGCGCGACGCCTTCCACGACGGCTGGCTGCGCACCCGGGATGTGGGCGTCACCGATGCGCGCGGACGCCTCACGCTCCTCTCGCGCCGCACGGACCTCATCGTGCGCGGGGGGGAGAACCTCTACCCGGCGGAGATCGAAGCGGTGCTCGCCAACCACCCGGCCATCGCGGAGTCCGCGGTCGTGGGCGTGCCGGAGCCCCACTGGGGGGAGGTCCCCGTGGCCTTCGTCGTCCTGCGCCCCGGCCATGTGCTGCCCGAGGACCTGGACGCGTGGTGCCGCCAGTCCCTCGCGCGCTTCAAGGTGCCTGCGCACTTTGTCGCACTTGAAACATTGCCGCGCAACGCCATGAGCAAGGTGGAGCGCCCCGTCCTCCGCAAGCGCGCGATGTCTCAGGCGGTGTTTCAAGCAGGGTCTTGAATCACCCGTCCGCGAAATATGTGGGGCTTCGAAGACTCGCTGAGTTGACCTGTCAGGTCGGGCTAGAGTTGTTCACCGTGGGGGGCATTCTGGGAGCTCTCGGTGAGTAACGCAGTGGAAGCAGTGAAGTCGGAAGCGCAGTCCGAAGTGGTTCGTATCGAAGCCCAGGGCAACAAGGCCTCCGGCGCGATGAAGTGCCCCCATCTGGGTGCTCAGTACAATCCGTTCGTGGGCCCTCACGTCGAGGATCCGCATCCGTTCTACGCGGAGCTGCGACGGGACGCGCCCGTCAGCTTCAACCCCATGTTGGGGATGTGGCTGGTGAGCCGCTACGACGACATCTGCCACGTGTTGAAGGATCCGCTGCGCTTCTCCTCGGCGGACATGGGCAGCGTCGGCTCGGTGCTGGCCCCGGAGACGCTCGCGGTGCTCGCCGAGGGCTACCCTCTGGCGGAGAGCCTGTTGAGTTCGGATCCGCCCACGCACAACCGGCTGCGCAAGCTGATGGGCCGGGGCTTCTCCGCGCAGCGCATCGCCGCGCAGGACGTCCCCATCCGGACCTTCTCGCAGGAGCTCATCGACGCGTTCGTGCACCACGGCCAGGCGGATCTGGTGACGCAGCTGGCGTACCCGCTGCCCGTGCGGGTCATCCTGGGCATGGTGGGCGTGCCCGAGGAGGACATGGCGGACATCAAGCGCTGGTGCGACGACTTCTTCCGGATGATCTTCACCCGCGTCCCCGCGGAGGAGCAGCCGCCCCTGGCGCGAAGCTGGGTCACCTACCAGCACTACGTCGCCCGCCTCATCGCCAGCCGGCGCGACGAACCGCGCGACGACCTGGTCAGCTACCTGGTCACCACCGACGCGGACGGTGAGGCGCTCACGCTGCCGGAGCTGATCATCGCCATCGCCGGCAGCTTCCTGGCGGCGGGCCATGAGACGACCACCGCGCTGCTCTCCCAGTGCTGGAAGCAGGCCCTGCTCCAGCCCGGCCTCTGGCAGCGGCTGCGCGAGGATCGCTCGCTCGTGCCCCACCTCATCGAGGAGACGCTGCGCTTCGACTCCGTCTCGCACGGGATGATCCGCACCACCACGGAGGACGTGGAGCTCGCGGGCGTCGCGCTGCCCAAGGGCTCGCGGCTGCTGCTGCTCTACGCGTCCGGAAGCCGTGACCCCGCGCTGCTGCCGGACGGGGACCGCTTCGACATCTCCCGCCACCACCCGTCGCACCTGGGCTTCGGCCGGGGCATCCACTTCTGCATCGGAGCGCCCCTCGCGCGGCAGGAGGCCCTCATCGCCACCAACCTGCTGCTGGATCAGATGCCGGACCTGCGGCTCGCGCCGAACCCGGACTTCCGCCCCATGCAGAACCTCACCCTGCGCTCCATCCAGAGCCTGCGCGTGGAGTGGACCCCCACGGGCTCCTGACGCGTCCGGCGCTCCGGCCCCGCCCGTGGCTTCACGGACGGGCCGGGGCGTCCCGGGTTCAGCACTCCGAGGCGGGGTGGCCCCAGGGGTTCGTGCGCGGGTACTGACGCAGCAGCGTGCACAGCCGGTGCGCCGCGAGCATCGTCGCGGACGGCCGCGGCGGCTCGGCGTGCATCGCCGTCTGGCCCAACCGGGCCGCCTGCAGTGCCAGCGCGTGCTGGACTTCCGGAGACCAGCGCTTGAATTCGAGCCATTCCATGAGCGTGCTCCTCCTTGAGGGAGCGCCCATTGAACGTCCTTCAAAACCGGAAAGCACGACGCCTCGCGTTGACCCGAGGCGTCACTGCCCGCCTTCCGACACCCGTCTCAGGCCTGGGAGGGATTGGCTGGTCGGCCGATGAGCATCATCAGGCCGAAGGGGTTCCCCTCATTTGTCAGCCGGTCGATGTCCCAGATGTAGTCGTCGCTCAGGCCATGGGTGAGCTCGCGCATCTCCTCGATGGAGTAGGTCCGCAGACAGGACACCACGCCGTCGAACGCCGCCGCGATGGGGATGAGCGGCATCAGGTACGTGAGCGCCAGCCGGTCCATGCGCACGGGGCGGATGAACGGGGTCGCCAGCGGCACGTTGAGCAGGGCCGCCGCCGTCATCGCGATGGCCGGCCCACGCCGCTCCACCAACTCCATGATGGCGATGCCCCGGCGCTGGGCCACGGCATCCGCCAGCACCTTGCGCGCCAGGTCCGGCGGCAGGTGGTGGAACGAGTTGCACATGATGCGGAAGCCCTTGAACGAGGCCGGCACCGCCGTCGCGTCCACCGGCGTCGTCACGTAGTCCACGCGGCCCGGGTGCGCGGCCTTCACCTTCTCGAACGCGGACACCTCCGGGTACAGGTCCGTCAAGAGCGCCGTCGCGGTGTACTTCTCCTGCGTCTCCAGCATCTCCAGCAGCTTCGGCACCGGACCCGCGCTGCCCGACGCCATGTCCAAGAGCTGCGTCTCGCCCATCGCCGCCATCGCGCCCTTCAGCCGCCGCACGAACTCCACGTAGCGGTCGTCCGACAGGCTCCAGACGTACGCCAGGAAGTCCGTCACCCCACGGCGAAGGACCTTGGGGAACCAGGGCTGATCCTCTAATTCGAAAAGTTGCAGTCTGGGCATAATCGCTGGGCGCTCCAAGGGGCTCAGGGGGAGACGTCCCCGTCACTGTCGCGCAGTCCGGGACAACGCACAAGAGGCGCGCACCGGGTGTATTGGCACACATGCACGCGCGCGAAGTCTCAAACCAGACATGAATTCGTCCGGCACGCGCGCAACTTTGAAGCCTTGCAGGAAAGCGCGACATGGGTGGCAGGCGATCCGGCCTTCACTCGTGGGCGTAGGGGAAAACACGCACGAAGGCATGGGCAGACATGCAAGGTTTTCAGAGGGGTGCGTTTTAATAAGTGGGCGGTATGCACGGCCGCCCGGGCGATGTCCTCGCCCGGAGGGCGGACGACCCGGATCACGTTGAGACAGCGTCTCCAGGCCGTGGGGTTGCAGGGGGTTGTCAGTCGCCTTAACTACGATCGAGGGGGGCTTCGATCGTTGGGTCGCACGGTTGGATCCTGATCAGCTCGCACACAACGGGAGGGGAGTAATGGCTCCGGAATCTGTTGATGTGATCGTCGTCGGAAGCGGCCCGGTGGGTGCCATGGCGGCGAACCTGCTGGGGCAGTACGGGCTGCGCACCGTGGTCATCGAGAAGGAGACCGTCCCTCACACGCAGTCGCGGGCCATCAACGCGGACGACGAGGCCCAGCGCATCTTCCAGGCCGCCGGCCTCACGGGCGAACTGGGGCCGGGCTTCCACCCGTGCCTGAAGATGTCCTACGTCGACGACGAGATGCGCGTGCTGGCGGAGGTGGACTTCACCAAGGTGGAGCGGCCCAACGGGCACTTCATCGGGTCGCTGTTCAACCAGCCGCGGCTGGAGGCCTCGCTGCTGCGCGGCCTGGAGCGCTTCCCGCACGTGGCGCTGTGGCGCGGCCACGAGGTCGAATCCTTCATGCAGGACGAGGACGGCGTGTCGGTGCGCGTGAAGGAGAACGCCACCGGCCGCACGACGGCGCTGCGCGCGCGCTACCTGCTGGCGTGCGACGGCGCGAAGAGCGGCATCCGCCGCCGCCTGGGCCTCAAGCTGGAGGGCACCACGGCGCTCGCGCACGCGCTGGCCATCTCCGTGGAGACGACGTCGTCGGCGCCGGACTTCACCTACTATCCGTGCGGCCCGAAGATCGTGGGCATCGTGACGCGCACCGCGCACGACGAGATCCGCTTCGACACGGTGGTGAAGCCCGATCAGGATCTGGAGTACGTGCGCAGCCCCGAGTACGTGCGCGGCATCATCGCCCCGTACATCGATCCGGACACCGTGAAGGTGAAGAGCGTCAACCTGTACGCCTACCACAGCCGCATGGCGGAGAAGTGGCGGGTGGGCCGGGTGTTCCTGCTCGGGGACGCGGCGCACCTCATGCCGCCCTTCCTGGGGCAGGGGCTCTGCTCCGGCCTGCGCGACGCGATGAACCTCACCTGGAAGCTCGCGCACGTGCTGGGCGGCGCCGCGGACGCGTCGCTCCTGGACACCTACGAGGTGGAGCGCCGGCCGCACGCGGCGGAGATGATGCGCCTGTCGGACGCGCTGGGGTCGATGCTCGCCTCGGGCGGCCCGCTCATGGCCCGCGCTCGCAACGCGTTCATCAACCTGCTGTACCGGATGCCCGTCACCGGCCCGTTCATCCGCGAATACAAGATGAAGCCCAACCTCTTCCACGCGGAGGGGTTCCTCTTCGGCGGCAAGCGCGGCAAGTCCAAGCAGGCCGCCGAGGGCGCCTACTTCCCGCAGCCGCGCGTGGAGCACGGCGAGGAGGGTGAGCGCCCGCTCGACGACGTCATCGGCCAGCGCTTCGCGGTGCTGACGCGGCCGGGTGCGCCCGCCGACGTGCAGCAGGCCGCGAAGGCCCTGGCGGAGGACATCGGAGGCACCTGGCTGTCGGTGGCACCCGCGGCGCGCTCCGGCGTGGGGCGCGCGGGCGAGGTGGTGGACCTGGAAGGAAAGCTGGGCGCGTGGTTCGCCCAGCACGCGGCCGACCTCGTCGTCCTGAGGCCGGACCGGTACGTCTACGGCGCCACGAACCGCGCGGGCGTCGCGCAGCTCCACGCCACGCTGAAGCAGGCGGTCCGTCCGCTCACGCGCCGGGGCAGCCGCGTGCCGCGCCGGATCTCCTCGCTCGGGGCCTGAGCGGAGCCCGGGTCACGAACTGCTTCAGGCCGCGGCGACCTGGAGCATCCGCTTCGCCTTCTCCATGCAGTCGCCGTAGAAGCGCAGGTAGATGTCCAGCGCGCGGGCGCCCGTCTTGCCGATGGTGACCGCGTGCTCGGGCTTCTGGCCCAGCAGCTTGTTGAGCATGACCTCGTTGAGGGCGGTGTGGCCCACGTCGAGCTCCACGTGCTCCTTGATGAAGGTCAGCGAGTTCATCACGTCCGCGCCGAGCACGCGCTTGCACTGCTCGATGAGGCGGGGGGCGAACACCACCGACAGGTTCTCGATCTCGTACTCGATGGCGACCTGCGCGCCCGGCATGGCGCCGCTGATGGTCTCCTCGTGGATCTGCCGGTACTCCTGCATGGCCGGCGTGGGCGCCTGGGCGAGCAGCTGCTCCGCGTCCAGCTTGGGCATGCGGCGCTTGTTCCACCCGGCCACGAGGCTCTTGGTGTCCTCCACCATCATCAGGTGGTGACCGGCCTCGTGCTTGGCGTGGGAGATGAGCTGCCGGCCGACCTCCTCCAGGCCCTCCACGCGGACACAGGCCTCACCGGCGCGGCGGATCCATCCGTCCACGGGCTCCGTCATGTACACGCCCAGGGCACACAGCTGGATGAGGAAGCCTTCCAGCAGGGCGGGGTCCACGTTCTCATCCAGCAGCGTCGTCACGTGGGGGCCGGACGCAAGGACGTGGCGGACATCGGAGACGTGGGGGAGGTACTGCGTGTCGACGAGGGGCTTGCTCATGGGGGGTTGTCCTCAACGGGAGTGGGCACCGCGGCGCCCGATGGTGAGTTCGCTGATGTGCTCAAGGAAGTCGGGAACGAGTTTCGACGAGATGATCCACATGTACGGGTCCGGCCCGTCGTGCAGGCCGCACTCCTGCACGTAGCTGCCGCCCTCGTCCTCGCGCAGGTAGAGGAAGGAGGGGCGGCGGCGCTCCAGGTACCAGTGCCGGGCCGCGTCCATCAGGGCCGCGTAGGCGCGCGTCCCGTCCTCGACGAGCGAGAACATGCGGGTGTTGTCGAGCAGGCGGAAGAGGTTGGCGCCCAGCTGCCCCAGCTCCATCACGGCGGCGGCGTAGGGGATGCCATTGCGGCGGGCCACAAGGATGGCGCGCTCGCGCTCCATGCCGAAGCTCTTCCACTTCTGCGTGACGGGCGTCATGTCCAGCCGGTCCCGCGTCAGGTCCAACGACTCCACGTAGCAGTTCGGGAACTGGCGGGCGACGGACGCGGCCAGCAGGCTCAGCTCGCCGTCGGTGGCGGGGCCCACGTCGAACTCGCGGTGGTCGCGGCCGCTCAGCTCGTGGCTGAACGCCTTCATCTTCTGGATCTTCCGCGTGTACGCCAGGCCCGAACCGGAGGCCATCTGGCGCTCCGCGTAGCGCACGTGCGCCTTCGCGATCCACGGGTTCAAGGCCTCCACGTAGGCAATCACCCAGTGGAAGTCCGGGTCGCTCTGCGGGTGCTCGAACGTGCGCAGGTAGATGTCGCGCATGATCTGCCCCGCCTCCTGCACCCCCGGCGGCGGCTTGCCGGGCCGCTTCGCCACCTGGTGGCCCAGCCACGCGTGACGGTACGGCTTGGTGAAGGACAGCGTCGCCTCGATGCCGCGCTCGGACGGCCACACCGCCTGGCAGAACAGCTGCGGCACCTCCGCGGCGCGCTTGGCGAGCGACGCGAAGTTGAGCTTCAGCTCCTCGAACTCCTCCGGGGAGCTGCCCCCCAGGCTGAAGAAGCCGGAGCGGTTGAACAGGTCCCAGAGCTGATCCACCAGCCCCTCGCTGGTGCGCGTCGCGGGGGACATCGTCTGCGACACGAAGCGCACCCAGCGCGCCTCGTCGGAGGAGTAGGGCAGCACGCTCAGGCCGCACAGCACGCTGCCGTCGGCGCGCACGCTGCTGACGAAGCGGATCTCCCCGCGCACGCTCACCGTCTGGCCCTCGCCCAGCTCCAGCTCGATGAGCGGCGGCAGCAGGCCCGGGAACATCAGGTCCTGCGGCATGCAGCGCACGCACAGGCCGGAGAAGGAGAGGTCCAGCACCTCGCGCCGCATCAGGCCCAGCTCCCGCCACAGCGGGTGGTGGAAGCGCGCGCGCACGCCCTCGGGCGCCGGAACGCGCCGGTGCCAGCGGTGACGGATGCGGAACAGCTGCTCGGGCAGGGTGGTGAAGAGGCGGTCGCCCTCGCCCCGGCCGGTCTCCGCGCGCATGCGGTAGGCGGAGTTGTAGCCGATGACGTCGATGTCGTACGCCGGGTCGCCCCAGTCCGGGGTGGGCTCCTCGGTGCTCCACTCCAGCTCATTGGTGGCGGTGTGGTAGCGCTCCAGCACCATGCGCACCACGCGGCCCTGGCGGCGCAGCACGCCCTTGTTCCCGGAGGCGCAGATGGCCCCGAAGATGGAGCGGATCCGCTCCGGATCCACGATGGTGTCCTGCACCGGCAGCGCGGACGCGGCCGGCTCCGCCACGCCCCGGCGCAGCGCGTCCGCCAGGAACGCGAGGATCTCCCGGCCCTGCTCCAGCGTCACGCCCACCAGCTGCAGCCCCACCGGAGCGTGCGGCACGTCCGCGTCCGTGTGGATGAAGGCGCCGTTGAGCGGCCCGACGGTGATGCCATTGAAGGCCAGGTACACCGGGAAGGTGCGCGCCTCGGACGTGTCGACCTTGGCCTCGCGCGGGGCCACCCACACCACCGTGGGGCTCAGCCGCGTCACTTCACCCAGCACCGCTTCCGGGCTGCCCAGCGCGCAGGTGATGGCCGTGGGGCCGGTGCCATGCAGCGAATAGCCCGAGTCATCCAGGGCCGCTTCAGCAGGAGGGAGGGGGATCACGTTGCGCAGCGCATCGCCACTGCCGAACTCGAACGCATACCGGAACTTCGTGGACGCCGGGATCCCTCCATCCATCGTCAGGACTCCTCTCTTGCGAGCAGCGACACCATTGATGGTCGGCGATGTTGCGAGCACAACACTTCCTCCCTGATCCGATGAAGACGCTGACGGCTCTGGACTCTGGGTACCCATCATGAGGAGTTCGCTCGTAACAGTCAAATCGAATTTATATACCCTGGCTGTTTTTCGGGGCCGCCGGGTGACTCACCCTGGGTCCTAGTTGACCAGGAAACTACGGGGTTTCCGAGGAGCAGTACGTACCCACAGGCGCATCTTCACCGGCAAGATGGCGCATAGCTGTAAAGCCGCCAAAACTGAATCTGAGAATCGATCTCGGCCGGTCGGGCAATGGACGCCTGTCAGAGGGGGCCGGTATGGTGGGCGCTCCAGGGTCAGGGGAGGGGAGACGCGAATGAGCGCAGCGCTCGATGCGAAGGGCTCACCGGGGGACGAGGTGACGCCGCCCGGCGGTCAGGGTCTGGAGTCGGTGGATCTCCCGGACGTCTTCCAGGTGAACGTGGCGCTGTCCGCGCGCGACGCCCTGGGGCTGCTGGACGCCACGCGACGGCTGCACGGCGTGCAGGTGGTGCTGGAGGTCCCGGAGGATCCGGTGATCGCCCGGGTCAGCCGCCGCCGGCTGGAGCAGGTCTTCCTGCTGCTCATCGCCCATGCGACGGACACCGCGACGCCGGGCGCTTCCACCGTGAGGGTGGTGGTGGATCCCCCGGATGACTTCGGGGACGTGGGCCCGCGCTTCCAGGTGGTGATGCCGGGTGTGGCCCTGTCCGAACGGGAGCTGCGCTCGGTGGTGCTGTCCCCGCTGCGCGTGGGGAGCACCCACCGGAGGCTCGCCCGCGCGCGCGAGCTGGTGGACGCGATGGGCGGCGAGCTGTCGGTAGAGCGGCTTGAGGAGGGTACGGGCGTGAGCATCCAGCTCCCCGCGCCCGGCCTCGCGAGCTTCTAACCGGAAGCCCCGGAAGAAACGGCCCTGCTTCGCGGACCCATTGGCTGCGATAAGCGCGGCGCACTTGGGGTGTGCCCAAACGCGGCCCCGCGCGGCCAAACTCCTTGACGACCGGGGGCGGGTTCCGGACTATCCGCCGCCTCCAATACACGGTCCCAATCAGGAGTTTGCGTTCATGGCGCCTCCCTCTGGCGAGAAGATCACCCTGCAGAACGGCAAGCTGAACGTGCCGGCGAACCCGATCATCCCCTACATCGAGGGCGACGGCACCGGCCGCGACATCTGGAAGGCCTCGCAGGCCGTGTTCGACGCGGCGGTGGAGAAGGCGTACGGCGGCAAGAAGAAGATCTCCTGGTACGAGGTCCTCGCCGGCGAGAAGTCCTTCAAGCAGGTGAACAACTGGCTGCCCGACGAGACGGTCGAGGCCTTCCGCTCCTACCTGGTGGGCATCAAGGGCCCGCTGACGACGCCCGTGGGCGGCGGCATCCGTTCGCTGAACGTGGCGCTGCGCCAGATGCTCGACCTGTATGTCTGCCTGCGGCCGGTGCGCTACTTCAAGGGCGTGCCCAGCCCGGTGAAGCAGCCGGAGAAGGTGGACATGGTCATCTTCCGTGAGAACACGGAAGACATCTACGCGGGCATCGAGTTCGAGGCCGGCACGGAGGCCGCGAAGAAGTTCCTGGGCTGGCTCCAGGCCGAGTTCCCCAAGGACGCGAAGAAGATCCGCTTCGCCGCGGACGTGGGCATCGGCATCAAGCCCGTGTCGAAGGAAGGCACCGAGCGCCTCGTGCGCGCCGCCCTCCAGTACGCCGTGGACCTCAAGCGCAAGAGCGTGACGATCGTCCACAAGGGCAACATCATGAAGTACACCGAGGGCGCGTTCCGCAAGTGGGGCTACGACCTCGCCGCGCGCGAGTTCGGTGACAAGGTCTACACCTGGGATCAGTGGGAGGCGACCAAGGCCGCCAAGGGCGAGGACGCCGCCAACGCCGAGCAGAAGGCGGCCGTGGGCGCGGGGAAGATCCTCGTCAAGGACTCCATCGCGGACATCACCCTGCAGCAGGTGCTGACGCGTCCGGACGAGTTCGACGTCATCGCCACGCTGAACCTCAACGGCGACTACCTGTCGGACGCGCTCGCGGCGCAGGTGGGCGGCATCGGCATCGCGCCGGGCGGCAACATCAACTACGTCACCGGCCACGCCGTCTTCGAGGCGACGCACGGCACGGCGCCCAAGTACGCGGATCAGGACAAGGTGAACCCGGGCTCGGTCATCCTCTCCGGTGAGATGATGCTGCGCCACCTGGGCTGGCACGAGGCCGCGGACCTGATCATCAAGGGCATGGACCGCGCCATCGCCGCGCGCACGGTGACGTACGACTTCGCGCGACTGATGAAGCTGGAGACGAAGGACGCCGTGACCGAGGTGAAGTGCTCGGAGTTCGGTCAGGCCATCATCAAGCACATGTAGTTCCCACCCCGAATCAGGAGGGCGAAACCATGGCTCAGAATCGCAAGAAGAAGATCGGCCTCATCGGCGGCGGCCAGATCGGCGGCAACCTGGCGCTGCTCGCGGTCCAGAAGAACCTCGGCGACGTCGTGCTCTACGACATCCCGGCGGCCGAAGGTCTGGTCAAGGGCAAGGCGCTGGACATCAACCAGCTGTCGGCGGTGGACGGCTACGACAGCCGCGTCATCGGCTCCACGGACTGGAAGGACGTGGCGGGCTCGGACGTGATCATCATCACGGCCGGCGTGCCCCGCAAGCCGGGCATGACCCGCGAGGACCTGCTCGACGTCAACCTGAAGATCATGCGGGACGTGGCGGGCAACATCAAGCAGCACGCCCCCAACGCCTTCGTGATCAACGTCGCGAACCCGCTGGACGCGATGGTGTACGCGCTCCACAAGATCGCCGGCCTGCCGGACAACATGGTCGTGGGCATGGCGGGCGTGCTGGACACCAGCCGCTTCAAGTGCTTCGTGGCGGAGGCCCTGGGCTCCTCCATCCGTGACGTGGAGGCGCTGGTGCTCGGCGGCCACGGCGACGACATGGTGCCGCTCGTGCGCCACAGCACCGTGGGCGGCGTGCCGCTCACCCAGCTCATCGCCAAGGACAAGCTGGACGCCATCATCGACCGCACCCGTAAGGGCGGCGCGGAGCTGGTGGGCCTGTACAAGACGGGCAGCGCCTACTTCGGGCCGGCCGCCTCCTCCATCGCCATGGCGGAGAGCTTCCTGTTCGACCGCAAGCGCGTGCTGCCGGCCGCGGCCATGCTCAAGGGCCAGTACGGCATCAGCGACTTCTTCTTCGGCGTGCCCGTGCAGATCGGCGCGGGCGGCGTGGAGAAGGTCATCACCGTGGAGCTGAACGACGCGGAGAAGGCCGAGCTGAAGAAGTCCTACGAGTCGGTGAAGCAGACGGTCGAGCTCGTCAAGCTGTAGCCCTGCCGCATCGGTCGGTCGGGCCCGCCGGATGCTGCCGGCGGGCCACGACCTGATGCCGCGAATGATCCGGGCTTATCCCCGGGTGCACCGTCGTTGCGGCGGTATTTTTCCAAGTTAACTAGCGTGTAGGACTCGCACTGGATGGTCGGGAGCGGGTGGGTGTCGCGAAGCGCGGTTTGCGCGACCCATCGGCGGCAGGCCCGGCGTCTGGCAGTCAAGGAGACGATGATGGCGGCAGCAGCGCGATTCACGGTGGTGGGCGGCGGTCTCGCCGGGCTGATGACGACGATCAAGCTGGCGGAGGCGGGTCACCAGGTGGACGTGCTCTCGCTCGTCCCGGTCAAACGTTCGCACTCCGTCTGTGCCCAGGGTGGCATCAACGGCGCGGTGAACACGAAGGGTGAGGGTGACCACCCGGACATCCACGTGAAGGACACGCTGCGCGGCGGCGACTTCCTCGCGGAGCAGACCTCCGTGAAGGGCATGTGCTACGCGGCGCCCGGCATCATCTACCTGCTCGACCGCATGGGCGTGACGTTCAACCGCACGCCGGAGGGCCTGCTGGACTTCCGCCGCTTCGGCGGCACCCTGCACAACCGCACCGCCTTCGCGGGCGCCACCACCGGCCAGCAGCTGCTCTACGCGCTGGACGAGCAGGTGCGCCGCTACGAGGCGGAGGGCAAGGTCGTCAAGTACGAGTACTGGGAGTGGCTGGGCACGGTGAAGGACGAGTCCGGCCGCTGCATCGGCAGCGTGGCCATGGACCTGCGCACCATGGAGATCCGCACCTTCCCGGCGGAGGCCGTGTGCCTCGCCACGGGTGGCCCGGGCATCGTCTTCGGGCGCTCCACCAACTCCATCATCAACACCGGCACCGCCGCGGGCCGCGCGTACATGGAAGGCGCGCAGTACGCCAACGGCGAGTTCATCCAGGTGCACCCGACCTCCATCCCGGGCGAGGACAAGCTGCGCCTGATGAGCGAGTCGGTGCGCGGTGAGGGCGGCCGCGTCTGGGTGCCGCGCAAGAAGGGCGACGTGCGAGCCCCCCGGGACATCCCGGAGAGCGAGCGCTGGTACTTCCTGGAAGAGAAGTACCCCAAGTACAAGAACCTCGTGCCGCGCGACGTCGCGACGCGGGAGATCTTCATGGTCTGCCGCGACCTGGGCATGGGCCTGGGCGGGCGCGACGGCGTGTACCTGGACGTGACGCACATCCCGGCCAAGACGCTCGACGCGAAGATCAAGGGCGTCATGGAGATCTACGAGAAGTTCGTCGGAGATGATCCGCGCCACACGCCGATGGTCATCTTCCCGGGCATGCACTACTCCATGGGCGGCCTGCACGTGAACTTCGAGGCCGACCCGCGCACGCAGACCCCCGTGGAAGGCAGCCCGACGAACCAGTCCACGCGCATCCCGGGCCTGTACGCGTCGGGCGAGGCGGACTACGCCTTCCACGGCGCGAACCGCCTGGGCGCGAACTCGCTCCTGTCGTGCATCTACTCGGGCATGATCGGCGGCCCGTCGATGGCGGCCTTCGCGAAGAACCAGACGACCAGCGCGGCGGCGATGCCGGAGAAGTACTTCAACGATGCGAAGCGCTACTGGGAAGACCGGTTCGCCACCATCAAGAAGATGAACGGCCCGGAGAACCCGTACCAGCTCGCCAAGGAGCTGGGCGACGTGATGACGGAGAACTGCACCGTCGTGCGCTACAACGACCGCCTGAAGAAGACGGTGGAGCGCATCCGCGACCTGAAGGACCGCTGGAACCGCGTCAACGTGCTGGACACGGGCGTGGTCGCCAACCGCGCGCTGTCGTACACCAACCAGGTGTGGAACATGCTGGAGCTGGGCGAAGTCATCGCCACCAGCGCGCTGCTGCGCGACGAGAGCCGCGGCGCCCACTACAAGCCGGACTTCTCCCTGCCGGAGCCCAAGTCGAAGGATCCGCGCGAGGATCCGCAGTGGATGGACCTGTGGCGCAAGCGCCACGAGAAGTGGGCGAAGACGACCATCGCCAGCTACGCATCCCAGGGCCCGCAGATCTCCTACGAGGAGATCAAGACGCCGGTGCTGGACCCCGAGCCGCGCTGGTACGCGTAGGCGGAGCGACAGTTTTTCCGGGCCCGCGCGCGCACCTTGGGCGCGGGTTTCCGCTACCTGAATTGGCAGTGAAGGGAAGGGCTCGAGCACCATGGACACCGCACAGGCCAGCGCCGTCAGCACCCAGACCGTCACCTTCCGCATCTGGCGGCAGGACGACCCGAACAAGCCGGGCCACTTCGACGAGTTCAAGGTCCCCTATCGCAAGGGCGCCAACGTCATCTCCTGCCTGATGGAGATCCAGCGCAACCCCGTCACCTCGGACGGCAAGAAGGTCGCCCCGGTCATCTGGGACGCCGCGTGCCTCGAAGAGGTGTGCGGCAGCTGCGCGATGAACATCAACGGCCGGGTGCGCATGGCGTGCTCCGCGCTGGTGGACAAGCTCGAGCAGCCCATCACCCTGGAGCCGATGAAGAAGTTCCCGGTGGTGCGCGACCTCACCGTGGACCGCGAGCGTATGTTCGAGTCGCTCAAGCGCGTGAAGGGGTGGATCCCCGTCGACGGCACGTACAACCTGGGCCCCGGCCCGCGCCAGTCGCAGAAGGACCACTCCGTGATGTACGTGCTGTCCACGTGCATCACCTGCGGCAGCTGCCTGGAGGCGTGCCCCCAGGTGACGCTGGACAACGACTTCATCGGCGCCGCGCCCATCAGCCAGGCCCGCCTGTTCAACATGCACCCCACGGGCAAGCTGAACGCCGAGGAGCGCACGCGCGCCCTCATGGGCCCCGGCGGCATCCAGGACTGCGGCAAGGCGCAGAACTGCGTGAAGGTCTGCCCGAAGGAGATCCCCCTCACGACCTCCATCGCGGTGATGAACCGCGAGGTGACCAAGCTGATGATCAAGGACATCTTCTTCAAGGAAGAGGAGCAGAAGGCGTCGAGCGGTCCGGGGTAGTCCTCCCGCGTCCCTTCGCGCTTCCTCGCGGCCCCGTGTCAGCGCCCCTCCACCGGGCGCTGGGCGGGGCCGCGGTCGTTTCCGCGCGCGCACGCCCGCCCTGGCTCCGGGCGGGCCATCCCATGGCCGTGCGGCCGGGCGCTGTAGGTGGGCTCATCCTCCCGGACACCGGGGGTTATGTCCGGGGCAGGGCAGGTGTCCTGCGACGACGCTGGAGGCCAAACGGCCTTGCCAAGCGTCGTTTTCTGCGCAATGAGGGCCGGCGTTGACGCCCCGTCCGGGCCGTCCCCGTCTCCCCTCGTCCCACCCGGAGATTCGATGAAGATCCACGAGTACCAGGGCAAGGAACTCTTCCGGAAGTATGGCGTGCCCACGCCGCGCGGCATCCTCGCGCTCTCTCCCAACGAGGCGGAGGCCGCGGCGAAGTCGCTGGCCACGCCCGTCGTCGTCGTGAAGTCGCAGATCCACGCGGGCGGCCGCGGCAAGGGCGGCGGCGTGAAGCTGGCCAAGAGCCCTGCGGAGGCGAAGGAGCTGGCCAAGCAGATGCTTGGTATGAAGCTCAAGACCATCCAGACCGGCCCGGAAGGGCAGACGGTCCACAAGGTCTACATCGAGGAAGGGCTTGCCATCGGCCAGGAGCTGTACCTGGGCGTGACGCTCGACCGCGCCACCAGCCGCATCACCTTCATGGCGTCCCGCGAGGGCGGCGTGGAGATCGAGGAAGTGGCCGAGCACCACCCGGAGAAGATCCTCCGCGAGTCGGTGGACCCGGCGGTGGGCTTCCTGGACTTCCAGGGCCGCAAGCTGGCCTTCGGGCTGGGCCTCACGGGCCCCACGGTGAACAAGTTCGTGCAGTTCTGCTCCGCGCTCTACCGGATGTTCATGGAGACGGACGCGGCGCTCGTGGAGGTCAACCCGCTGGTCATCCTGAAGGATGGCGGCGTGGTGGCGCTCGACGCGAAGGTGACGTTCGACGAGAACGCGCTCTACCGGCACAAGGACCTGCTGGAGTACCGCGACGTCGCGGAAGAGGAGCCCCGTGAGACGCAGGCCAAGGAGTTCGACCTGGCCTACATCGCGCTGGACGGCAACATCGGCTGCATGGTGAACGGCGCGGGTCTGGCCATGGCCACCATGGACACCATCAAGCTGGTGGGCGGTGCGCCGGCCAACTTCCTGGACGTGGGCGGTGGCGCGAACAAGGAGAAGGTGACGGCGGCCTTCAAGCTCATCCTCGCGGATCCCCAGGTCAAGGCGGTGCTCGTCAACATCTTCGGCGGCATCATGAAGTGCGACGTCATCGCCGAGGGCATCATCGCGGCGGCCAAGGAAGTGCAGCTCAAGATCCCGCTCGTCGTGCGGCTCGAGGGCACCAACGTGGAGAAGGGCAAGGACCTCCTCCGCAACTCCGGGCTCGCCATCACCCCCGCGGACAACCTGCGCCAGGCGGCTGAGAAGGCCGTGGCGGCGATCAAGTAGTCGTCGCGCACTCTTTTCCTGAAGGAACGCCATGAGCATCCTCGTCAACGAGAACACGAAGGTCCTCGTCCAGGGCATCACCGGCTCGGCGGGCTCGTTCCACGCCAAGCAGATGTTGGAGTACGGGACGAAGCTGGTGGGCGGTGTCACGCCGGGCAAGGGCGGCACCGACTTCGAGGGCAAGGTCCCCGTGTTCAACTCGGTGGCCGACGCCGTGAAGCAGTCGGGCGCGAACACGTCCGTCATCTTCGTGCCGCCGCCCTTCGCCGCCGACTCCATCATGGAGGCCGCGGACGCGGGCATCTCCCTCATCATCACCATCACCGAGGGCATCCCCGTCAACGACATGATCCGCGCCAAGCGCTACCTGCAGGGCAAGGGCGTGCGGCTCATCGGTCCCAACTGCCCGGGCGTCATCACCCCCGGCGCGAAGTGCAAGATCGGCATCATGCCGGGCCACATCCACAAGCCGGGCCGCATCGGCGTGGTGTCGCGCTCCGGCACGCTGACCTACGAGGCCGTGCACCAGCTGACGCAGCTGGGCCTGGGTCAGTCCACCGCGGTGGGCATCGGCGGCGACCCCGTCAACGGCACCGACTTCGTGGACGTGCTGAAGCTGTTCCAGGCGGATCCGGAGACGGACGCCGTGATCATGATCGGTGAGATCGGCGGCAGCGCCGAGGAGGCGGGCGCGGAGTACGTGGCCCGTGAGTTCACCAAGCCGATCGCCGGCTTCATCGCCGGTCAGTCCGCGCCCCCGGGCAAGCGCATGGGCCACGCGGGCGCCATCATCTCCGGCGGCAAGGGCACGGCCGGGGAGAAGATCAAGGCGATGGAGGCCGCGGGCATCCTGATGGCCGCGAGCCCCGCCGAGCTGGGCACCACGCTGCAGGAAGTCGTCAAGCGCGGCGCCCCCAAGAAGAACCGCTGAACCATCATCCCCGCGAACCCACACGAGGACTCAATTCCATGGCCATCGAGCGCACGCTGTCCATCATCAAGCCGGACGGGCTGAAGAGCCACGTCATCGGCAAGGTCATCTCCCGCTTCGAGGAGAAGGGCCTGAAGCCCGTCGCCATCCGCCTGCAGCAGCTGTCGCAGACGGAAGCTGAAGGCTTCTACGCCGTCCACAAGGCCCGGCCCTTCTTCAAGGACCTGGTCTCCTTCATGATCTCCGGCCCGGTGGTCCTGATGGTGCTGGAGGGTGAGAACGCCGTCCTCGCCAACCGCGAGATCATGGGCGCGACGGATCCGAAGAAGGCCGACAAGGGCACCATCCGCGCGGACTTCGCCAAGAGCATCGACCAGAACACGGTCCACGGCTCGGACAGCCTGGAGAACGCGAAGAACGAGATCGCGTACTTCTTCCGCGAGACCGAGATCCAGACGTACTCGGCGTAACGCTTCATCCAGCCCCAGCGCTGGACAGGACTCCGGCCCGGAGCCCGCGCCCCTCGAAGGCGCAGGCCCGGGCCGTCGTCTTTTCGGCCGGCCGCCCACCCCGTTCCGGTTGCTCACCGGCAGGTCGCCTGATATCGATAATGCAAATCACTATCGACAGGAATGAGTGCATGAGCAATGGGTCGGAGCGCGTGGGTCGCCGGGGGCCATTCCCGGTGAAGTTGCGGCTGCTGGAGGTGAAGCGGGTGACGCGGCTGACGCCGCACATGGTGCGGGTGACGCTGGGCGGCCCGGAGCTGGAGGGCTTCAGCACGCCGGGCGCGGACGACCACGTGAAGGTCTTCTTCGCGGAGCCGGGGGCGAAGCGTCCGAACATGCCCGTGGTGGGCCCCAACGGGCTGGCCATGCCGGAAGGGGTCGCGAAGCCCGCGTCGCGCGACTACACGCCGCGCCGCTTCGATGCGGAGGCGGGGGAGCTCGACATCGACTTCGTGCTGCACGGCGAAGGGCCCGCGTCGCAGTGGGCCGAGCGCACGAAGCCCGGCGACTTCCTGGGCATTGGCGGCCCGCGCAGCACCCATGACGTGGCCGACGACTTCGACTGGTACTTGCTCGCGGGGGATCAGAGCGCGCTGCCGGCCATCGCGCGCCGGCTGGAGGAGCTGCCCGCGGGGGCGCGCGCGTTCGCGTTCATCGAAGTGGCGGACGCGTCGGAGGAGCAGCGCATCGACAGCCGGGCGGACGTGACGCTCACCTGGCTGCACCGGGGCGGCGCGGAGGCGGGGACGACCAGGCAACTGGAGGACGCACTGCGCGCCTGGACCCAGCCCCCCGGGGAGGGGTTCGTGTGGGTGGCCGGCGAGGCGACGTCGCTCAAGTCCATCCGGGAACACCTGATGGGCGAGCGCGGTCTCAACAAGGAGTGGATGCGGGTGACGGGCTACTGGAAGCGCGGCACCGCCGAGCACCACGATTCCAAGGGATAGGCGGGGAAGGGGGCGTGCCCTCCTTTGACTTGCCGTGCCTTCTTGTGGGAAGCACGCCCCGCTGCCTTCCGTTAGGCCTGACTGAACGATGTCCGAGCCCACCGCCACAGTTCTTCCCGTCACCGAGCCCCTGCCGGCGCCGACGCCCGCCAAGCTGGTCGACGTGGCCAGCCTGTCCCGTGAGAAGCTCGCGCTGTTCCTGAGCGAGCAGCTGGGCGAGCGCCCGTTCCGCGCCTCCCAGCTCTATCGCTGGATCCATCAGCGCGGGGCCACGTCCTTCGAGGAGATGACGGACCTCTCCAAGAGCCTGCGCGAGAAGCTCAAGGCCCAGGCGGAGATCGTCCCGCTGGAGAAGGACCTGGAGCAGCGCAGCGTCGACGGCACCATCAAGTACCGCTTCAAGACGCGCGACGGCCGCTTCATCGAGTCCGTCTACATGCCCTCGGAGGACCGCAAGACGCTCTGCGTGTCCACCCAGGTGGGCTGCGCGATGGCGTGCACCTTCTGCATGACGGGCACGCTGGGCCTCAAGCGCAACCTGACGGCGGGAGAGATCGTCGCCCAGGTGCACGCGGTGAACCGCGAGGTGCGGCGCAACGAGTCCCTGGAGACGCTTCGTCCGCTCACGAACCTGGTGTTCATGGGCATGGGCGAGCCGCTGCACAACTTCGAGAACCTCAAGACGGCGCTCGCCATCCTCCAGTCCGAGGAGGGCCCCAACTTCAGCCACCGGCACATCACGGTCTCCACCGTGGGCCTGGTGCCGATGATCGAGCGCTTCGGCGCGGAGACGGACGTCAAGCTGGCCATCTCGCTCAACGCCAGCACGGACGAGCAGCGCAGCAAGACGATGCCCGTGAACCGCAAGTGGAACATCGCGGCGCTGCTGGACGCGTGCCGCAAGTTCCCGCTGCGGCAGGGCCGGCGCATCACCTTCGAGTACGTGCTGCTCAAGGGGTTCAACGACAGCGACGAGGACGCGCACCGGCTCAAGGAGCTCCTGCGCGACATCCCGGCGAAGGTGAACCTCATCCCGTACAACGAGAACCCCGGCCTGGGGTTCCAGACCACCGGGGAGGAGCGGGCGGAGGAGTTCCGCGCGATCCTCGCCGAGGCGCACGTCGCTGCCTACATTCGCAGGAACCGGGGCCGGGACATCGCAGGCGCCTGTGGACAGCTCGCCAACCGGGGCGAAGCGACCGCGGAAGCGCCGACGTGACATAAGCACCCGAGCTTCCTTGACAATCCCGATGTAGGGGCGCTAAGAGCGCCCCCCTCCGCCTGTTGTAGTTGAAGTCACCTGTTCGCTGGAGATTTCCATGGCCGTTGTCCTCCGTCTTGCCCGCGCGGGCGCCAAGAAGATGCCGTACTACCACGTGGTTGCCACCGACTCGCGCAGCCCGCGCGACGGCAAGTTCCTGGAGCAGGTCGGCTCCTACGACCCCAACCACAGCCCCGCGAAGGTGCAGTTCAACGAGGAGCGGCTGAACTACTGGCTCAAGAGCGGCGCGCTGCCCTCGGAGACGGTCGCGGACCTGATCAAGACGGCGAAGAAGCAGGCCCCGGCGACCACCGCCTGAGCCCGCCCCCGTCTGGACAAGACGTGGAGCCGCTGCTCACGTATCTGGCGAAGGCCCTGGTCGATCAACCGGACCAGGTCGCCCTGCGCATCTCCGAGGCGGATGGCGGCCAGCTCTATGAGCTGAAGGTCGCCCCCGAGGACGTCGGCAAGGTCATCGGCCGTGATGGGCGCACCGTGAATGCCCTCCGGACGTTGCTCAATGTCGCCGCCCAGAAGCAGGGCCAGAAGGTCCGCCTGGAGATTCTCGATGATCGGCGCGCCCCGGGTTCCCCGCCGGCGACGCCTGCTCCGGACGCTGCCCGGTGAACGCGTCGCCGTGTCTGGAGCTGGGCTACGTGGCCCGTGCGCATGGCCTCAAGGGCGAGGTGGCGGTCCGCAGCTTCGACCCCGCCTCGGAGACGCTCGGCACCCTCGAGCGCGTCCGCCTGCGTCTGCGCTCCGGTGAGGAGCGCGAGATGGTGGTGGAGTCCTACCGCCCCGCGAACAAGGAAGACCTGCTGGGCTTCGAGGGCGTGCACACCCGCGTCGCCGCCGAAGCGCTGGTGGGCTCGAAGGTGCTCGTCTACCGCGAGGACCTGGAGCCGCCCGAGGAGGGCGAGTTCTTCCAGGGTGACCTCGTGGGGCTTGCCGCCGTGGACGAGCAGGGCGCGGCGCTGGGCACGGTGGAGGAGGTCTGGGCCACCGGCGAGGTTCCGAACCTCGTGATCCGTACCCCCGGACGTCCCGAGCTGGTGGTGCCCTTCGCGGACGAGTTTGTTCCGTCGGTGGACATCGCGGCGGGGCGTATCGTGATCCGTCCCCCCGAATACCTGGAGGTCGAGGGGCGCGACGACGGAGACGCGGGGTGAGCTACCCCGTGGAGATCCTCACGCTGTTTCCGGGGATGGTGTCTGGCTACCTGGGAGCGAGCATCCTCGGGAAGGCGCAGGAGAAGGGGCTGCTCTCCGTCACGATCTCCGACGTGCGGGAGCACGCCGTGGGCAAGCACCACGTCACCGACGACTCGCCCTACGGCGGCGGTGCCGGGATGGTGATGAAACCCGAACCCCTGGTGGCCGCCATCGAAGCGGCGCGGGCGCGACTGCCGGGCGCGAAGGCGCTCCTGATGAGCCCCCGCGGGCCCGTCTTCAACCAGGCCACGGCGCGCGAGCTGGTGCGGCACGAGGCCGGGCTGATCCTCGTCTGCGGCCGCTACGAGGGCGTGGACGAGCGGGTGATGCCGTTCCTGGACGGCGAGGTGTCCCTGGGCGACTTCGTCCTCACCGGCGGGGAGGTCGCGGCCATGGCCGTGGTGGACGCGGTGGCGCGGCTGGTGCCGGGCGTCCTGGGCAACGAGGCGTCTTCCGTGGCGGAGAGCTTCGAGGAGGGCCTGCTGGAGTACCCGCACTACACCCGGCCGCCCGTCTTCCGGGGGGTCGAGGTGCCGGCCGTCCTCCAGTCCGGCGATCACGCCAGGATCGCACGGTGGCGCCGCTGGAAGGCCATCAAGCTCACCCAGGAGCGCCGCCCGGATCTGTATTCGCGCCTGGAGTTCGGCAAGGCGGATCAGAAACTGCTCGCCAGGGGTGAGGAAGAGTTGTAACCCTGCGCGTCCTCGCGGAACCCTTCGAAGCGGGCTTGTCCGACACGGCCGTCTCTGCTAGTACGGCCCGCTCTTTCCACGCGTCCTACGCGTCAAGTTCCGCTTTTTGGAGTCGTCATGCGCCGCAGCCTCATTCAGCACGTCGAAAACAAGTTCCTGCGCCAGGACCTCACCCAGTTCCGTACGGGTGATTCCGTTCGCGTCCACTGGAAGGTCAAGGAAGGCGAGAAGGAGCGCGTGCAGGCCTTCGAGGGCGTGGTCATCCGCAAGACCAAGGGCACCAACCGCGCCACGTTCACCGTGCGCAAGATGTCCTTCGGCGTCGGCGTGGAGCGCATCTTCCCGCTGCACAGCCCCCGCTACGAGAAGATCGAGGTCCTCACCCGCGGTGACGTGAACCGCAAGCGCCTCTTCTATCTCCGCGACCTGAAGGGCAAGGCCTCTCGCGTCGACGTGCAGGTGGATCCGGAGCGCGCCGCGAAGAAGGCCGCCAAGGTCGCCGCCGCCGCCGCCCAGGGCTAGTAGGTCCCCAGAAACCCTCTCGCGGCCTTCGTGGCCGCGTGCGAGAAGGAGCGTCCGTCACTGGACGCTCCTTTTTTCGTTCGGGCTAGACTGCGCACGCCATGCACTTCGTCGAGGTCGCCATCCAGAACGTCCGCGGGTTCTCTCCCGCCGGCCGTTTCCCGTTGAAGACCGGGTACCTCATCCTCAAGCCGCCGACGGCGGACGTGCTGCCCCTGGCGGGGCTGTCACTGTCGCTGCTGTACTCGGATGGCCGGGGCGGGGACTCCAGCTTCGTGGGCTCGGGCGGGCGCTCCGGCAAGGCCGCGCTGACGTTCGTGGGCCAGGACGGGATGACGTACCGGGTGCTGCGCGAGCTGGGCGGCTCCGGGTCGCTGCACCGGCTCAACCCCACCACCAGCCAGCCGGAGCTGATGTCCTCGGACACGGGGGAGATCAACCAGTACCTGCGCGGCCAGGCGGGCCTGCCGCCGCGCACCACCTTCGAGCAGGTGTACTGCCTCCAGTTGGTGATGCTGCCCTCGCGTCGGCCCCGCAAGGCCTCGCCCAAGGTGGCCGCCGCGAAGGCCTCTGGCAGCACGCCGTCGCTCGCGACCGCCAGCGCGGTGCAGCCCGCGGAGGACATCCCCGCCGCCGAGGCGAAGGTGAAGGCGCTGGAGAAGGAGGTCGTCGTCTCGCGCGAGGTGGATCAGCTCCAGTTCAAGGTGGACGAGCTGTCGTCGCTCATCTTCGAGGCCGACTCGAAGCTCAAGGGCGGCGAGGGGCTCAAGACGGCCATCGCGGAAGCGGAGGCCGCGTGGCGCGCGGCGCCCACGCCGGAGTCGCTGGGCCTGCCGCAGGACATCCTCTCGCGCGTGAAGCGGCACCCGAAGGCGGTGGCGCGACGGGACGAGGCGCTGGCGCGGCTGGAGACGGACCGCGACCCGGAGCTGGAGGACGTGGTGGTGCACGTGCCGCCGCTCACGAAGAACCGGTACTTCTGGGGCGGCCTGGGGTCCGGCGTGCTCTTCCTGGGCGTCAGCGTGGGCCTGGGCTTCACCGTGGGCCCGATGTGGCGCTACGTGGCGCTGCTCAACATCCCGGCCTTCGGGACGGCCGCGCTGATGGCGCTGCGGTACGTGGATGACCTGCAGAAGGCCACGCGCCGGGGCACCAAGGACAACCGCAAGGGCGCGCGAGAGAAGAAGATCCTCGACGAGTTCGAGCTCGAGGACGCGCCGGTGCGCATGGCCATCAAGGCCCTGAACGTGGAGACGCTCGACGAGATCGCCCCCGCGCTGGAGCGCAAGGACCTGCTCGGCATCCGCCTGGGGGAGCTGCAGACCCAGCTGGAGGAGTTCGAGTCATCGCCCGAGTACCAGGACGCCCTGCGCCAGGGGCAGGAGATGCGCGCGGAGCAGGAGACGCTCAACGCGGAGCTGACCGCCAAGGGCACCTACGTGCGCGACCTGCGCGAGGTGGAGCGGGAGCTGGGCCGCCTGAAGGAGTCCATCGCGTTGGCCAAGGCGCCTCCGGTCCCGGTCGCCGTGGCCCCCGGGCAGGCTCCGGCGCTGGTGGATCCGCTGGAGGACCCGTCCCCGCTGGTGCTGGCGCAGGCCGCGGACGTGCTCACCTCCGACCTCCTGTCGGTGCAGGCGCTCCTGAAGGACCGCTGCGTGCAGTACCTCACCGCGCTCACCGACCGGCGCTACCAGGGCGTGGAGTGGGACCGCGACGGCAACGCCTTCGCCCTCACGGCCAACAGCCGCATCCCGGTGGGCGAGCTGCCCCCCAAGGACCTGGACCTGTACTACCTGGCGCTGCGCATGACGGTGGTGGAGAAGACCTGCGCGCGCGTGAAGCGGCCCTTCCTGCTGGACGACGTGCTGACCGGCGTGGACGAGGCGAAGCTGCCCCTCGTGGCGCGCATGCTCAAGCACCTGGGCACGCTGACGCAGGTGCTGCACGTCACCGCCCACCCCGGCTTCGCCCAGATGTCGGACGGCACCGTTAACGTCTAGCCGCTGCCAGGAAGGCCTGGGGCAGCGGGGGCGGGA
>NZ_RAWB01000380.1 GCF_003612055.1 Corallococcus llansteffanensis
CGGGGAGCGGGGGGACCGTGCCCCGGAAGTGGGCGAAGTACATGACCCAGCCGACGAAGGTGCCCGGTTCGGGGAACTCATCGGTCACGGTGAGGTTCCGATGCTCCTGGGAGGTGGCAAGGCCGACCTCGGGCTCCCACGCGAGCGCCATGGCGCGCACCACGCCGGTCAGGACGGGGGCGGTCAGCACGCGCTCCGCGACCCGGCCCGAAGTGAGCGAGTTGAGGACGCAGACAGAGGCCACCCGCGTTGAGGAACTCCCGCAGCTGCCATGGAATCCAGTGGTTTCTTCCTCGTTTTCGCCTGCCCAGAGCCAGAAGCTGGACCTGTCGCCAAACCGATGGGCTTTGCGGCCCAGGAGTTTCGCGAGCGTGGGTGTGTCCAGCTGGACCTGAAGCTGACGGGCCTTCTTGAAGCTGGCGGCCGCCTGATGCCAGCGGCTCCACGTGGGCTCCAGCGGGCTCACCTGCTGGAGGAAGCCTGCCAATCGCTGGGCGCAAGCCTCGATCGGCTCCTGCCGGGCCACCCAGTAGCAGCCCGCGTAGTACGACTCTTTCATGGCTCCAGGACTCCTCATGGCACGGGTGGGACGTGCACGACCTCTATCTTGAGCCGGCTGCCTTTGAATGCTTCTCGAAGGATGTTGGCGAATCGCTCCTCCGCGACAATCCAGCGGATCCGCCTTCCATTGGCCAGTTCGGATTGCCGCTCAGCCTGCTCCAGGATTTTTCCAAAGCCCCGGAAGAACTCCTTCATGTCCATGTCGTCCTTGATGAACTTCGCATAGCCCGGGCCCTTGGCTTCCAGGAGCAGGTCGTCCGTCGCATTGAAGCCGTCGAAGTCCGCGACCATGTCCCCCTCCTGCACCCGGTACGCGGACCCCTCCGGAGTTCCCGTCACCTGCGCTTGATACGCCCGGGCACGCTCGGACATGGACTCCGTCACCTGCACCCATTTCCCCGGCCCCCCTGACGGCGGCCCGCCACCCGCTGGAGGCCCCATCGCCGCCATCGCCACCGCCGTGGACGCGAGCGTCACCTCCACGGCGCCGTCCACCACCGCCACCGCGCTCACCTCCGCCACCGCCGAGAGCCGGATGCCCACCTGGGAGGCCCCCAGCACCGAGGCCTCCGTGAACCCGGGCAGCCCCGTGAGCGCCGACGACATCCCCAGCGTCACGCCGTGACTCACCAGCACCGTCACCGCGAGCACGAAGAGCCGTGCCACTTCCGGCCCCAGCACCCGACCGAAGGTCTCTCCCGCCTCTTCCAGCTCCTGGAACGTCGTGGCCCGGTCCGTCGCGGCCTTCAGCGTCCCGCACGCCCTCACCACCGCCAGGAATGACTCAATCCCCAGGTACGCCAGCACCACCACGGCCAGCACGGCCGCTGCCTTGGTGAACACGGGCTCCGGCGCCGCCGCCAGCACCACCCACGACGTCAGCGCGCCCACCACCACGGACACGAAGAACGCCGGATCCAGTGTGTCCTCCACCGCGTCCGCGAGGCTCTCGCGCAGCGGCTCCAAGGACATCCCCACCGCGAGCGTCAGCCGGTCCATCGCGCTGAAGCCCGCCCCCTGCTCCAGCAAGGACAGACAGTCCACCTGCGCCTCATGGGCCCGGCACCACTTCCCGTACCGGTCGCGCAGCAGGTACGCGAGCCCTTGGTCCCGCAGCGCCCCCTCGCCCGCCGAAGCGCGCACCACGCGCCCCTGCCGCGAAGGCCGCACCGTCAACGGCACGTCCAACACCAGTCGTGACAGCGCCGCTTCGAAGTCCCCCGCACTCACAGGGACACGCCGGTCCCAGGTCCGCGGCGCATGCGTCCGCACCCGGCCCTCTCCGGTGCGCAACCGCACCGTGGGGCCGCCCGCGCAGCCCGTGACGAGCACGAGCAACAACATCCACACCCCGGTCCTGCGCGCATCCATGGCGTTGCTCCCACGCGAAACCCTGCCCGAGCATGCGGCCCGGCCCCGAGCCCCGCCAGGACCCCCTGAGAAAAGACAACGGGGCGGAAGGCCCGTGAGGACCTCCCGCCCCGCCAAGGGCACCGCGTCAATCCCTGTCAGGCGCTCAGGGGTTGTTCTTCACCGTGAAGCTGAAGCTCTGGATGACGAAGTTGTCCACCGCGTCGGTCATCCAAACATCGACGGTGTGCGTTCCGTCCAGCAGCTCGCGGGTGTCCAGCTCCGCGGTCCACGTCCCGTTGGACTGGAGCGTGCCGGCGCGGATGCCCGACCCGTCCCGTGAGAACGCCACGTTCTTGATGCCGCTCAGCGCATCCGTCACCCGGGCCGACAGGGTGATGACGCCGCCCACCGTGCTGCCCGGAGCCGGCGTGAGGAGCGTCGCGGTGGGCGCCTGCGTGTCATAGCGCACCGTGCGCGTCGTGCGGACGCTGCGGCCCGCCTCGTTCGTCACGTCGATGGTGAGCGTGTTGACCCCTGACGCCAGCACCACCGACGTCTGGATTTCCCCGCCGCCGCGCGGCAACTGGAACATCTGGCTGCCCAGCTTCACCGTGGTGGCCGACATGGACGACACGCGAATCACATACGGCAGCGTGTGGTTCGCGCGCGGCCCGAAGGTGACCCCGTCCGCCGGATCCGTCGTCACCGTGGGCGTGCCCGCGTCCACGAAGACGTGCACCACCGCCTCCGTCACGTTGCCCGCCGCGTCCGTGGCGCGCACCAGGATTCCCTGCTCGCCGAAGTTGGGCATGCTCACCGGGTGCGTCACCGACCCGGTGCCGAACTCCAGCAGCGTGCTGTTCACCCACTGCGTCTCCACGCGCGTCGGCGTCTGCTCATCAATCAGGCTCGTCACGTCCACGAGGGCCGTGCCCACCACCGCCCCCTGCACCGGCGACTGGATGGTGATGACCGGCGGCACGCGGTCCACCGTGAGATTGATCTGCTTCGTGGTGATGCCGCCCAGGGTGTCGCGCCCGGTGAGCTGGATGATGTTCGGGCCCTCCACCAACTGCACCGGCGTGAACACCAGACCGCCGCTCGCCTCGGGGTTCACCACCACCGGCGGGCCGCCATTCACGATGAAGGCCGCGTAGTTGATGACCGCGCCGTTGGTGGCCGGCTTCACGAAGCCCCACACCGACAGCGTCGTCTCCCGGATGAACGCCGGCTGGTTGCCGATGATGATCTCCGGCGGCGTGTACGGATAGGCATTGATGATCAGCGTCTGGGACGCGGTGCTGCCCAGGAGGTTGGGCGGCGTCGCCAGCGTCACCCCCGAGTACACCGCGCGGTAGTCCTGCGCCCCGGTGATGGTCCACGTGTCCGTGGACAGGCTCCACGGCAGGGAGAACACACCATTGCCATCCGCGTCGTCATCCGCGCCAATCGCCACACCCGCCACGAAGAACGTCACGACGCCCTTCAGCGGACCCGTGACGACCGTGCCCACCGCGTCCACCACCCGGGCCGACAGCTGCGTCGCCTGCCCGATGGTCACCGTCGCGTTCGCCGCGGGCGTGAGAATCGTGGTCGTCGTCGCCCGGCCCGTCACTGGAGGAGGCGGCGGCGTGTACGTGCGGATGCGCGCCGAAGCGGACACCCCCGCCGCGCCACCCGAGGCCGCCGTCACGGTGACCTCCGACAGCAGCGAAGGCAGCAGGTTCGCCGGAGCGCGCACGGTGAGCGTCACCGTCGTCTCCGCGCCGGAGGCCAGGAACACCGTGGGCCGGCTCAGCGTGGACGTCCAACCCGGCAGGCCGCCCGCCGCGCTCAGCGTGTACGTGTCCGCCTGATAGCCGTGGTTCTTCACCCGGAACGTGTAGGTCGTCTCCTGCACCGCCGGGTCGTAGATGGGGAACATCTTCGTGTCCTCGCCCACCACGGACACCTCCACGCTGAAGTCCCCGAAGCACGCCAGGCCCAGCGACGCGAACGTCGTCGGGATGTCCGGCGTCGCCGTGCCCGAACCCCAGCTGCCGTCCGCCGCCTGCCGCGACTTCAGCCACTCAATCGCATTGAACAGCCGCGCGTTGCTTGCGGGCTCCAGGCCCGCGAGGCACATGGCATACACGCCAATGCCGGTGGCGAAGTCGTTGGACGCGTCCGAGGGCAGGTTGCCCCAGCCCTTGCCGCCCACCGGGGGCATCGCCGCCAGCTGGTTCGCCAGCCCGGTGATGGCATTCGTGTTCACGTTGCCCGTGCCTGGGCCCGCGGCCTTCAGGCCCACGATGGCCCACGACTTCTGGAACGTGTACGGCATGCCGTCGCCCGTGCCGGACGTGTCGTTGTTGCCCACGTTCGCGCGCAGGTATGCCGCCGCCTTGTCGATGGCCGCCTGGTATTGCGCCGCCTTCGCCGGGTCCACGCGCTGCTTCGCCTGCGCCAGCGTCACGATGAAGCGCGCCGTCAGCGGCACGCTGCCGTGGTCCACCGGGAAGTTGATGTGGTCCTCCGGCCACCGCCCGCTGGCCTGCTGGATGCCCACCGCCCAGTTGGCCGCCATCACCAGCGCGCTGCTGTACTGCGTGGACACGTACTGGTCGAAGCCCGCCAGGCCGAACGACGCCCAGCTCGTCTTCTCATTCGGGTACGCGCTGCCCTCGTGCAGCCAGTTGCCCCCGGGCCGCTGGTCCGTCTTGATGCGCTGCGCGAGGAAGTCCAGGTTGCCCTGGATGGTGCGGCCGTTGGTCGTGGGCTGGGCCATGTTGTAGCCATTGGCCTTCGCGCTCGACAGCCCGAACACCGCCGCGCCCTGCCGGTGGCACGCGATGCAGTTCTGCGACGTGGTCCAGTTGGCCACGTCCGAGCTCAGGAAGTGGATGGCCTTCTGCGTGGCCTCCGTGTTGGTGGCGGCCTCCGCCGGCAGGCCAATGGCTGACAGCAGCAACGCCGCGAACACGACGAGGCGCGCCGCCCAACGGGGCGACGAACGGGGAACGACAGGGGACATGGGTGCGTCCGGTGTGGTGGGTGGGCACGCCCGCGGACGCGGAAAGCCCCAACCCCAGACACACGTCGGCCCGCCCACCCGCGCGTCAGCTTCCGCGCCCTGGTGGTCCGGTTCCCACGTCTGGCTGGAAGGAAACACCCCGCGAAAGGCGTGCGGGATCAGGATACTCAAGCTTGTCTGTAAATGTCCAGGGAGGGGCAAAGCCCCTCAAACCCAGAATTCAAGGACAGACAGCCGGGATGCGAATCGCTGGCGCCCTACTCGCCCTGCTTGCGGCCGGTGCGCTGCCACAGCTCGCGCAGCAGGATGACGCCGAACTGCGAGTCATTGAGGATGTACCGGCGCCACAGGCGCTTGGGCTCGTGGGTGAGGCGGTAGAGCCACTCGAAGCCGGAGCGGGCAATCCACTCCGGGGCGCGCTTGGCGGTGCCGGCGATGAAGTCGAACCCCGCGCCAATGCCGATGGCCACCGTGGGCCCCAGCTTCTGGGCCACCTGGGAGATCCACACCTCCTGCTTGGGGCTGCCCAGCGCCACGAAGAGCAGGTGCGGATCCTTCTCCCGGATGCGCGCGACGATGGGGTCGTTCTGCGCGTCACCCGCGTCCAGGTTCACCATGGGCGAGTCCCAGCCCACGACCTCGATGCCCGGGTACTGCGCCTGGAACTGGAGGCCCACCTTCTCCGCGACGCCGGGGCCCGCGCCCAGCAGGAAGATGCGCCACTTGCGCTCGGCGCCCAGCTTCACCAGGGGGAGGATGAGGTCGGAGCCGGCGATGCGCTCGGGCAGGGAGACATCCAGCATGCGCGAGGCCCAGACGATGGGCATCCCGTCCACCACGGAGATGGTGGCCTTCTGGTAGGCGTCGCGGAAGCGCGTGTTCGTCTCCGCGAGCACCACGTGGTCCACGTTGGCGGTGAAGACGTAGCCGCCCTGGTGCGCGTCCACCAGCTCGCCAATGGCCTGCACGGCCTCCGGGAACGTGAGCTGGTCGATGGCGAGGTGGCCGATGTTCAGGCGCGGGCGGGGCGAGGCTGCGGACTTGGCGTGTGCGGTGGTCAAGGCGTCGTCTTCACTTCACCGTGAGGTCGAGCACGGTGATGGAGTAGGGGGGAAGGCGTTGTGACAGGGCCTGGTCGGCCTTCGTTCCGGCGGCCTGTTCGGTGAAGCCACCCGGCGCGCCCGAGTAGCCCAGCACGCGCACGGCGTTGAGCGTGCCGCAGCCCTTGAGCTCGAGCTGGGCCTGGGCGGCCTGCTCCGGGTCGAAGTTGAGCAGGATGGCGACCAGCTTCTTGCCGGACGCGTCGCGCGAGGCGAACAGGCTGGTGCCCTCCGGCGCGGTGGTGGGCAGGGACACGTCCTGGAAGCGGCCGCCCCTGCCGTCGAAGTCGCGGTACGCGCGGAACGCCCAGAACGTGGGGCTGTTCTCCGGCGGGTACTGCCAGAAGAACGCGGAGGTGAGCCCCTGCTGGCCGAAGCGGCCCAGGGCCTCCGCCTGCGCCAGGCCCCCGCTCATGTGCTTCAGCGCGCCGAAGTTGTACTCGCCAATGGACATGCCCCGGCCGGGGTAGTTCTCCGCGATCCACTGCTTCACGCGGGGGATGAGCTGGATGGGTTCACCAATCCAGGACTCGTCCTTGTAGGTCGGATCCCACAGCGCGCGGGTGGAGCGGATCCGCCGCGCGTTGGTCTCCACGTCGGTGGCGCCCTCCAGGCCCAGGCCCACGTTGCTCTGCGGGTAGAAGTGCACGTCCACCACGTCCAGCACGCGCACGCCCGTCTTCTTCTCGTGGTCGCGCAGCTCGCGCAGGTACCAGGGCATCAGCGCCACGTCGCCGTGCGCGCGCCGGTCGGTGTAGGGCGGGCGGCCGGGGGCGAAGTCGGCGGCGGACCAGAAGTAGTTCGTCCAGCCCCACTCGGCGGGGCCGGCGATGACGGCCTCCGGGTCCGCGCGGCGCACCGCGGTGCCGTAGTCGATGGTGCGCTTGAGCAGCTCGTCGTAGGTGAGCGGTTCGGGGTGCACGTCCCGGTGCGTGGAGCTCCAGAGGGCGGGCTCGTTGTCCAGGATGTACATGTTCACGCCCCTGCTCCCGGGCCCGCCGCCGCGCTTGGAGTCCGCCTCCTTCAGCGAGCGCACCCATTCGGAGATGAACTCCGGCGGGGCCTGCACGCTGGTGGTGCCAGGCGCGCCCGGGGGCAGGGGCGTGCCGTCGCGGCGCATGCCATTGCCGCCCGCGGGCTCCGTGTCGTCCACGGCCTGCTGCGGGCCGAACTCGGAGACCGGGAAGCCCACGGAGGACGTGTCCTTGGCCACCCAGCCGATGAGCGGCAGCGTGAGCGCGGATTGGATGTTGTTCTTGCGGTTGGAGGCCAGGAAGTCATCCGCGCCGAAGCCCAGCTGCACGTTGCGGAAGTACCAGTCGTTGCCGGTGTTCCACGCACGCCCCAGCTTCCAGTTGTAGCGGGACGTGGGGTTGCCGCCCCAGCGGCGGATGGTGGCGCCCAGCTTCCACTGGTGCGTGTCCTGCGTCTCGCGGTTGCCGTCCAGCGCGATGCCGTAGATGAGCGGGCTGATGGGCTTGGATGGCGCGGCGCAGTCGATGAGCATCTTCGACTCCTTGCCCGCCCCCCGGCCCGCGCGGCCACCGCCAGCGGCGCGCGCGGCGGCGATGTCCGGCGCCAGCGGCACCAGGGCCACCTTGTCGAAGAGCACCCAGTCACGGCCCACGTCCTTCGACGCGCGCATCACCAGCCGGTCGAAGGGGAGGTTGCGCGGGTTGAGGACCTCCATGGGCACGACGACCTCCGCCCACTCGCGGTCCTTCTTGACGATGAACTCCGGGCTGATCCGCACGTGCGGGAACACCGCGGCGCCGGGCGCGTCCAGGCGCACGTCCAGGAACTCGCCGTAGGCCTCCGGCGCGGTGAAGCGGAACGTCAGCGCGCCGTACGCGCCCGTGAGCTTGGGCTGGTAGAGGATCCACCCGCCGTAGTTGAACATCCGCAGCCGCGCGGGCGCACTCTTCGGCAGCTCCCGGGGCGCCCAGCCGATGTCCTTCCAACCGGGCTTCAGGCCCCCGTCGTAGACGATCACGGAGGCGGACGGATCCACGGGGGCGGCGGGCTTCGCGGCGGCGTCCCTGGGGGCGCCAGCGTCCTGCTGCGCCATCGCCACGCCGGCGCTGCTTCCGAGCACCGCGCACGTGAGGATGATGTTCCGCTTCCACCGCGCCTGCTTCGCACTGTCAGCCATGACCTTCTTCAACGCATCCCCCGGCACGAGCCGACCACCAACTGCGATTACAGTGCGACTTCGTCCTGGTCCTTGCGCGGGAAGATGCGCGCGGGGATGCCCACCGCGACGCTGTCCGGCGGCACGTCCTGGAGCACCACCGCGTTCGCCCCGATGCGCGAGCGCGCCCCGATGCGCACCGGCCCCAGGATGCGGGCCCCGGCGCCAATCCAGACATCGTCCTCGATGACGGGGTAGCCGTTGTCCTTGGCGGTGCCCACGGTGTTGTTGCCGTAGAAGCGCACGCGGTCGCCGATGCGCGCGTCCCCGCCAATGACGATGCCCAGGCTGTGCACGAAGTACACGCCCTTGCCCAGCGTCACGTCCCTGCCAATCTCGATGCCCATCACCGCCGTCTGCGCCACGCGCAGCACGTGGTTGAGCAGCGGGATGTGGAAGGCGATCGCCGCCTCGCGCGCGCGGTTGAGCGCGGTGATGCGGTACGAATCACTGGTGAGCACGACCTTGGCCAGCGACTTCGCGTCGGAGGTGCCGGTGGCGGCCTTGGCCATCTCCACCGCGTCCGAGATGAGGGCTCCAATCAGGGTCTTCATCCTTGGCTGTCTCCCCGGCCCTGCAGGTAGCGCGCGACGCCCCGGGCGATGCCCCTGAGGCCACCGGCCTCCGTGCGGGCCCCGCGCAGGTACTCCATGCCGTACGCCACGGACGTGCCCGCGAACGCGGCGCCCTTGAGGCCCAGCTTGTCCGCCATCTGGGACGCGCTCACCACCGCGTTCGTCAGCCGGCGCGACGCCTCCGGCGCCACCACCGCGGAGGCGAGCAGCGGGCGCGACAGGAGGTTGGTCTCGAAGAGCAGGCGCCACGGGTTCACGCCCTTCACGTCCGGGTGCTTCACGGACACGTGGGTGTCGAACATGCCGTAGCGGTGCGCGCGGCGGATCCACTTCTCGAAGCTGACGTGGTCGCTGCCGTGCAGCACGTAGGCGTCCGGGGCGAAGAGGAACGCGCAGCCGGCCTTCTCCAGGCGCACGCCCAGCTCCACGTCCTCGGACTGGCCCAGCGTCTTGTCGAAGCCGCCCACGCCCACGTAGTCCGCGCGGGGGAAGGACACGTTGCCGGTGTACAGGTGGTTGCCGCGCGCCTTCGCGCCGGGGACGGACAGCTCTTCCGCCATGCGGTTGTTGAGGTGCGCGTACCAGCGCTCGAACAGCGGCATGTCGCCGATTTCGGGGTCCGGCCGGATGCGACCCAGCACGACGTTGCGCGAGCCCGGCGGGTGGTGGGCCAGGTGGCGCGCGAGGAAGTCGGAGGCCACCTGCATGTCGTCGTCGGTGACGAGCACCACGGTGCCCTTCGCGGCCAGCACGCCCCGGTGCCGCGCGGCGGCGGCGCCCGCGTTCTGTTGCACCTCCACGCGCAGGGCGTAGGGCAGCTTGAGCTCCAGGAGCGGGCCGCGCACGTCGGTGGCGGAGCCGTCATCCACCACGACGACCTCGAAGTCCTCGGGCGGCAGCGTCTGGCCGGCGAGCTGCTGGAGCAGGCGCGTGATGAGGGGCAGCCGGTTGTACGTGGCGATGACGACGCTGAGCCGGGG
>NZ_RAWB01000381.1 GCF_003612055.1 Corallococcus llansteffanensis
CCGTGGTACAGCCGCCTGACGGCGCCCCCGTGCCGACCGTCTCCGGGTCCACGTCCGGCCTGGGCGTGGGCGCCTCCTGGAGCGGCGGTTGCTCCGTGCCCGCGTCCCACGGTGAGCCCGCGTCCGGCGGCGTGCCCGCATCGGGGGCCGGCGCCTCGCCCTCGGTCAGCTCCTGGTAGCGCTGGATGAGCCGCAGCCGCGCCGCATCGAACGCGGCGCCGTCGTCCGTCACGCGCGACGCGGCCGGAATCAGCTCCCGGGCCACCTTGCGCGCGAAGCCCGGGTCGCCCGCGTCGCTCACCGCCTTGAGCCACTCGTAGTCCTGCATGCCCTGACGGATGAGCTTCATGCGCAGGGACGCCACCGGCACGTCCGTCGTCCCGCCAATCGCGGCCGGGGTGCCCGGGTAGAACAGCGTCCCGTCACCATTGCCGTTGAAGCGGTACTGGTCCGTCCACGCCGTGGAGAGCATGCCCACCGTCTGGTAGTACAGCTCGCCCGTCGCGCCCTGGAGGAACGTCACCCACTCCATCGCCCGCGCCTTCGCCGACGAGCGGTCCAGCATGTACGACGGCCAGCCCGCCCCCGGCTTGTTCTCCGGCGCGTTGGTCCCATACGCACAGCCGTGGCTCATGCAGCTCTGATACATCCACAACTCCGTACCGGGGCGCTTCAGGAAGTTCGTGTACGTGTCACGCTGGTCGCCCCGGAAGGTGCCCTCGGTGCCGTCCAGGTGGTTCACCAGCGGAACCACCGCGTCCACCAGCCCCTCGAGGCCGTTGCGGGCCATCTCTTGCGAGTTCGTCGTCAAGAGCGTGCGCAGCCCGGGCGCCGCCTCCCGCACCAGGGCCCCGGTCGCGTGCACCTGCTCAAAGGTCGTCCCATGGGGCGGCTCGTCTCCCAACTGCACGTAGGCCCGGTCCAGCCAGCCCTTCGCCTTCATGTGCGCGGTGAAGTCCCGCAGGTTCTGCGCGTCGAGCGGGAGCGGGCCCACGTACTCCAGGCTCGTCATCCGCGCCCCAGGCAGCCGCGTGGGCGCGGTGCCGTCAAGGAACGGGCCCCACGTCGCGTCGAAGTCGCTCCACGCGGGCGGCCACGGCTTGCGAGGGAAGAGGCTGGACAACGTGAAGCGGTGCTCCAGCGCCATCTGCTGGTAGCGCGCGAGCAGCGGCTGCAGCTCCTGCGGCGTGCAGTCCTCCCGGCCCAGGTGCGCGCGGCACACGTGCGGCGGCCACAGGAGGAACGCCGACGGCAGCGAAGCCGTGCTTGGCAGCGCCGCGTCCACCACGGTCAGCCGCGCCGTCACCTGCCGCTGGAAGCCTCCGTCCGCCTCCACCGTCACCGTGCCCGTGTAGTCGCCAGGCGGCGCATCCTCCGGCACCCGCACGTCCACCCAGATGGCGCGTGCCTCGCCCGCGGGCACGTCGAAGGGGAAGGCGCTTCGCTGCTCCCCGGCGACCTCGTCCGTGTCCGGCACCAGGCCGTCCGGCCACGAGCCCACCGGCTCTCCCGCCACCGAGGCCTTCTTCGTGGTGACGAGCGCCTCGCGGTACAGCGTCACGTCCGGCCCCGTCAGTGTCGCGGGCCCCTCCAGCGCGGGCAGCCGGGCACGCACGCCCTGGAGGCCCGAATCCCCTCCATGCAGCGCCACCTGGAAGGAGACGAACTCGTTGCGCGCCGCGGTGAGCCGCACCTCGGTGGCGCTCCGGGCCGCGGTCTGCGGCCGCACCTTCACCATCAGGCCTTCGCCCCACACGGCGGGACCGGCGGCGAAGGCCGGTAGGGCCACGGACAGCGACAGCAGGGCGAGGCGCAACGGTCGAATCAAAGGCATGAAGGAAGAAACGCACTCCGGCCCCCGCCGACTTCCCACCCGGAGGACTCCTGTCGTCTGGGCGGGCAGGCAGGCGGCGGTTCCTGCTTCGAGGGGCCGCGCTGTGAGGACGAGCGGGGGCTCGACGCCTCCTCAGGGGGCAGGCAGAGGAGCGGTGACAGACCTGTGGGCGCGGGCGCGTGACAAGGGCCGGCCCCACCTTGGCGGAAGGCAGTACCACCTCACCTCAGGAGGCCCTCATGGATGAGAAGCCCAAGCCCTCTCCCCCTCCTCGCAAACGCCACGGGGACATTCTGAACGACACGCTCCGCAAGAGCGACCTGAGCGGAGAGCAGGACGCCCCGTCCCCCAAGCGCGAGGGACAGCAGCAGGAAGGCACCGAAGCGCCGCGGGAGCCGACGTCCTAGTTCCGGTCATCGAAGCGGGGCGCATCCAGACGTTCCGCGCCCCTCAGGAAGCCCCACCCGCCAGGCTGTTGATGTCCGGGTTCTCGAGCAGGCGCTTCGGGGCGCCGTGGCGGGCGGCGTGGAGCATCGCGCGCCCGACCTGCCTCGTGTCCGTCATCAGCTTCGGGAAGAGCGCCTTCAGCACGGGAGTGAGCGGCCTCATCACCGCATAGCCCACCCGGTACACCTTCGTCTGGGACTGGATCCCATCCATCGGCTGGATGATGCCCGGGCGGAACATGTAGCTGGCCTTGAAGGGCAGCTTCATCAGCGCGTTCTCCGTCTTTCCCTTCACGCGCGCCCACATGCTGCGGCCCTGCTCGGTGCTGTCGGTGCCCGTTCCCGACACGTAGATGAACGTCATGCCCGGGTTGAGCTTCACCAGCGTCCTCGCCGCCGCGAGCGTGAAGTCATACGTCACGCGGTGATAGTCCTCCTCCTTCATTCCCGCCGAGGAGACGCCCAGACAGAAGAAGCACGCGTCATAGCCGGTGAGCGCGTCCTCCACGGAGGAGAAGTCCGCGAAGTCCTTGTGCACGAGCTCGCGGAGCTTCTCGTGTTGCTGCCCCGTCGCCTTGCGCCCGACGGCGAGGACGCGCTCCACCTCCGGGTCCAGCAGGCACTCGCGCAGGACGCCCTGCCCCACCATCCCGGTCGCGCCAAAGAGAATGACTTTCATGCGGTGTCCTTCCATGGATTGAGCTTCACATTGCAAAGCGTGGCTTAACAGCCCATTCACACGACGACCTGTAGTCCTCCGCCGGGCCGGGGCGCATCCTGTTTCATAAGGAGAATGCACATGGATTCCAACAAGCCTGTGACCGCCGCGCAGAAGGCCCTCGGCGACTTCGCGCCGAAGCTGGTGGAGCTCACCGATGACGTGCTGTTCGGAGACGTCTGGGAGCGGCCCGAGCTGTCCAAGCGCGACCGCAGCTTGATCACCTGCGCGGCGCTGGTGGCGACAGGCAAGACCGAGCAGCTGTCCTTCCACTTCCCGAAGGCGATCGAAAACGGCGTGAAGCAGGCGGAGCTCGTCGAGCTCATCACCCACCTGGCGTTCTACGTCGGTTGGCCCAGCGCCATGTCGGCCATCTCGCGTGCGAAGGAGCTGTTCGGGGAGAAGCAGCCATGAAGAGCCTCCTCGCCGGCGTGCTCCTGGTGTCTTCCGCAGGGGCCGGGTGCGCTGCCCATCACGCGCAAGCAGAGCGGCTCCAGGTGATGCGCGCCGACTCGCGGCCTCCCACCCAGGGCTCGGCGGAGAACTTCACGGGGACCGCGGTGATCAAGCCCCTCTTTCCATCCAACGAGCACAGACATGCTTCGGGAGCCCACGTCACGTTCGAACCGGGCGCGCGGACCGTGTGGCATTCCCATCCGGCGGGCCAGACGCTGGTGGTGACGTCCGGTACGGGCTGGGTCCAGGAGTGGGGAGGCACGAAGCAGGAGCTCAAGCCAGGCGACGTCGTGTGGACGCCGCCCGGGATCAAGCACTGGCACGGCGCCACGGCCACGGAGGGCATGGCCCACATTGCCCTCCAGGAGCCTGTGGACGGCAAGGTCGTCGACTGGATGGACAAGGTCAGCGAAGCTCAGTACCGGAACTGAGCGCCGGTGCCCTTCCGGACCTGGGTGAACGCATGTCCGTGGCTCTTGGAGTCCTTGCTGGTGTCGCCGTCGTCGTGCTCGCCCTGCGCGCGTGGTTGATGAACCGCGAGGGCGCGCCCTGCCCGAGCGAGCCCTTCGACGGACACATCTACCGCATCGGCAAGGCGGTCATCGCCGAGCGGCGCTGCGAGCAGCCTCGCGCCACGGTCATTGGCATGCACGGCTTCGTGGCCGACATGCGCTACTTCACGCACCACTACCGGGACCCCGACCTCCAGCTCATCCTGCTGACGAGCTGCGACTACCACCTGCCCATCACCGGCCCGAGTGAGCAGCCCGCGCCCTGGGCCCGGGTGCCGGCCGAGCCGGAGGGCACCATCTCCCACGATGCCGCCGTGCTGGTGCAGGCCCTGGAGCACCTGCCGAAGACAGACCTCGTGCGCGTCCATGGACACTCGCGCGGAGGCGCCGTGGTCCTGGAGGCCGCGAGGCAGCGGCCGGACCTGTTCGAGCAGGTGGAGGTGGTGCTGGAGGCGCCCGTGCTCCCGCAGGCCCGCGCCTACCGGAGCCTGACGCGCTCGCAGCTGTGGCTGCTGCCCTTCCTCATCCCCTTGTGGCGCCTCGCGCCCATCGCCCGGCACAACAGGGGCGCCTGGGGACCGCTGGAGAACTCGCGCAAGCGAGAGCTCATCATGGCCTTCCCGTCCAACCCCAAGCGGGTGGCGACGATGGTGGCCAACCTGTTGGACATCACCGCCTGGAGCCAGAAGCACGACGCGTCCCTGTTCCGCAACGTGCGGCGCGGCACGGTGCTCGTCCCGGGGAAGGACCGGGTCCTGGAGTCGTCCTCCATGCGAGAGAGCGCCGGGCGCGCCAGGCCCGGGCTCGACGTGGTGGAGCTGGAAGGGTGCAGCCACTTCGTCCTGTGGGACCGTCCCGACGCGATGCCCGCGCTGGACCGCCCCTCCGAGCGGTCCAGCCGCAACGGCTGATTCCTGACGGTCACTGAGCGTCGGCCTGGGATTTGCGAAGGAGCCCCCGTGAATGGGGGCATGGATGGGGATACGTGCAGGTGTGGTGGGGGCGGGACTCGCGGTCATTGCTTTGCTTTCGGTGGGTTGCAACGACGAGCCCACAACAGTTGACCCGGGCGAGGAGCCGACGCCGGGTGGGTCCGAGGGAAATGAAGTTCCCACCCTCCCCCCTCCGGATTCCTCTCCCGATGGCGGCACGCTCCCACCCGGCGAAGACGGTGGGACGACGCCCGATGCCGGCGAAACGCCCGACGCGGGGACGACACCCGACGCCGGCGAGCCTCCCAACGCAGGGCCGTGGCCGGTGGACGCGGTGCTGGACTACACGCGTGCGTTTGGCGTTGGCAAACCGCAGAGCGTTGGCATCGATGAAGGGTTGAACGTCTGGCTCCTCGACGGTTATCGCATTGGCGTGCTGCGTCCCGGCGACAAGGCTCCCACGTGGACCTCCGGCGTCGGACAGGCGCGCCAGCCTTTCGGCCCGGACTCGCTCGCGACCGACTCGACGGTCATCTGCGGCGGTGAGGCCGGACGCGCGTACGTGGGGTATCGCGCCAACGAGATGAAGCGCGCGCCGGGAATCGAGCAGCGCTCGTACATCCCCGGCCCCGGTGAGGCGGGCTACACGCCCGAGCGCTACGCCGAGTACCAGAAGGGAGACCTCGATGCGGTCCGCCTCCAGCCAGACGGGAAGGTCGCGCTCGAGGAGCACCTCTGGCGCACCGTCAAATCGTCGAACGACGGCAAGCAGATTGGCATCCACAACACGAACGACTTCCACTACGAGGAGGACCGCTCCGTCCTGAACTGCGCTCGCGTGACGCGCGGCCGGGACCGAGGCGACCTCTACATCACGACGAACCACGGGGTGACGCGCATCCAGGGGCTCACCTACAACAGCCACCGTCACCCGGGCTGGTATCTCTACGAGAACGGCTCGGAGTGGGGCTCGCTGCAATGCCCGTATATGTATGGATTGGGCATCGCGCCGAATGGAGACGTCCTCGTCGCGAATGAGCAGATGCTCGGGGTGCTCGTGCCCAGCAACAAGCTGGAGGACTGGGACCGCGAGTTCACCTGGGAAGGGCCCACGCCCTGGAGCTTCAAGAGCTTCAACGAGGTGCTCAACGGGCAGGCCACCGATGACTACTGGCGCGCCTTCGAACAGGTCCGCGCGGGTCGCTACTACCTGGGGAGCGCGGAGTACGGCGTCTGGGCGATGACGCCGAAGTCCCGCTCGGCGGGGAACTGGTCGAAGCTCGCGGGGCTGCCAACGAACCGCATCCTATCGCTCAAGGCGACGGACGACGGAGCGCTCTACATCGGCACGAATGGCGCGGGCCTCTGGCGCCTGGAGCCGGACGGCACGACGCTGGCCCCCGTGCGCGACGTGGCCGGGCAGCGCGTCCTGCAGCTCGTCTACGAGCCCACCGTGACGCCCAGCATGCTGCTCGTCCTCACGGACCAGGGGCTGACCACCCTCCGGGGACCGTAGGGCCACCCTCCGCTGCGCCCCTGGCCTGAGGAGAGACAGGGGCGCGGCGCTTTGTTTCGCGGAGCTGCACGGGGCCTTATCGTCTCCTCGATGCCCCTGCTCCCCCGCCTCCAGCTCTTCGAATTCCTCGACCAGTCATGGCTGCCCGAGCTGTTGCGCCGTGGCGAGGTCGACTACCTGCGCGTCGTGCTCGACCGCGTGCGGCCCTACGACGGCGTGGCGCGACTCCTCTCGGAGCTGCTCCGCTCGTCAGGCACGGATCAGGTCGTCGACCTCTGCTCCGGCTCGGGGGGCCCGTGGCGCACCCTGCTCCCGACCCTGCAGGCAGTGCACGGCCGGGCCGAGGTGGTGCTCACCGACCTCCATCCCACCCCGGGGCTGGAGCTGCCTGCCGGCGCGACCTACCGCGACACCCCGGTCGACGCCACTCGCATCCCCGAGGAGCTGACAGGAGTGCGGACCCTCTTCGAGGCGCTGCACCACTTCCCCCCGGAGCAGGCCCGCGCCCTCCTCGCGGACGCCGCCACGCGCGGGGTCCCGTTCGCAGCCTTCGAGCTCACCCAGCGCTCGCTGCCGTACCTCCTCATCCAGTTCCTGCTCATCGTGCCCCTCGTGTGGGGCTTCACCCTGCTCATCCGCCCGGTGCGCTGGTGGCGCCTGGTCCTCACCTACCTGGTGCCCATCCTTCCCCTGCTCATCCTCTGGGATGGCGTGGTGTCGTCGCTGCGGACCTACGCTCCAGGGGACCTCGAGAGGTTGACCCAGGGGCTCGACGCCAACGGGTACAGCTGGACCAGCGGCGTCCACCGCGCGCAGGGGATGATCATCACGTACCTCATCGGGCAGCCTGGCCGTCCGCGGTGATGCAGGGTCAGGCCAGCGTCGCGAGCGAGGGCAGCACCTCGCCGCTGCGCCCCTGGACGAAGTGGTGGAAGCGCTCCGTGTTGGCGGCGGACTCGAAGTTGACGAGCCACGTGTCGCCGCGCAGGGCGCGCACCTGATCCACCAGGCCCGCCGCCGGCCACACCGCGCCGGACGTGCCCGCGGCCAGGAAGACGAGCCGGGTGCCGTCCTTGCGCGCGATGAAGTCGCCGATGCGCTCCAGGTCCTCGGAGGCGAGCGACTCCCCGAACCAGACGATGTCGGGCCGCAGCCGGCCGTTGCACTGGTCGCACCGGGGCACCGTGCCTGACGGGTGCACGGAGGCGTCGTCGAAGGGCTTCCGCCCGCAGTCCGCGCACTTGGTCCGGAAGAGGTGGCCGTGCATGGCCACCACGCGCTGGCTGCCCGCGCGCTCGTGCAGGCCGTCCACGTTCTGGGTAGCCAGGAGGAAGCGGTCGCCCAGGTGCTGCTCCCACCGCACCAGCGCGTCATGGCCTGGGTTGGGCTTCACGTCGGCCGCGCCTCCCCGGCGCTGCGAATAGAAGCGCCACACGAGCGCGGGGTCCGCGTCGAAGCCCTCGGGGGAGGCCACCGCCTCCACGGGGTGGTTCTCCCACAGGCCGTTCATGCCCCGGAAGGTGGGCACGCCGCTCTCCGCGGAGACTCCGGCACCGGTGAGCACGAGCAGACGGGTTCGCGAATCCAGGACGAGCGGTTCCACACGGCCTCCTGTGCCTGCGGGCACGAGGGTTGTTAGAAGGGGCGGGAAGAAATTCCTGACAGAGGACCCCATCATGGCGGAAGTCACCCTGGACCTGCGCGGTCAGCCGAAGACCGAGGCCTATGCCGAGCTGAAGACCCACGCCGTCGCCATCCTCGAAGGCGTGGACGACGACATCTGCGCCATGGCGACGATGAGCTGCCTGCTGCACAACGCCTTCGGCCACCTGTGGACGGGCTTCTACCGGGTGGTGACGCCCGGGAAGCTGCTGCGCGTGGGCCCCTACCAGGGGACGCTCGGGTGCCTGGAGATCACCTTCGGCAAGGGCGTGTGCGGCACGTCCGCGGCGAAGGGAGAGACGGTGGTGGTGGCGGACGTGCACGCCTTCCCGGGCCACATCACCTGCGACGGCCGCTCCGCGTCGGAGATCGTCGTGCCGGTGTTCGGCCGCAACCGCGAGCTGCTCGCCGTGCTCGACATCGACTCCGAGCACAAGAACACCTTCGACGACGTGGACCGCGCGGCGCTGGAGGACCTGGTGTCCTGGTTCCAGCACCGCGAGGCCTGAGAAGCCCCCGGCGCGGGAAGCGCTAGCGCTTCGCGAGGCGCGCGTAGGCCACGGCCAGCGCCCCCGCGAAGCGTGCGTTGTTCACGAGCAGCGCCAGGTTCGTCTTGAGGCTCTTGCCGCCGGTGCGCTTCGCCATCTCGCCCAGCAGGAACGGCGTCACGGCCTTGCCGCGCACGCCCTGCCGGTCCGCGTCCGCGAGCGCCGAGGCGATGTGCAGCTCCACGTCGTTGCGCCCGAGCGCGGCCTCCTCGGGCGGCGGCACGGTGTAGAGCACACCGCCCTGGCCCAGCAGCTCGAAGCGGGCGTGGGCGATGCGCGCGGCGGCCTCCGGGTCGTCCGCGCGGTGCTCCAGCGTGAGGCCGGACTCGCGGCTGTAGAACGACGGCAGCTCGTTCGTGCCCACGCCGATGACGGGCACGCCCGCCGTCTCCAGGAGCTCCATCGTCTTGGGTAGATCCAACACGGACTTGGCGCCCGCGCACACCACGGCGACCGGGTAGCGAGACAGCGCGGCGATGTCCTGGGAGATGTCCCAGTGCTCGGCTGCGCCCCGGTGCACACCGCCGATGCCGCCGGTGGAGAAGACGCGGATGCCGACCGCGGCGGCCAGCTCACAGGTGGCACTCACGGTGGTGCCGCCGCTGGCGCGGGTGGCCACCGCCACGGCGAGGTCGCGTGAGGCCAGCTTGAGCAGCTTCTCCTTGCCCTCGGCGAGCCGTCGCATCGCGGCGTCCTCCAGCCCCACCCAGACCTCGCCATCCACCACGGCGATGGGCGCGGGCACGGCGCCGGCGCGGCGCACGGCCTCCTCGCACGCCCGGGCGGCGGCCAGGTTTTCGGGGTACGGCAGGCCCTGCGCGACAACGCTCGTCTCCAGCGCCACCAGCGGCTGCCCGGAGTCCTTCGCGCGTCGCACCTCGTCCGAATAGCGGAAGTCCATGGGCGGGCATTTACGACACGGGCGGGCCGGCCGGACAAGCACGGGCGTGGGGAAACGTCGCCGTTGCGTCCGGAACAGTGACGCCCTATGCCCCGCCGCGTGAGCACCTCGTCGCCCGCCGTCGCAGCGCCTGCCCGCCTCCTGTCCGCGTCCGACCTGGCGATGATCGCCACCGTGGTCGTCTGGGGCACGAACTACACCCTCGTGAAGGACGCGCTGGAG
>NZ_RAWB01000382.1 GCF_003612055.1 Corallococcus llansteffanensis
CGCGGGGCGGGGGGAAGGTGACGGGATTTGTTCCGCAGCGCACGCGGACGGTGCTAGCTGCTGCCTTCGCGACGGTCGTGTCTGGTACGTCCCGGCACGAACCGCCCAGCATCGCGTTGATCTTCAAGCCTCTGGCTCAACCCGCACCGTGGAGCACGTGAACATGGCAAACACCAAGGTCTTCTTCGACATGACGATCGGTGGAGCGCCCGCCGGCCGTATCGTGATGGAGCTGTTCTCCGACGACGTTCCCAAGACCGCCGAGAACTTCCGCGCCCTGTGCACGGGTGAGAAGGGCGTGGGCCGCAGTGGCAAGCCGCTGCACTACAAGGGCTCGGCCTTCCACCGCGTCATCACGCAGTTCATGTGCCAGGGCGGCGACTTCACCGCCGGCAACGGCACGGGCGGCGAGTCCATCTACGGTGAGAAGTTCGAGGACGAGAACTTCAAGCACAAGCACACGGGCCCGGGCTTCCTGTCCATGGCCAACGCCGGCCGCAACACCAACGGCTCGCAGTTCTTCCTCACCACCGTTCCGACGCCGTGGCTCGACGGCAAGCACGTCGTCTTCGGCAAGGTCGTCGAGGGCATGGACGTCGTGAAGAAGATCGAAGCCGTGGGCTCGCAGTCCGGCGCGACGCGCCAGCCCGTGGTCATCGCGGACAGCGGTCAGCTGTAGTCCACGGCCGTCCCTCCGACGCGAAGAGGTCCACCCGTGCATCACGCGCGGGTGGACCTTTGTCGTTCACGACAGGCCATGCCCGGGCGAGGCGTCCTCGTCCTCCTCCTCGCGCTCGGTCCGTGAGCCCTCGGGCCGGGAGGGCCGGGCGGTCATCGCGCTGACCGTGCGCAGCAGGTCCAGGGGGATGGGGAGGATGGTGTGGTTGCCTCCGCCGGTGATCTCCACCAGCGTCTGCAGGTAGCGCAGCTGGAGGGTGGCGGGGTTGCGGCTGATGACCTCGGCGGCCAGCGCGAGCTTCTCGGCGGCCTGGTGTTCGCCCTCGGCGGCGATGATCTTCGCGCGGCGCTCGCGCTCCGCTTCGGCCTGACGTGCGATGGCGCGCTGCATCTCCAGCGGCAGGTCGATGTGCTTCACCTCCACGTTGGAGACCTTGACGCCCCACGGGTCGGTGCGCGCGTCCAAGACCTGTTGAAGCTCGTGGTTGATGCGCTCGCGCTGGGACAGCAGCTCGTCCAGCTCCACCTGACCCAGGATGGCGCGCAGCGTGGTCTGGCCAATCTGGCTGGTGGCGTAGAGGTAGTCCTCCACCTGGAGCACGGCCTTGTCCGCCTGGATGACGCGGAAGTAGACGACGGCGTTGACCTTCACGCTGACGTTGTCCTTGGTGATGACGTCCTGCGGGGGCACGTCGCGCGCCACGGTGCGCAGGTCGATGATGACCATCCGTTCGATGAAGGGGATGAGCCAGCGGAAGCCCGCGCGCTTGAGGCCCACGTAGCGGCCCAGCCGGAACACGACGCCGTTCTGGTACTCGGTGACGATGCGCACGCCGGAGATGAAGAGGAGGAACAACAGGGCCAGGGGAATGACGAATCCCAGGGCGCCGAACAGGTCGTTCATGGCATCGCCTCCGTGACGGTGAGGGTGAGCCCCTCCACGGCGCGCACCACGACGCGGGCGCCCTCGTGGATGGGTTGGAAGGACACGGCGCTCCAGCGCTCGCCGTGGACGAACACCTCGCCGCCCGAAGGCGTGACGGGCCCGAGCGCCGTGCCCGCCTCCCCGACGAGCCCCGCGTCACCGCCCCGTTGCGGCAGCTTGCGCGTCTGGGCGCTGCGGTACGCGACGAAGGCCGCGGCCCCCGCGAAGAGCAGGGCGGTGGGCAGCATCACGGCCCACGACGGCCGGAAGGATGGCTCCACGAACCAGCCGGGCTCGAAGCGGTCCACCAGGAACACGCCACCCAATATCAACAGGCCCGTGCCCGCGGCGCCCAGCAGTCCGCTGGTGACGAAGAGCTCCGCGATGATGAGCCCCAAGCCCACGAACATCAGCACCAGCGCGCCCGAGCGCACCGGCAGCGTGGCCGACGCCACCAGCGCGAGCACCAGCGCCACCGTGCCCACGAGGCCTGGCGCCACCGCGCCCGGATGGGACAGCTCCACCACCAGCCCCAGCGCCGCGACGAGGAACAGCAGGTAGACGATGGACGGCTGCGCGAGCGCATGCACCACGCGCTGGGACAGCCCCGGCTCCAGCGACACGATGCGGGCCTCCCGCGTGGAGAGCATCACGGTGTCACCGTCCGCGACCTCCACGCGGCGACCGTCCACGGCGGTGAGGAACGCGGCCTCGGTGGGGGCGACGAGCTCCACCACGCGGAGTTCCACGGCGCGGTCGGCGGGGACGCTGGCGCTGTCGCGCACGGCCGCCGCGGCCCACTCGGGGTTGCGGCCCCGCTGGCGGGCGATGCCCTCCGCGAAGGCGACGGTGTCGTTCTCGATCTTCCGGGCAAGCTGTTCGCCGCCCACCTGATCCACGTCCTCGCCCCGAGCCCCCACCGGGTGCGCGGCGCCGATGTTCGTCCCGGGCGCCATGGCACTCACGTTCGACGCGAGCGCGATGAAGACGCCCGCGCTGCCGGCATGCGCGCCGGACGGGCCCACCCAGACGAGCACGGGGACGTGGGAGCCCAGGAAGGCACGCACGATGGCGCGCGTGGCATCCAGTGAGCCGCCCGGGGTGTCCAGCCGCACGAGCAGCGCCTGGGCTCCCTGCTCTTCGGCGCGCTTCACGCAGTCCGCGAGGTACGCGCCCGAACCGGCATCCACCACGCCCTCCAGCTCGCACCGCGCGATGAGGGGCGAAGAGGTCGCGGGGGCCGCCGAAGCGCAGAGGCCCAGCAGGAGGAAGGCGCAGAGCACCATCCAGCCCCAGCGCCCACGACGGTGTCGGGCCTCCGCGAAACGGAAGGGCTCTGACGCTCTGTCGACGTGCTCGCTCATGCCAGCCGCTTCCTTCCGGTGCGCACGTCCACCCGCACACGGACTTCGCCAACGATGTGCACCGGGTCCGGAGAAGACAGGGCCGCGAAGCCGAGGGCCTGGAGGGCTTTCGGCCAGGGAGGGCCCGGGGTCCTGCCTGCGCATCCAGTGGTGGACGTTGCAGGGGATGCGCGTTGCCGGGGGAAGACGCACCTCCCTAGGGTCGGCCTGTCGAACATCCCAGGAGGTTTCATGCGCCGTGCCGTGCTGCTCATCGCTGCTCTGGGCCTGACCGCTGGAGCGGTGGCCTGCAAGACCACCCAGCCTCCCGGAACGGAGGACCAGAATCCCATCCAGGGCCCGGACACGGCTCGCGAGCCCACCCAGAACGTTCCCAGCGAGCCCGCGGGCCCCGCGGGTCCCCTCAACGCACAGGACGTGGACGGCGGCACCCCTGAAGCCGGGTAGTGACCGCTCCCAGGGCTTCCGTGACCGGACGCGAGGAGCGCGTCCGGCCATGAGCTCCCAGTGCCCCTGATGGGCGGTGTGCTCCTTGCGTGACACGTGACCCACGTGACACGTGCCCACCGCGCGAACGGGGTTTCCTCCTGGAACACGCGTGCCCTACGGTCCGGGCCCGGCGGCGCGTCCTGACGGGCGAAGCAGGCGCGACTCCAGGAGGCACACGGTGGAGAGCACGGTCTACAGGGCGGAGCGGGTGTGGACGTTGGATCCGGAGCGTCCGCGCGCGGAGGCGCTGGCGGTGCGCGACGGGCGGGTGCTCGCGGTGGGGACGCTCGCGGAGGTGCGCGCCGCCGCAGGCTCGGGCACGCGCGAGGTGGACCTGGGCGCGGCCACGGTGGTGCCCGGCCTGGTGGACGCGCACGCGCACCTGCACGGCCTGGGGCGCAGCCTGACGACGGTGCGGCTGGAGAAGTCGCCCTCGGTGGAGGACGTCCTCCAGCGGCTGTCGCGAGCGCCCGCGTCGAGCTTCCAGGGGGACTGGTTGCTCGGCAAGGGCTGGGATCAGAACGAGTGGCCTGGCGCCGCGTTCCCGGGCCGCGCGGAGCTGGATGCGCGCTTCCCCGCGACGCCGGTGTTCCTCACGCGCGTGGATCATCACGCGGCCTGGGTGAACGGAGAAGCGCTGCGCCGCGCGGGCATCACGCGGGACACGCCGGATCCGGAAGGCGGCCGCATCCTCAAGGACGCGAGGGGCGAGCCCACCGGCGTGCTGGTGGACAACGCGATGGACGCCGTGGCCGAGGCGATGCCCGCACCCACTCCAGCGCAATTGGAGACAAGGCTGCGCGCCGCGCTGGAGCGCTGTGCCCAGGTGGGGCTCACGGGAGTGCACGACGCCGGCATGGACCTGGGTGCCTTCCGCATGCTGCAGGCCTGGGACGCGGCGGGGACGCTGCCCCTGCGCGTGTACGCGATGGCCGCGGGCCAGGGCGACGAGCGCCACGCCTACCTGGAGCAGGGCCCCTGGCAGGGCCGTCACCTGTCGATGCGCGCGGTGAAGTTCCTGGCGGACGGAGCGCTGGGCAGCCGGGGCGCGGCGCTGCACGAGGACTACAGCGACGAACCCGGCCAGCGGGGCCTGTTGCTGCTCGCGCCCGAGGAGCTCGAAGCGCGGGCCCAGGCCTTCATGGCCCGGGGCTTCCAGGTGTGCATCCACGCCATCGGGGACCGCGCCAACACGCTGGTGGTGGACGTGCTCCTGCGCGGCGCGGAGCGGACGGGGACGAAGGCCCTGCGCCACCGCGTGGAGCACGCGCAGATCCTCCGGCTGGAGGACATCCGGAGGCTGGGCGCCGCGGGGCTGGTGGCCAGCGTGCAGCCCACTCACGCCACCAGCGACATGCGCTGGGCGGAGACGCGGCTGGGGCGCGAGCGGCTGAAGGGCGCCTATGCGTGGCGCACGCTGAAGGACGCGGGCGCGCACCTGGCGCTGGGCAGTGACTTCCCCATCGAGAACCCGGACGTGCTCGCGGGGCTCTACGCGGCGCGCACGCGGCAGGACGCGAAGGGCTGGCCCGAGGGCGGCTGGTGGCCGCACGAACGCCTGAGCGCGGCCGAGTCCCTGGAGGGCTTCACCGTGGGGCCCGCGTGGGCCTCCTTCGAGGAGGCGAGGCGCGGCAGGTTGAAGCCCGGCCTGGACGCGGACTTCGTCGCGCTGTCGGCGGATCCGCTGGAGGGGCCCGCGCCCGCGCTGGTGGACGCGCGCGTGCTGGCCACGGTGGTGGCGGGCGCGGAGGTGTTCCGGGCGACCGGGTGATGCGACCTGGGCTTCAACCGCCGAAGATGTGCGAGCGCGCGGCCTCGGCGATGGCGACGACGGCGGGGTGGCGCAGGCGGCGCTCCACGGTGATGGCGTAGAAGCACTGCTCGATCTCGTCGGTGTGCCCGATGGCGGTGACGTTGAACTGCCGCTGCACCTCTTCGTCGATGATGGAGGGCATGGCGAAGATGCCGTGGCCCTTCTGTCCGAAGGCCTGGAGCAGGGCGCTGTCGTCGAAGTCGCCGGCGATGACGGGCACGATGCCCCGGCGCTCGAACCACAGGTCCAGCGAGCGGCGCACCGAGGACTCCTCGGACGGCAGCAGCATGGGCGCGCCGTTGAGGGACTGGGGGAAGTCCTTGCGCAGGTGGGCGAGCGACGCGGCGGCGAAGAACGTCACGCCGCACTTGCCCAGCAGGTGGTTGAACGACCGGACGCTGACGGGCTCGGAGCCGGGCGCGTCCGCGAGCACCACGTCCAGCTCATGCAGCGCTAGCGACGCGAGCAGCTGGGGCAGGGGGCTCTCGCGACAGATGATGCGCAGCGAGGGGCCGGCGTCGAGCGCGGGCTTGAGCAGCTGCTCGGCGACGAGCTTGGGGATGACGTCCAGCACGCCCACGTTGAGGCGCAGCTGCTGCCCGGTGGGCAGGCCGGAGACGACGTTCTTCAGCTCGTTGCCCAGGCGGAAGATCTCATCCGCGTAGCGCATGACGGTGCGGCCCACGTCGGACAGGACGAGCTTGCGGCCCTTGCGCTCGAAGAGCTGGTGGCCCAGCGACTCCTCGAGGAGCTTGATCTGCGTGCTGATGGTGGGCTGGGCGAGGTGCAGCTCCTCGCTCGCCTTGGCGATGCTGCCCGCCCGCGCAACCGTCCAGAAATACAGGAGATGGTGGTAGTTGAGCCACGCCATGACTTAGGAATAACCGAAGGGATTCATCCAAACTAGCTTATTTTTTTATGAGTGCTCCCCACTTATCTCTACGCCTGTCACCGCGCGATGGGTGTGCGGAGGACTGATTGGGGAGGTGCGTTCATGGAAGCCATCTACGAGGAGCGCGTGTCCACGGTGGAGGGTGTGGAGGGCGATGTGGATGCCGCGGAAGTGGAGTCTCGGGTGCGGGGGCACCTGGAGCTGGTCCGGCGTCTGGCGTGGAAGTACCGCTGGACGGGCTTGTCGCTGGAAGAGCTGGTGTCGGAAGGCAACGTGGGCCTGGTGGAGGCGGCGCGCCGCTTCGAGGAGCGGGGCGTACCGTTCGGTGCGTACGCGCAGCAGTGGATCCGCGCGCGCATCCGGGCCTACGTGTCGCGGACCTGGAGCGTGGCGGGTGGCCGGGCGCCCTGGATCGTCTTCCAGCTCCGGCGGGAGCGGGCGCGGCTGGAGGCCCGGTGGGGTGAGGGTCACCCGGAGGTGCTGAAGCGGCTGGCGGAGGCGCTGGGCAAGCGGGAGGAGGAGGTGACGCGGGGGTCGGAGGCGCTGGGCAAGGACGTGTCGCTGAACGCGCCGCTGGGGTGGGACGGCGACGTGACGCAGCTGGACATGCTGGAGTCGGACCTGGACTCGCAGGAGGACCTGGCGGACCGGGACGTGTGGGCCCAGAAGCTTCACCGGAGCGTGGCGGAGGCCTGGCCGGAGCTGGACGCGCGGGAGCAGGCGCTGGTGAAGGAGCGGATGCTGGTGGAGGACGGGGTGAGCGCGGAGCTGCTGGCCCGGCGCTTCGGGGTGACGGCGGTGCGCATCCGGCAGATCGAACAGGGGCTGCGCCAGAAGCTGCGCCAGCGGCTGACGGCGGGGTGCACGGCCTGGGACGGCGAAGCCCTGCGGCTGGCGGCCTGATCGCTGGGGGAGGGACAGGGCCCGTGGAAAGAGGTTGACGGCAGGAGCAAGGACCCGTAAATCGGCGCTGCCGTTCGCGTTGCGCAGCACGCCCAAGTAGCTCAGTCGGTAGAGCAGGGGACTGAAAATCCCCGTGTCGGTGGTTCGATTCCGCCCTTGGGCACAGAGTGAAGAACTTGAGGGCCTTGAACTTCGGTTCAAGGCCCTTTGTTTTTCCCATGCTCTCACCTGACAGCGTTGCTCAGCCGAGTTGAGCAACCGGGTAGCCTCGGTGAGTAAACCAGCATGCGGCGTCGCGCGAAGCGAGGGCAGAGAGCGCGAGCTTGATGCCCAGGCGGAGGCAGGTGCGCGTGCGCCACTTGCGTGGCAGCGCCTTCAGCTTGCTCCATGCCGGCTCGATGGGGCTGTAGGGCGGCAGGAAGACAACCCGGGCGCCGCGCGACTCGATGGCGTCGATGCCCTGGAGCGTGAGCGCGCCAATCACCGTCGTCACGCGGCCTCGGTTGCGCGGCACCGCCTCTCCGTAAGGCGCTTGCCCAGAGGAGCATGCCCGTGCGTGCAAGTCATGTCCGTATCGCTGTGAGTGGGAACTCAGCCTGCGGCGAGTTCGTTGCGGCGCTTCTCCAAAGTCCGCGACAAATGTTCCGTCTTTTGCGAACCAAAACCAATCTCATCAAGGCGCCCAAGCCACGGTTTCGCGCTCTCCACGAGTTCATCCAGCATCTTGGTCACCGCAACTTCCTTCACTCCGAAACGCTTCCCGAATTCAATGAAGTGCGAGCGCTTTAAGTTGTCGTCGCGCCCCTCGAACTTCAAAGCCATGCGTCGGTCGCCATAGGGAAGTGTAGTAAGCACATCATAGGCGGGTGATAGTCGGAACCCTCCGGCGGGTCCATCCGCAAGGACGCTCACGTTCTTCGCGTGGAGATCGCCGTTGGCGATGAGGTAGCTGAAGGCAACTAAACGGAGGAAGCGGGCCATCTCGGGTATGGGAGCCAAGCAGGTGTCTTGCAGCCCTTTCGCAATTTCCGAGCAATGAATGCGATACTTGTCCGCCGGATAGCGATTCAGGAACTGGCACGCGTCTTCTTGGGCGATCCGGAGCAGGCGTTTCTCATCCTTGGACCAACGCCGGTCGAACCTCTCGACACTCAGCCCTGGATTGCCCGCTCGATCCCGAATCAAATGTGTGGTGGCAGTCACCAGACCACAGGACTTCGCCATCCGCATGAAGAAATCCTCATTTTCTATGAGGCGCGGCTTTTTGGGAGGATTCAGTTTCAGGATGTAGGCGAACCGACCCGCTGGCTTGAGAGGGAACGAAATAGTGGAGGCGGAAACTTTTTCCTGTACTCCCGCGATCACGGGTTCGTGCATCTCCCCGGTTTGGGAAAGACTTTGTTCAAAGAGTTCGGTGAAGAGAACCTCCTCGGCTTTCAGGGGAGCCTCCGGCAAACTGTCACTTTCGAACGTCTCACCACTTGGGCGCACTGACAGGTTACCCACCGTATCGATGCCCGAGGCGATGAGCAGACTGAGCATGTCATCCTCGGAGGTCTTCACCCGCTGAACTAGTGCCTGAAGCCTCAATCCTTCGGGCAATAAGCCAGCGAAGTAGGGATGAAGGTTGTAGCCAAGGGTCTCTGCCTGGCGCTGTGAATAAGGAAGGTGGGTGGCAACTCCCCCGACTTGGGTCTTGTGCTGCTCAAAGAACACATCATTGTATTCGAAGACGGAGCCATTCGGGGTTCGAGTGATAGCCCCAACCTGAGTCGCTTCACGCCAGACCTCGGCGACCTGAACATCCGTAGGGCGCTTCATCGCAGCCGCTCACTGACGCCCATGCGTTGCTTCCCTGGTTCCAAGGTTAGCTGAAGGCCCAGGACTTCCAGAACGTCAACGAGTTTATCCAGCCGCAGTGTGGGCTTCTTTCCCGCCTCCAAGTCGTAGATGAAGACGGGCCCACAACCGGCCAGGACACTCAAATTGTTCTGAGTCAAGCCGAGTGCCTTGCGCTGTTTTCGAACCGCCTCTGCTAGGGGCTGCAACCAGGAGGAAGGGGCATCATCGTGCTGAGCCTGCTGCATGGTTTCCGATTCCTGAATAAGAGTCCTTCATCAAAAATCCATCTGCTCGCGTGGAATCTAGTTCCTCCTACTGACATCCGCCATTTCTAGGCTGGTGGCCGAGTACATTTTCAATGGGACCGCGAGGATTCCGAATGGAAACAGGGGGATTCGGCGGTTGATCCCCATAGTTTCCATTCGATCACGAAGATTCTGAGTGGAAACCCCCCTGTTTCCAGGACCTAATCCCCCGGTTTCTATGGGACCGCGAGGATTCCAAGTGGAAATGGGGGGATTCGGCGATTGATCCCCATGGTTTCCATTCGATCACGAAGATTCTGAGTGGAAACCCCCTGTTTCCAGGACTTAATCCCCCGGTTTCTATGGGACCGCGAGGATTCCAAATGGAAACGGGGGGATTCGGCGATTGATCCCCATGGCTTCCGTTCGATTACAAAGGCCAGCTACCAATCGACCGACAGCCTCTAGTCCTACAGTTGTAGTTTGGAAGAGACCGCAGTCGCCCTCCGGTTGAAGAAACATGAGGGGGAGGAGCGGGATTTCCCATGCAGCCACCATCCGCCGTCGAAGCGCAGGCACCGGAAGTCCGCTTGGT
>NZ_RAWB01000383.1 GCF_003612055.1 Corallococcus llansteffanensis
GGCGCGCTGTCCCTCACCGCCGCATGAGGTGATGGGAACGACCGGTTGGACCCGTCGGCATGTTCCCGAGGAGCTGACGAGGCTGGCCTTGCACCTGCAATCGCCAGAGCACCCCGGTTTCTCTTCCAACCCCGGGTCGCAGGCGGGCCCCTTTCGCTCCAGGAAGCAGCAGGCGCGCTGTCCCTCACCGCCGCATGAGGTGATGGGAACGACCGGTTGGACCCGTCGGCATGTTCCCGAGGAGCTGACGAGGCTGGCCCTGCACCTGCAATCGCCAGAGCACCCTGGTTTCTCTTCCAGCCCCGGGTCGCAGGCGGGCCCATTTCGCTCCAGGAAGCAGCAGGCGCGCTCCCCTTCGCCTCCGCAATGTGTTTGCGCGCGAAGTGGCGAGGGAACCAAGAGGAGGGCGGCGTACAGCAGCAGGCTCACCGAAAGAGACCGCGCGGCGTTCTCGACCATCCCGTCACTCGATAGGATGATTGAGGGCGTGTCGAGCAAAGAGCTGGAAATCCAGGAGCTCATTCCGCAACCCCTGGAGCTTCAGCGTCCGGAACGCGCAGGCAATCGCGAACTGGACGGCTTCGGACACGAGCGTCGATGACGAGGAGGACATCCGCGAGGCGCTGGAGATGATCCTTGCCTTGAAGGGCTACGACGTCCGCACCGCGGATTGCGGCGCCGCGGCCATCGCCCAGGCGGAGGAGGAGCACTTCGACCTGGTCATCACCGACCTGAAGATGCCGGGCATGGACGGCGTGGAGACGCCGATGGCCCTGAAGCAGCGCCACCCGTGCCTCCAGGTCATCGTGGCCACCGGCTACGCGTCCAGCGAGACGGCCCGCCGGTGCCTGAGCGAGGACGCGCACGACTACCTCAAGAAGCCCTTCGACATGGAAGAGCTGTTGCGGCTCGTCGAGCGGGCCATCGCTGACGGTCGAGTGCCCCCTGGCGGGCCTTCCGCACGAAGGTGCTGAAGGCCTGCCTCAAGCGGAGAGGTCGAGCTTCTTCCTGGTGCGGACACCCTGGATCACCCGGTGTCCCCTCCCCAGGCCGCTCCTTGCAGCATCGTCTTCAGCCGCGCGTAGCGGTGCTCGACCTGCAACGCCTGGCACCACTGCTGGAAGTACTCCGTCAGCCGGGCGCGGTTGGCGTGGGTCTGCTCGTGGTGCAGCTCGTAGTCCTTGCGATTCTGGACCTTGTCGCCCACCAGCATGGCGTTCACTTCCACCAGGGGCGACAGCCGGATGCCTTCCGGCGGCAGCGTGGCATGGGAGAGATAGGCATTGGCGACGGAGCGGTACTCCATGGCGAGCCCCAGCACGAAGGCGCCGTCGGGAACCGGCTCCACGGCCTGGGCAACCCGTGCGTAGTGCTCCCGCAGGTCCTTGTCGCTTTGAACGAGGGGATGCAGGCAGAACGCCCGCATGGCCTGCGGCGATGCCTGGGTGCGGAGCATGACGGCCAGTCCTTCATGGATGTGATTCATGAAGGGGACCTGGCTGCGCCGGGCACGTTGATCGGCGTAGAAGGTCTGGATGAGCCCGTGCTCGGTGCTCTGAAGCACACCTGAGTCCTCAAGAGCGGCCCAGGTCGAGGGATGCAGGTCGGGATGGGGTTGGATTGGCATACAGGAAGGAGACGTCAGGAACCGCAGCTCCGTGCATCCTTTCGGACGAAGACGCGGACCGGGCCCGGATCCTCCACCTCCTCGAACCGCGCATCGCGCTGGAGCACTTCGAGGAACGCTTCCCGTGAGCCAGCTCCCAGCAGGAGTGTCTCCACGTGCGGGGGCACGAGCACGACCTGGGCCCGCTCATAGTGGTGCAGGAGGAAGCGGTCGTAGCCGTTGGGCACGAAGACGACCGAGCGGAAGTCCGTGGCCACCACCCGCCGTGAGGCACAGGCCTGGACCTGGCGCGCGAGCGCCTCGCGGAAGTCGCCGTCCACCGGGGGCATGGGACGCAGGCGCGGGGACCCGATGGTCCGGTCGAAGCGCGCCACCTGGGCGAGCGCGAGCCCGGCGATGAGCAGCGCGGGCGCCGCCTTTGCCCAGGCGGGGATCCGCCCGCGCGCGAGCACGTCTCTCCAGGCCTCGGCGAGCCTGCCGAAGCCGGCCGCCGCGCATACGCCCAGCCCGGGCAGCAGGAAGGCGGAGTTGTAGAACCAGAGCAGGCGCTTGTCCGGCGCATCCGCCATGAAGAAGAAGGTTCCCGGAAGCGTGCTGAGGAGCGTGGCCGCGGGCACGAGGAGCTGGATCCACAGGAAGCTTCGCTGGAAGACCACCAGCCCGCTGGTGGACACGTCGTGCACCACCCTCCCGGGGTCGCCCAGCGCGGTGAAGGCCACCTGCCCCCAGGTGTTGCCGTAGTGCGACCAGAACCGGGTCCCCGAAGGCGTCCCGAGCGCCGGCAACACCACCGCGACACAGAGGGCGAGGTAGCCGAGCGACAGCGCGGACACCCCGAGCGCCCTGCGCGTGAGCAGCGCCCGCGGCGGCCGGGCCACGGCCGGCAACAGCAGCAGCGCCGCCGACTGGAACGCGAGGAACAGGCCTCCATCCGGACGCACGCCCAACGCGAGGAGCGCGGCGAGCACGACCCACCGCATCCGCGCACCCCGGAGGAGGAGCACGAGCACCGCCGTGGCGCCCAACTGGAAGAACACCTCGAAGTGCGCGGAGAGCGCGACCGTCTTCACGAACGGATTGAGCGCCAGGTACACCGCGAAGGCGACACTGGCCCACGGCCGCCAGGCGGCGGGAAGCAGCTCCTGCTCCTCGAACATGCGCTCGAAGAACCAGACCTGGAGCGCGACCGCCCCATACAGCGCCACCAACCCCAGCAGGACGAACAGGAACTGCGAGTCGCTGAGCAGGAACAGCGGCGTGAGCAGCAGCAGGGTCGGCGTGAAGTGGACCGTGAGGTGGTTGAGGTCCGCGTCGGTCACCCAGAAGGGACGGCCCCGGTGCACCGCGTTCGAGAACAGGTCGTTCAGGAGCGCGAGGTCGTGGAACGCGAACACCCCGCCCCGGAAGGCGGTCCAGACGCAGGCAACGGTGTACACAAACAAGGCTCCGAGCACGAAATGCCAGGCGCGGAACCGACGTGCGGACGTGAAGGCATGCAAGCGGGCGGACTCTGCCACACGCCCGTGGGAAGGACACGGACTGAAGTGTCCCTGTCCAGGGGCGCGACGGCGGCCCGGGCGTCAACCCGAGCCCCGTCCAAGACCACCGCCTCCCACTATGCCTTGCGCGTCCGCCTCCGCCTGGACGCCAGCGCGACGAGGGCCAGCCACGCAAGCGGCGCCACCGGGGCCGCGCCGCAGCCGCAGCCGGTGTCGTTGCCCTCGCCGGGATCGACCGTGCCCGAGCCGGCGTCCGGTTGCACCAGCTCGCAGCTTGCGTCACCGACGCACACCGTCACCTGCGCCTCGGCCTGCATTCCCGCCGCGTCCACCACGACGAACCGGACGGTGTGCCCACCGGGCGAGAGCTCCGTGGTGTCCCAGCGGTTGTGCTCGCCACCGAAGTGGAAGTGATTGTCCGAGCGGGTGTCCGTGAACTGCAGCACGCCGTCCACGTAGAACTCGGCGCGCGTGCAGCCCACGTCGTCCACGCAGTCTCCGAAGAACTCCGCCGTGTTGCCGGACACGCGCTCCCCTTCCAGGGGGCGCGTGAGGACGGCGCGCGGCGGCGCATCCACCGTCGGGGTGAGGGTGAAGGTCTGCTCCGCGTCCGGCAGCACGCCGTTGGTCACCCGCACGAGCACCGTCACGGTGTCCGTCGTCGGGGGCGTCCAGGTGATGACACCGGTGGCCGCGTCGATGAGCATCCCCGCGGGCACCGTGCCTCCCAGCGAGTAGGTCGGCACTGGCCGGGCCTGCGCCTCCACGTCGTAGCGGTAGGTCGTCCCCACCACGGCGGTGGTGACGGGCGTGGAGGTGATGACGGGCGGGAGCGGCTCGTCGTCCAACTCGGTCGCCTCCACCGAGCGCGCGTCCAGGCCCGGGGCGGCCACCGTGATGGTGGCGACCCCGCTCTGGTTGTCCGCGTCCGACGCGGCCCGCAGCGTGACGGTCTTCGGCGTGTTCCAGTTGGAGGGGGTGAACGCGAGCGTGGCCCCGTCCTGCACGGTGATGTCCTCGTCTCCCTGCGTGCGCGTCACGGTGACGGTGACGTTCGTCCCGGGCTGCTTGGAGAGCGACACCGTGAAGGTCGCGGTGGCGTTCTCCGGGACGGACACCTGCGTGCTGGACAGCACCAGGCGGGCCGCGTTGTCGTCGATGGTCGAGGCCACCACCGACTCGTCCGCCAGTCCCTCCGCCGTCACGGTGAAGGTGGCGGTGTCCGTGACCGCGTCCGCATCCTCCGCCGCCACCAGCGTGACGACCTGGGGCGTGCTCCAGTCCGTGGCGGAGAAGGTGAGGGGGACCTTGCTGGCCACGGTCAGGTCCTCGGAGCCGCCCAGGGCGCGGGTCACCTGCACCGTCACGGGCGCGGTGGGGGCCTGGGCCAGCCGCACGGTAAAGGTGGCGCGACCGCCCTCCACCAGCCGCGGGTTGAGCGAGGACACCACCAGCTTCTGCCCCGTCGCGGCCGGGGTGATGCGGCGCAGGACGCCGCTGGTGACGCCAATCGTGTAGAGTGCCCCGTCCGGCCCCACCGCCATGTCGACATGCGAGGGGAAGCCCGTCCCCCACTTGTCCACCGTCGCCACCGAGTTGTCTGTCGCCAGCGTGGCGCGGGTCACGCTGCCGCTGTTGTAGTCGCCGAAGAAGTAGTTGCCGCGGTACTCGGGCGCGAAGAGGGTGGCGTCATAGAAGGTACCGCCGGTGATGGAGCCGCCCAGGTTCTGCGTCTTCGCGGTGCCGCCGCCGCTGCTCGCATCCGGCAGGCCCGGCTGGGCCACGGTGAAGGTGGTGGCCGTGGGCTCCCGCGGGGCGCTCGCGACGTAGAAGTCGCCGTTGAAGCTCGCGTCGGTCACGCCGCTGAAGGTGAGGCGCTCGCCCTTGCGGAAGCCGTGCACCCCGGTGGTGGTGAAGGTGGTGACGCCGCCGGTGCGCACCGCGCCTCCCGTGGCCAGCAGGTTGCGCGTGTCCACATCATTGGTGCGGTACTTGATGACGGGGGCGATGTAGTTGCTGGTGGCGGGCTGGTTGTTCTCGTAGTCGTTGTAGCCGGCGTGGGTGCGCCTGTTCACCACGAAGATCTGCTCGTAGCCCGTGCCCACGGTGTTGATCCACAGGAGGCCGGTGGTGGGCTGGAACGTGAGGGTGAACGGGTTGCGGAAGCCCTGCGCCCAGATGAACTCGTTGTTGGGGCCCACGCCGTCGTTGAACGGATTGTCATTGGCGGGGGTGCCGTCCAGGTTGGCGCGGCTCACCTTGGCCGCGAGCGACGTCAGGTCGGCGTCCACGCCGGTGCCGTTGCCCAGGTCGCCAATGGCCCAGTAGAGCTTCCCGTCCGGCCCGAAGCCCAGCCCGCCGCCGTCGTGGTTGTTGCCCGTGGTGGGCAGGTTCCTGACGACCTCCGTGCGCGCGGTGCCCGTGCCGTTGGCGTCCGTGTACCGGACGATGCGCTGCTCGGAGGCGGAGACGGTGACGAAGAAGTAGACGTAGCGGTTGACCACGTAGTTCGGGTCGAACGCGATGCCGATGAGGCCACACTCGCTGTTGGTGTGGACGCTGGGCTCCGTGGCGAACACGCGGGTCACCAGCGTCTTCGTTCCGCCCTGCGTCTCCGGGGCGCCGTCCTTCAGCGCCACTGTCCGCACCACGCCGTCCTTGAGCAGGACGAACAAGCGGCCGGAGCCATCCGGCGCCCACGCCATGCCCGTGGCCGGCGTCAGCGCGTTGGACGTGTAGTCGGTTTCCACGAAGCCAGCGGGCACCACCGCCCAGGCTGGCGCGCACAACAGCAGGAACAACAGGGATGCGATGAGGGGGGAGCGCATGGTCCGTGACGCTACCGCACGCGGAGAGGGCTTCCGGCACTCATCCGCGCGCAGTCACGATGCCTCTGCGCCCTCGCGGGCTTTTTCCAGCCCCGCTGCCGTCACCCGTCGTGGGGAGGCCCGCGCCCGGAAGAAAGCGCGGGCCGCCCACGCGGTGTCAGGCCGGGACGGCGTGCCTCACAGCGTGACGTTGCCGGACACCACCGCGGTGAAGTTGCACGGCACGTCGCTGGAGAGCGTGCCGCAGGTCGACGGCTGCGACGGTGTCCACGTCGTCGGGGAGAGCTTGATGGCGGCCTGCGCGCGCTGGCGGTAGACACCGGGGACGTAGGGCGTGGCGTTCGCCGTCTGCCCGCCGAAGTCGGTGTTCGTCTCGCCATAGCAGCTGCGGCTGCCCGGCACCGCCGTCCAGGTGACGGTGCCCGTGCTGCTCACCGAGCGCTTCTCCAGCGTCGAGCAGACGTAGATGACCGCGTAGTCCTGCTCGCAATCCCAGACAGACGCCTGGGCGCTCATCGTGCCGTTGTCGTACTTGTACGGCGTCGTGGCCTCGACCACGCACGTCGTGCCCGGGATGGCCTTCGTCACCGCGGACTCCACCTGCGCGACGCCGCTCTCGTCCGGGGTCGACCCGTTCTCTACCGGTGCGGGACCACACGCACCCAAGGCAATGGCAACCACGGCGAGGCTGCACGTCTTGAAGCTGTTCATGTTCGTTCTTCTCGGGGGATGGTGCTGCTGTGGGGGCATCAACCGGCCATCGCCTTGAACCCGTGGACTCCGGATTCATGGCGAGCAGCGATTGATGGGGGAGAACTGTAAATCCCCCGTACCCCTCGGTCCACACCCCAGCGGGTCGTACGACTGCCTGTCAGCCAGGCAGGTCCCGTCGAACGTCAGCGCAGCGTGGTCGCCACCTGGGTGCGGGGCTCGCCAGCCGGCGCCGCAGCCAGGGCCTGACCGAGCTTCCGGGCGTTCGCCAGCGGCCCGCGTGCCAGCTCCTCCCCGGAGATGCTCAGCACCTGGGCGAAGACCTTCTCGAAGCCCTTCTCGAGTCCCATGGACTTGTGGGGTTCGCCCTTGGAGTCCGCCACCATGAAGAGCGACGACTCCATCTCCGCCGGAGGCGCTTCGCCGTGCTGGCGGAAGAGCTTGTTCATGAGGCGGAGCGACTCGGCGTGGCCCTTGCGCATCTCCCCCTTCGCCATGCCCTTGAAGAGGCCCGGGACATCGCGCAGGTCCACATGGACGACGACGATCGGCTTCTCGGCGCGCACGTTGTAGATGAACTGGTAGGCGTGCTGACGGAGCTCTTCCTGGGTGCCACGGTTGGCGTACAGCACCAGCGTGGGCCGGCCCTGCCCGATGGGGACCTTCTTGCCGAACACGTCCTTCATTTCAGCGGCGTTGGCGGAGAGCGAGGCGAACAGTCCCAGGAGGCACGTGAGCAGGGCGGTCTTCTTCATGCGGTATGTCCTTTTGAAGTGGGTGCTTCTGATAGTCCCGACCAACAGCGGTCCACCCACCCATGAGTCCCCAACCGGTGCGGATAGACGGCGCCGCACTCCCGCTCAGCGTCCTCCCGGCTCCATGCGTGTGCCTGTTCGTCCGCCCTGGCGGGGGATGCCGACAGGGGCCTTGCACGGCAGGCCCTCGGACGCCTCGCGGGCGGTGACACCTGGAAGCGCCCGCGGTGTTCGAACTCCCGCACTCATCGCTGGAGATCGCAGACCATGGGCATCTCACTGGACCGTCGCTCCCTCATCCAAGCCAGCCTGGGGCTGACCGGGGGGCTCGCGCTCCTCCGGGGCACCTCCACCCTCGCGGCACCCCGGCCTTCCACTTCCGCCTCGCCCGCCGAGGAGGAGCCGCGGCCCTGGTACGAGCTGGGCCTGATGGCCGACCCCATCATGGACAGCCAGTTGCTGCACTTCCTGGCCGCGACCTACAGCGCCCAGGCGGACATTGGCGAGGTGCTGGACACCGCGCACCGCATCGTCCCGGGAGATGACTGGAGCTGGCCCACCGAGTGGGTGCGCACGGCCGACCGCGTCCGCGCCATGGGGGACGCGAGCCTGACCCGACGCCACTCGCTCAGCGCCGGCAATGCCTACCTGCGCGCCGCCAACTACTACCGCGCCGCGCTCATCCACCACCCCGAGCCAGCCGACCCGAGCGTGCTCGCCACCGGGCGCAAGGCGGTGGACGCGTACAACAAGGCCATCGCGCTGCTCAAGCTCCCCGCCGTCGCCGTGCGCATCCCCTACGAGGGCACCACGCTGCCCGGCTACTTCTTCCGCGCGCCCAATGCCCGCAGCAGCGCGCCCCTGCTCATCTTCCAGCAGGGACGGGACGCGTGGCCCGAGGAGTCCAAGTACGTGATGGATGCGGCGCTCGCGCGGGGCTACCACTGCCTCATCGTCCATGCGCCCGGACAGGGCATGGCCATCCGCGAGCAGGGGCTCCCCTTCCGTCCCGACTGGGAGCAGGTCATCCGGCCCGTGGTGGACTTCGCCACGTGCATCGCGGGCGTGGACTCGCGGCGGATCGCGCTCCTGGGGTGGAGCATGGGCGGCGCGCTCGTGCCCCGCGCCGCCGCGTTCGAGCGGCGCATCAAGCTGCTCATCCCCAACCCCGGCGTCCTCAACTGGGGCCAGTCCTCCTTCGAGCAGTTCAATGCCTACTTCCCGGACCTCATGCCGCTGCTCGACAGCGACCCCCAGGCCTTCGACGCGGGCATGGCCCAGCTCATGGCGCAGGTGTTCCTGTTCCGCTGGTACATGAAGGACTCGATGAACAAGCACGGCGCCAGCTCGCCGTCGGACCTGCTCTTCAAGCTGCGGGAGTTCAACAACGAGCCCATCGTCCATCGCATCCGCTGCCGCACGCTCGTGATGGACGGCACCGCCGAGGCGTTCTCCCAGGGCCAGGCCCGGCTGCTCCACGACGCCCTGACCTGCCCGAAGGACTACATGCTCTTCACCCAGGAGGACACCGGGCTCCTGCACTGCCAGGAAGGCGCGCAGGCCGTCGCCAACCACCGGATGTTCGACTGGCTCGACGAATACATCTGAGCGTCAGGCAGGGCCGGCGTCGAGGATGACGCGGAAGAGGGCCTCCACCGCCCGCGGGTCCAGGCCCAGCTCGGTGGCCCACGCGCGGCGCGTGGCGAGCTCTGCTTCCAACTCCGCTCCCGTCGGCGCGTCTCCAGGCGCCTGGGCGCGGCTCTGACGGCGGGCCAGCTCGGCCCGGCGCGCCAGCAGCTCCAGCAGCTCCCGGTCCAGCTGCTCGATGTGCTCGCGCGTCTCCCGGGGCTCCGGCGGGCCGGAGTCGAGCCCCGGCAGCGCCAGCCCCGCCGCGTCCCGCGCGCTGGCCACGGCGGGCAGGGCCGCGAGGTCGCGGTGGATGCCCTGGAGCGCCTGGAGCAGGCGCTCGCGCGCCTCCGTCGCGTAGCGGTTCTCCTGCTGGATGGCGGTGAAGAGGTGGCCCGCGTCCGAGCGGACGGTCTCGATGGTGCGCGACAGCGCCTTGAAGCTGGCCGGCGCGAAGGGCACGTCCACCGCCGCGCCCGAGTCCACCATCCCCTTGGCCACGAAGAACGTGAGGGCGTGCGTGCGCGCCATCACCCGGTCATGGCCCTCCGGCGTCTGCTCGATGACCTCACAGCCCAGGGCCTCGTAGAAGCGCCGCGCGCGCGGGGCCGCGTCCGGGTGCAGGGGGTTGGGGCAGAGGACGACGCGCATGGGGCGCTCGGCCATGGCCAGGCTCAAGGGGCCGAAGAGGGGATGCG
>NZ_RAWB01000384.1 GCF_003612055.1 Corallococcus llansteffanensis
GCCCAGGATGGCGCAGGTGATAACCCCGCCCCCCGGCCGCGCCGAACGAAGCGCCGTGAAGAAGTGTGAACCGCCATAGCAGTCCACCTCACGCCTCCTCGGCCCCCACCCTGGACGTCCAGTCATTTCCACGGGTTGCCCCAACCCACCAGGCCCCAACGCCCACCGGCCAGCACCCGGAGCGAAATCTTCGCATGCCATGCGAGCGCTTCCGGGACTTTCCGGCGAAGGCGAGTATGCTCCGGCACTCCCCCTTTACCGACCCCGCCTGCTCACCCGTGGCAGAACCCAGTCTCCAGCAATTCGGCAAGTACGTCCTGGTCTCCAAGATTGCCGCGGGGGGCATGGCCGTCACGTATCGCGCGCGCCTGACGGGTGCGGCCGGCGTGACGAAGCCGTGCGTCATCAAGCAGATCCTCCCGCACTTCGTGGACGACCACGACTTCGTGGAGATGTTCATCAGCGAAGCGCGCGTCGCGGCGGGCCTGACGCACGGCAACATCGCGCAGATCTTCGACTTCGGTGAAGTGGACGGGCAGTACTTCATCGCCATGGAGCTGGTGCACGGCCAGCCCCTGTCCAAGGTGCTGCGCCGCGCCTCCCGCGCCGGAGTGGGCTTCCTGCCGCAGCCCCTGGCGCTGCACATCGCCAGCAAGCTGTGCGAGGGCCTGGACTACGCGCACCGCCACGTGGGCGAGGATGGCCAGACGCTGGGGCTCGTGCACCGCGACGTGTCCCCCGACAACGTCCTCATCTCCTACGAGGGCGAGGTCAAGGTCATCGACTTCGGCATCGCCAAGGCCACGAGCGCGGTGGAGGCCAAGACGTCGCCCGGCACGCTCAAGGGCAAGTACCCGTACTTCTCCCCCGAGCAGGCCCGGGGACAGCAGGACCTGGACGCCCGCACGGACGTGTACGCCGCGGGCATCGTCCTCTACGAGATGCTGTGCGGCCGGCGCCCCTTCGAGGGCGAGTTCGTCACCGTGCTGCCGCGGATCATCGAAGGGGACTGCCTGCCCCCGTCCGCGATCAACCCGGGCGTGGGCGAGGACCTGGAGCAGATCGTCGCGCACGCGATGGCGGTGGACCGCGACGCGCGCTACCAGACGGCGAAGGACCTGAGCGAGTCGCTGGTGGAGATGCTCTACCGCGACACGCCCCGCTTCACGCCGACGATGCTGAGCCAGCTCATGACGTACCTCTTCGCGGAGGAGCTCGCCGCCGAGGGACGCAAGGTGGAGCTGCCGCCCAGCTTCAAGGATCAGCTCGCCGCGTGGCAGTCCCCGTCGTCGGAGCCGTCCCAGGGCCGCGCGCGGATGCCTTCGAGCAACGGCCGGTCATCCAGCCCGGGCAGCCCCGGCGTGGCGCGTCCCTCCAGCCCCGGCGTGACCCGCCCGTCCAGCCCCGGCGTGCGCTCGCCCAGCGCCCCGGGCCTGCGCCCCGCGAGCGACGGCGGCACGCGCCGCGGCAGCACCACCCAGGCCACCACCGCCGTGCGCCGCAGCACCACGGGCGTGCGCCGGGTGACGACCCCGGGCGGCACCCGCGAGGCCACCGGCGTTGGCCGCCGCCCCCTTCCGCCCGAGCTGCCGCCGGAGCCGGACACCGACTCCGGGACGGAGCCCACGGCGATGCCGCGGTCGCTGCCCACGTTGGCCGCGCCTCGGGACACGCCCGTGGAGACGATGGCCGCCCCGCCGGAGGTGGAGCCGGAGGAGAAGGCCGCGCCCCGGGTGCGCACCAGCGTGGATGACGTGCGCGAGAAGCTGGCCGCCGAGGCCGCCGAGCGCGAGAGCAAGCGCGCGAAGCAGGTGCGGTCGCTGAGCATGGGCGTCTTCGCCATCGCCGTGGCCCTGGTGTTCATCGGGGTGGCGCTGCGCTTCATGTTCCCGCCGGAGGTCGCCGACGAGGGCGTGGGCGACGCCGCCATCCTGTGGATCACCTCCAAGCCGGAGGGGGCCTCCATCGTCGTCAACGGCCTGCCCGCCGGCAAGACGCCCAACCGCGTCGTGGGCGCGGACAAGCGCACGCCCCACACCATCGTCATCACCAAGCCGGGCTACCGCGCCTGGACGCGCCGCTTCTCGCCCAACCAGGCGGAGTACCACCTCAAGGCGGAGCTGGAGGTGGCGCCCGCGAGCGCCCAGGCGACGTCCATCATCACCACCACCGTGGCCCTCACCGACGCCGGGGAGCCGTCCGACGCGGGAACCGCGGTCGCCGCCGTCGCCACGGACGCGGACGCGGGAGCCGCCCCCACGGGGGACGCGGGGACCGCCGCCGTCGCCGCCGCTCCGGGCGACGCGGGCGACGACAGCGGGCTCACGGGCAAGGACCGTGAGATGCGCCTCGTGGACTACCCCACGCGCCTGCTGGTGCTGCGGCCCATGTACAACGGCCTGCCGCTGCCGGAGTACACGCCGGCCACCATCGACGTGGCGCCCGGCGCGGCCTACTCGGTGTGGACCGAGGGCAGCGCGGCGTTCGCGGACGGGGACGGCGTCTCGTCCGGGACGCTCGTGTTCTTCGCCGAAGGGGACCTGCCCGCCGACAACGCCGTGGGCTTCGTCAGCGCCGCGCCCCGCACCATCAAGGGCGCGAAGAAGCTGCACTTCTTCGCGCTGGACGACACCGGCCCGGAGGACAACCGGGGCTCCATCCGCGTGCACCTGCGGCAGTCCGCGTACATCCCGCCGCGCTCGGTGCTGTTCGAGCCCCAGAAGAACGCCGTGCAGCCGAAGCCCCAGCACCAGATGCTGCTGCGCGGCCTCAACCCCAAGTCCACCTACCTCTTCACCGTGCGCGACGACTTCGCGGAGGTGAAGGGCGGCACCCAGGGCCGCGTGCGCACCGTGCTGTGCGTGGAGAAGGGGCCCGCCCAGGAGGCCGTGCGCCGCACGCACCGGCTGCTGGAGGCGGGCAAGCGCTACCAGGTGTCCGGCGTGAAGGACCTGCGCTGCGTCTTCCCGGACTTGAGCCTGGCCGACAACCAGGGCGCGCTCGACTTCGACATCGTCGACGTGACGAACATGTCCCGCAAGGAGCGCGCGGAAGCGCTTCGCGGCGCCAACCGCTCCGAGCGCTAGCCCCAGTCAGGGCAGCCGGCCACACGGGCACCCGCTGGGAGGCCCGGTCAGCAAACAGACATCACGACCCTCCAGGGCATGACCCCGGGGCGCTGCTCCCGCGCCTGGGGCCAGTGCCTACCCTCACGGACATCCACATTCTCTCTGTTGGGAGTCCGTCCATGATGCCTGTGATGTCCTCGACTGGTCTGGTGCTGCACAACCTGGGTCTCGCCGCCGGCTTCGGCGGCACGCTGTTCGGGAAGATCGCCCTCAACCCGGCGGTGAAGGTCCTGGACTCGCATGCGGAGCGTGGTCAGGTGGCGAACGCCGCCTGGAACGGCTTCAACATCGTCAACGCGGCCTCGGTGGGGCTCGCGGCCGTCACCTGGCTGGTGGGCCGCTCGAAGCTGACGGGTCGGGAGATCGACAGCACCACGCGCGGGCTGGTGATCGCCAAGGACGTGCTGCTGGGCGCCACCGTGGCGCTGGGCGCGGCCAACATCTTCGGCGGTGCCTTCCTGGCCAAGCAGGCGCCCGAAGGCGCCGTGCCCGCCGAGACGGGCCTGACGCCGACGGACACCACGCCCGAGACCGCCGCGAAGACGATGAAGGCGATGGACGTGGGCGGCATCGTGAACCTCGCCACCATGGCGGGCGTCATCGCCATCACCGCCATCCTCAACATGCGCGCGGGGACCTCGTCGCGCTGGTCGCTGGTTTCAAGGTTCCTTCCGTAAGGGCTTACGGGGGCCGCCGCAGTCTCCCGCGGCCCGGCTCGACAAGGATGGGAAGGGCACGTGGGCGCGGAGCCGAAAAACGGCACCGGGCCCACGGGTCTTTTCCCCCGGGGCCCGGCGTGATCCACAGGGGATGCTCAGCGGCTCAGATGTCCAGGTTCTGCACGTCCAGCGCGTTGCGCTCGATGAACTCGCGGCGGGGCTCCACCGCCTCGCCCATCAGCAGCGAGAAGATGTCGTCGCTCTCCACCGCGTCCTCCACCCGCACCTGGAGCAGCGTGCGCGTGACGGGGTTCATGGTGGTGTCCCAGAGCTGCTCCGGGTTCATCTCTCCCAGACCCTTGTAGCGCTGCAGGCCCAGGCCCTTCTGCGCGTCCTTGCGGACCGCGGCCAGCACCTCCTGCACGGAGAACGCCGTCACCTCGCCCGCGTCCACCTTCACGCGGTAGGGCGCCTTGCCCAGCGAGTTGAAGGCCTCGCGCAGGCTGATGAGCTCCTGGTACTCCGGCGACGACAGGTAGGCATGGTCGAACACGGACTCGCGCATGGAGCCGTTCAGGTCCGTCAGCACCACCAGCTTCTTGGACTGGTGCTCCGGGTCCTGCTCCACGCGCCGGGACATCCGGCCCATCACGTCCGGCATGCGCCGCTGGCAGTACTCGCGCATCGCCAGGTACTCGGACTCCACCGCCTGCTCGTCCGCGAGCAGGTCCGCGCGCAGGTTCGTCGCCTGCACCAGCGCGTCCACGATGCGCGCGTCGCGGCGCTTGGCCTGCTTCTCCAGGCGCTCCTCGTAGGTGATGACCTTCTCCAGCAGCACCTTGAGCTCGCTGCCGCCCAGCTCGCCCGAGGGCGTCTGCACCCGCGCGTGCTCGGCGGCGATCTTCAGCAGGTACTCGTTGAGGTCGCGCTCGTTCTTGACGTAGCTGTCCTTCTTGTTGCGCGTGACTTTGTAGAGCGGCGGCTGCGCGATGTAGACGTAGCCCCGGTCGATGAGTTCGCGCATCTGCCGGTAGAAGAACGTGAGCAGCAGCGTGCGGATGTGGCTGCCGTCCACGTCGGCGTCCGTCATCAGGATGATGCGGTGGTAGCGCGCCTTCTCCGGGTCGTAGTCCTCCGCCCCGATGCCCGTGCCCAGCGCGGTGATGAGCGTGACGATCTCCGCGCTGGTCAGCATCTTCTCGAAGCGCGCCTTCTCCACGTTCAAGATCTTGCCGCGCAGGGGGAGGATGGCCTGGTTGCGCCGGTCCCGGCCCTGCTTGGCGGAGCCGCCTGCGGAGTCACCCTCGACGATGTACAGCTCGCTCTCGTGCGGGTCGCGGCTCTGGCAGTCCGCGAGCTTGCCGGGCAGACCGCCGCCGTCCAGCACGCCCTTGCGGCGCACCGTCTCACGGGCCTTGCGGGCCGCGATGCGCGCGCGGCACGCGTCGCCCACCTTGGCCACGACCTTCTTGGCGACGGGCGGGTGCTCCTCCAGGAAGGAGGCGAGCTGGTCGTTCACCATCTGCTCGACCAGGCCCTTCACCTCGCTGTTGCCCAGCTTCGTCTTCGTCTGCCCCTCGAACTGGGGGTTGGACAGCTTCACGGAGATGACGGCGGACAGGCCCTCGCGTGCGTCCTCGCCGGTGGGCGTCTCCTTCAGGTCCTTCCACACCCCACCCTTCTCCGCGTAGCTGTTGAGCGTGCGCGTGAGCGCGGCCTTGAAGCCGGACAGGTGGCTGCCACCCTCGTGGGTGTTGATGTTGTTGGCGAAGGTGAAGATGCGCTCGTCGTAGCCATCGTTCCACTGCATGGCGATCTCCAGCGACACGCCCTCGCGCTCCGACTTGATGAAGACGGGCTTGTCGTGCAGCGCCTCCTTCGCCTTGTTGAGGTACTCCACGAAGGACGCGATGCCGCCGTCGAACTTGAAGTCGTGCTCCTTCTGCGTGCGCTCGTCGCGGATGATGATGTGCAGGCCCGCGTTGAGGAACGCCAGCTCGCGCAGCCGCTGGCTGAGCGTCTCGAAGTTGAAGTCCGCCGTCTCCATGACCGTGGGGTCCGGCTTGAAGTGGATCATCGTGCCGCGCTTGTCGGTGGTGCCAACCTCCACCGGCGGGCTGTTGGGCACGCCGCGCGCGTAGCCCTGCTCGAACACCTTGCCGTCGCGCTGGACGCGGACCTTGAACCACTCCGAGAGGAAGTTCACGCACGTGACGCCCACGCCGTGCAGGCCGCCGGAGACCTTGTACGCGCCGTTGCCGAACTTGCTGCCGGCGTGCAGCTCCGTGAGCACGACCTCCAGCGTGTCCTTGTGCTTGAACTTGGGATCCGGGTGCGGTCCCACGGGGATGCCGCGGCCGTTGTCCTGGACGCTGAGCGAGCCGTCCACGTGGATGACGACCTCGATGTCCGTGCAGTAGCCGGCGAGCGCCTCATCCACGGAGTTGTCGACGACCTCGTAGACGAGCTTGTGCAGCCCGTAGGTCATCGTGTCGCCGATGTACATGCCAGGGCGCTTGCGGACGGCCTCCAGCCCTTCGAGCTTGGTGATGCTGTCCGTCCCATAATCGGCGGGCGGCGCGGCCAGCGCGGCGCCGGTAGCGGGGGTCTTTTCCATGTGAAACGTGTCCTTGGGAAAGGCTGCCGTTGCGACAGGGCTGTGCCTGCTGTGCCTACCACCACCGGGCATCCCGGACAAGGTTCGGGAGCCCGCGCAAGGCTGCGAAAAGATTCATGAATCAGGCGTCGAAACGCGAGGGCGGAAGCCGGTCCTCCAGCGCCGCGATCAACTCTTCGTAAACAGCCTTGCGGGCGAAAAGATGTCGCGTCACGAGCACCCTTCCCTCCTCCTTCAGGAACAGGCCCAGCACGCTCCCTTTGCGGCCGACCCGGCGCACGGAATCAATCTGTCCCCAGTGCAATTCCAGCGGCTTGCCGCTGAAGGGGCGGGACACCCGCACGCCCGCGCTGTCCAGGGTGACGCCCCACTCCGCCCGGGGGCGCAGGCGGTGGACGGACACCAGGAAGGTCAGCATCAGGCCCGCGCTGATGCCGGCGCGCGCGATGGCGAGCAGCCCCCCGCCGCCCCGGTAGTCCGCCAGGGCCCAGGCGGTGAGGACCGCCAGCAGGCACGTGCCCAGGAAGAGGGCGATTCGGGTGGGGCGGGGATCGAAGGAGAAGAAGCGCTGGCTCATGGCGGCGTGAAGCTGGAACCTAACCCTCGGGCGGTCGGTGTGCGCGTCCTTTCCTCCAGGGCTGTTCTTTGACTGTCGCCTCCGTGTCTAGGCTGCGCGCCCGCATGACGGATGCCGAACTCACCTCGCGGCTGCACGCCAACCTCATCGAATTCAAGCGGCTGCAGGCCGAGCGCGGTTCGCTGCGCCACCTGCGCCTTCCGGGCGTGGAGGCGTTCGCGCTGCCCGCGTACCAGGACACGCACTTCCAGCAGGTCCTCTTCAGCCACGCGGACGCGCTGGCCCAGGCGCTGCCCGCGCTGGGCGACTTCTACCGGGGCCTGGGCCTGTCGCGCTGGCGCATCACCCTGACGCCCGGGCAGCCGGACGCGAAGCGGGTGCTGGCCGCCGCGGGCTACCGGCCGGACTTCACCGTGCCCGCCATGGGCGCCTGGCTGAAGGACCTGCCGGACGCGGCCCCCGGGGTGCCGGTGGAGTCCGTGGACCGGATGGACGCCCTGGTGGAAATCAACGTGAAGGCCTACGGCGCCGAGTGGCGGGACATCCTCGCCATCTGGCAGCAGCCGCCCCCGCCGCACGTGCACACGGTGGTGGCGCGCGACGGGGACCAGCCGATGTCCTGCGCGATGGCGGTGGACGTGGCGGACACGGCGGGCGTGTACCTGGTGGCCACCGCGCCGGAGGCCCGCGAGTTGCGACCGCCTCGGCTGGAGGAACGGGACTCAGAAATTTCTTCGTCGTCGGAGCTCCGGCCGCCCTGGCGCCCGTCGCCGTCCGTGTTCCGACCCGACCGTGCGTCCTGAGCGGAATCCGTGGTGCGTCCGCCCTGACGCGACTCCGTGGCAGATGCATCACCGTTGCGTCCGCCTGAGCGCCCATCGCTTGCGGAGGCCTCAGCGTTGCGGCCACCTGAACGCCCGTCGCTGGACGAAGCCTCACCGTTACGGCCACCTGAACGGCCATCGCTTGCGGAGGCCTCACCGTTGCGGCCACCTGAACGGCCATCGCTCGACGACGCTTCACCGCTGCGACCGCCCGAACGACCGTCACTCGCGGAGGCCTCACCGTTGCGGCCACCTGAACGGCCATCGCTCGACGACGCTTCACCGTTGCGACCGCCCAAGCGTCCGTCGCCGGAAGAAGCCTCACCGCTACGACCGCCCGAACGACCATCGCCGGAGGCAACATCGGCACCGCGCCGGGACTCCGCCGCGGAAGCCTCACCGCCGCGCCCCGCCTGTCGCCCATCGCTGGCGCCATCCGCGCCCCGGTTCCCCTGGCGTCCGTCCGCGCCAGACTCCGCGGAGCGGGACGACGCGCGCGGATCCGGAGGGAAAGAGGGCTCCTCCGCCTTCGCGAAGATGCGCATCACCGGCTCGGCGGTCTTCGCCGCCGAAGGACGCGCCTCGGAGGAAGCCGTACCGTCACCACCGCGCGCCGCACGGGGCTCCTGCTGCGTCGCCGCTTCGGAGCCCTGTCCCAGCGACCTCGGATCCTGCTGCGCGGACGCGTCTGCGCCCCGCCCACCACCGCGCACGGGCGCCTGGCGCTCCGCCACGGCCCGCATCTCCTGCTGCGTCGCCGCATCGGAGACGGAGCGCGCCTCGGGGCCCAGGATGTAGTCGAGCGCCTGCTTGTTCGAACCCAGGATCGCCGCCAGCGTCGCCGCGTCCAGCGGCTGGGTCGCATCCGGCGGGGGCTCGTCTTCCTGCACCGGGATGGGCGCGGCCGGCGTGGGAGCCGTCGCGATGGGCAGCATGCCCGTGGGCACCGGCGGCAGCGGCTTGTTCGCCGCCCGCGCGGCCACCGCGGCGGCGGGAAGCGCGCCCGTGGGCGGCACCGCGCGCGGCCTCGAAGCCGCGGCCGGGTGACGCTGCACCAGCGCCGCGAACTCCGCGTGCAATTCGCCACCCGACTTCGGCCGCACCAGCGGGTTCTGGTTGAGCGCGCGCCGGTAGAGGGACTCGAACGCGGGCGGGAGGTCCGGGTGCCGCACCGTCACCTCGGGCACGCCGCCGTCCTCGGGCAGCAGGCCGGTGACCATCTCCCCTATCAGCACGCCCAGTGAGTACACGTCCATGCGCGTGTCCAGCTCCGCGCCATTCACGTACTCGGGAGCGATGTACGCCGCCGCCCGGTGCCCCTTCTGCGCCTGCACGAAGGGCAGGTGCGGCACCGCGAGCCCCAGCCCGTAGTCCGTCACCTTCAGCAGGTCCGGCAGGACGAAGACGTTCTCCGGCTTCAGGTCCGAGTGCGGCCCGAAGCGGTGCGCGCCGTCCAGCGCCGCCGCCATCTGCGCCAGCAGCGGCTCCACTTCCTTCAGCGAGAACAGCTGCCCCTTCGACGCGCGCTGCTCCATCATCCGGCGCAGCGTGATGCCTTCCAGCAGCTGCATCGCGAAGTAGGGCCGGTCCCCGTCGACGCCCTCCTCGTAGACGCGCACCAGGTTCGGGTGGTTGAGCTTCTTGCCCACCCGCATGGACAGCGCGAACTGCGTGCGCTCCTCCGGCTGCTGCACCAGCCGCGGCTGGATGACCTTCAGCGCCACCTCCACGTCGATGGCCTGGTCCTGTGCGCGGAAGACGAACCCCAACGGCCCGGAGCCCACCACCTCCTGGATGGCGTAGCGGTTGGCGACGAGGTCGCCCGGCTTGTAGGGCGCCCCCTCCGTCCCCCGCT
>NZ_RAWB01000385.1 GCF_003612055.1 Corallococcus llansteffanensis
GGCCTGCGCCGCCGCCGTCTGCTGCCAGCCCTGCATCTCCGGGATGGCCTGGTCCATCTGCCGCGCGGCGTCCGGGCCCACCTTCTCCTGCACCGTGCCCTGCACCATCTTCAGGAGGGAGCCCGCGAGCCCCTGTGCCTGCGTGCCATCCACTCCAAGCTGCTGTGAGAGCTGTCCGATGAGGTCCATGCCGCGCTCCTTGCGTGTCCGCGTGAGAGCCGGACGTTGTAGCGGGCCCGGCCGGAAAGCTCGCGGGAAACCCGAGGGGAGGTGCCGGGGAGCGTTGGTCGCAGGACGCCCCGACGCCCTCCGTCCAGCCGCTACAGCCGGGTGAAGGACCAGCTCACCGCGTGGCCGTTGGCGTAGGGCATGACGCCGTGGAAGGGGCGCGGGTCCGCGTCGAACACGAGCGGCAGGAAGTGCCGGTCCCCGTCCCACAACGACAGCGACAGGATGGACGACACCGGGACCCACGACAGCGAGCCCTCGGGGTTTGCTTCCAGGGGCGTGCCCTCGAAGGCGTCGATGCGGAAGATGAAGCCCAGCCAGTCCTCGCCGTGCTTGCCGAAGCCGGGCCAGGACAGGGTGCCGCGCAGCACCATGCGCGTGCACTCGATGCCGGCCTCCTCGCGGATCTCCCGGCGCATGCACGCGGCCACGTCCTCGTCGCGGTCCAACTTGCCGCCCAGCCCGTTGTACTTGCCGTAGTGGGCGTCGTCCGGGCGCGTGTTCCGGTGGATGAGCAGCACCTGCTGGCCATCTGGCGACAGCACGTAGCCCAGCGTGGCGACGATGGGGGTGTAGGGCATGGAGGCGCCTCCTGGGCGTGACACGGAAGGGACGCGCGACATACCGCGCGCGGGCCTTCCGTCCATCAGGAAAGCGGCCTAGGGGGCAGGGAGGGTCGCGGTGACGCTGAGGGGCTCGTGCCGCCGCCACAGCTCGACGGCGGGGGACTCCGGCGACACGGCGCGCGTGTAGGTCGCCTTGAACCAGCGGCGGCTGTCGGCGGAGAGCTGCCACTCGCCCCGGAATCCCAGCAGCGCGAAGTCACACCGCTCCAGGAGCGCGAGCATCCTTCGCTGGGAGTCCGGAGCGGCGAAGGCCGCCGCCGCGTCCTCGAAGCGGGCCCCGGACAGGAGCGCGTCCTGGAGCATCAGCGCGTAGGGATCCACGACCACGGGCTGTCCGGGCAGCACCGGAGGCAGCCGCCCCGCGAGCAGTCCCCAGCCCGGCTCGAAGCCGCACAGGACGGCGTCCGGAGAGACCTGCTCGCGGACGTAGCGCGCTTGCAGGACCTGCTCCGGAGGGCGGATCTCCGCCCCGCGCAGCGTCTCGCGCACCGAGTGGAGGGGGGCGAGCACGACCAGTCCGGTCGCCACCGTGCCCACCGGGCGGGCCTTTGAGGCCGCGAAGCCCACGAGCGCCGCCGCGCCCAGTCCGGCCAGCAGCGCCTCCGGCCCGGCGAGGAACGCGTTGTAGTTGGACCAGTAGCTGTGCGCGGCGAGGTACGCGGCCACGGTGAGCAGGTACGCGCTGGCCACGAAGCGCTCGGGCGCCGCGTCCGTCCGGGAGCTCCGGCGCGCGGCCCGCGTCAGCGCGACGCCCAGGCCCAGCAGGGCGAGCAGCACGGCGTAGCGGCGCCGCTCGTGGGTCATCTCCAGGAGCCGCTCCCAGCGCGACACGATGCCGTCCTCGGGCCGGGCGGACTGGAACCACAGCACGTCCCGGATGAAGGCCCCGGGGGCCCACAGCGCCACGGGGCCCACCAGCGCCAGGGCCGTCAGGGACGCGGCCCCCACGAACCGCCGCGCCAGGCTCCAGCGGGGCCCGGGAGCACGGGACACGAGCGCCGCCGCGCCCCAGATGCCGCCCAGCACCTTCACCGAGACCATGACCCCGGCCAGCACCCCGGCGACGCCCGCGCGGCGGGGCAGGGGCTCACGGCCGGACGGCAGGAGCCACGCGTTCGCGAGCCCCAGGCCGCACAGGTTGAGCAGCGGATCCAGGAACGGGCCGCGCTCCATGGTGACGATCTCCGGGTGCGCCGCGTAGGCCAGCGCGGCTACCACGCCCGCCACCGGTCCCCAGGCCCGCATCGCGAGCCGTCCCACGAGCACGGTGCTCGCGGCGCCCATCAACGTGGCGAGCCAGCGCGCCAGGGCGAAGCCCACGGACGGATCCCCGAACGCGCCCACCGCCGCGGCGGGAGCCCCCAGGAGCAGCGCGCCCGGCGGGTGCACGAAGAGGTAGTCGCGGTAGGGCAGGAGGCCCTTCCACAGGAGCGCGGACGCCGCGTAGTAGACGCCCTCGTCGTAGTTGACGACGTACCCGGGCGCGCCGGCGCGGTGGAAGAAGGGCAGGGCCCGGAGCACCCACGCCCCCACGGCCACTGCCGCCAGCACCCAGGGCCACCCGCGCCAGGTCCGTCCACCGTCCGTCCGCCGCGCGAATCCTTCCAAGGCGGGCGCATGCTACGTGCGGGTGTCACTTCGCGCGAGCCATATGGCGCGGGTCCTCGCCCAAGGGAAGCAGCCGTACGGAGTGTCGCGGCGTGAAACACAATCGGTAACACGAGGGACATTTTCGCGGCACATGCGGGGAGCACCTTCTCGTCCTGTCAGCCCGGAAGCCCCGGGCCTGCGCGACACGGGACCCTGCGGGGGCGGACCCCTCCCAGTTGGCCCGCCACGGTGTCCCCGTGCCGTCAGGCCCCGGTTTCCGGGTGCGGTCATCTCGCACGCTGGAGGAGTGTCACCATGAAGCGCCACCTGTTCATGCTGGGCCTGCTGTTGTCCGTTCCCGCCTTCGCCGAATCCACCCCCACGCAGGACGCGACCCGGGGCCCGCCCCGGCCGCCGCCCTTCGAGCGCAAATCCCCCGTCCAACTGCTGCTCGAGCATCGCCAGGAGCTGGCCCTCACCGACGCCCAGGCCACGGGCCTGGAGCGGATCCAGGCGGCCCTGGACACGAAGAACGCGCCCGTGAAGCAGTCCCTCGAAGCCCTGCGCCCCGCGGGGCCGCCGCCCGCCGGCGGCACGCAGGACGACGCCACGCACCGGGCGAACCGGGAGAAGGCCCACGGCCTCTTCGACCAGCTCCGGACGAACGACACCCAGGCGTACCAGGAGGCGGAGCAGCTCCTGACGGACGCCCAGAAGACCCAGGCCCGGGCGCTGATCACCGCCGCGTGGGAGGCCCACGGGCCGGGCCCCGGGGGCCGGGGCGGTCCCCGCCGGGGCGAGTAGCCGAGCGAGCCCGGGCCGGCCTCCCTCCCCATTTCCCATGGGGGGCCGGCAATCGGGACGTTGGAACGTCGTTTCCTGAAAGTCACGAACTCCCCGTCAGGATGTCAGAGGGGCTTCGTATGTTCGGGGACATGGAGGCGATGATGCAGACGGTGTTGGTGTTCGTACCGGTGGCCCTGTTGGTGGGGGCGGTGCTGATGATTCCCCGCTCCCGCCGCCGCGTGCGGCGGTGGAAGGTGCGGGTCGGGTAGGGCGGATCCGAAGCTCCGGATCCGGCCTCTGAAAAGGGGGTGGAAACGGAATGATCTGGGGTCCGAAAACGTATGCTTGACAGGGGCGGTAGGGGTCGGTACAAGCCGCCTCACTGAAGCAACGGCGGGCCGCCAAGGGCGGATAGCTCAGCGGTAGAGCGGCGCCCTTACAAGGCGATGGTCACAGGTTCAATCCCTGTTCCGCCCAAGAGATTTTGTGGGGAGTTAGTTCAGTTGGTTAGAACGCCGGCCTGTCACGCCGGAGGCCACGGGTTCAAGTCCCGTACTCCTCGCCACTTGAAGGGCCCGGAACCGAAAGGTTCCGGGCCTTTCGTTTTTTCCGCCCCCTCATGTGTCCAGTATGCCCCTCCGGCGTGGCTGGCCTGCGGGAGCCCGGCCTATGCCTCCGCGAGCGCCCGGCGATGGATGGCCACCCAGAAGTCCGCCGCCTGGCGCGCGCCGTCCAGCAGGGGGTCGGGGCCGTGCGCACCGAGCGACTCGCAGAGCGCCTGGGCCCGCGCGCCGTGCTCCACGTCCACGTCCAGGTGCACGAGCAGGAAGCGCGTCCGCGTCCTGTCCAGGCCGAGCCGCCCCAACCCCTGGCGTGTGTCGCCCCCCAGGTGCCGCGCCACGCCCTCCAGCACGTACAGCGCGCCGAGGAACGAGAGCTGGCGCTCCGCCGGGATGCCTTCCCAGAAGGCGTGGAACGCGGAGACGTCGCGGGGCGTGGCGTCCGACGGCGTGCGCCCGAAGGCCGCGAGGTCCGCCTTCGCGAGCTGGTAGTGGGACTGCTCGTCCGCCGCGAGATCCGCGAAGAAGGCCTTCAGCTCGGGGAGCGTGGCGCGCTCGGCCGCGAGCCGCAGCCGGTCTCCACTGCGCAGCGTGTAGTGGTACATCATGTCCAGGAAGGCCACGTACCGCTCGGGCGTCACGGCCGGCAGCCAGCCCGCGACCTGCCGGGCCATGCCCACGGTGAGTGCCTCCAACTGCTCCCGCATCGACACCATCTCAGTCCCTCCGGGTTGAAATCAGTCCGCCCAGGGTGCGCCACGCGTGCGCGAGGTGCGGCGCCGCGCGCTCCAGGCCCAGCTCGTCCACCGCCACGACCCCCGCGTCCAGGAAGCCCTCGCCGCCCAGGCCCCGCCCGCACGCCGTGGGCACCGCGCGCACGTCCACGGGGCGCAGGGGGCCCCCCGCGTCCCGCGCGAGCGCGAGCTTCAGCACCGCGCCCGTCTGGCACGCCCGCGTGGGCATGATGCTCAGGAAGTTGCCGAGCGAGTACGCGATGAGCCCCACTCGCGGCGGCCCTCCCCGGCGCACCTGCGCGGGGCACGTGGGGTCCCCGCCGTCGATGGAGACCAGCTCCACGGGCTGCAGCACGTGCGGCGAGGAGCCCAGGAGGATGTCCGCCCCGCGCTCGATGAGGCGGTAGGCGTGCTCGCGCTGGAGGGACTCGGGCCAGTACTCGTACTCGAAGCCCCAGTGCGGCATGAGCACCACGAGGTCCGGCCCCACCGCGCGCGCCGCGTCAATGAGGGCGCCCAGCCGCTCCCAGTCGGGCGCATGCAGCGGGTTGCCCAGGCGCGTCACCGGAACGCCCTCGGGCGGCGCCCCCGCGAGGTGGTTGATGTCATACGTCACCGCGGCAATGCCCAGGCGCACCCCGGCCACCTCCAGGCCCGCCACCGCGTCCTCCGCCCGGGGGCCTCCGACGCAGCGGTGCTCCGGGCGGGCCAGCACGCTCTGGCGCGTGCGCTCCAGCCCTTGCGCGCCCTGGTCCAGCGCGTGGTTGTTGCACAGCGAGAACACGCGGTGGCGCGCGGTGCCCTCCCACGCGTCCAGGTAGCCCGGCGGCGCGTTGTAGTGGAGCGTCTCGTAGACGCGCCGGGGCACGGGCCGCGCCGGGTCCACGGGCGTCTCCAGGTTGGCGAAGGCCACGTGCGCGTCCGCCATCAGCGCGCGCACGCCCGGGGAGAGGGCCTCGCGGAAGCCGCTGCGAATCCACATCACATCGCCCACGGCGCACAGGTTGAGCGCCGCGGGCGCGTCGGGCTTCCAGCTCCCGGAGGCGAGGTGCCGGGCGACGCGCGCGAAGTGCTCGACGTCCTCGGTGCGGCGCGGCTCGGGGACGTGGAGGAGGCTCTTGGCGATGTAGCGCAGGTTGAGGTCCCAGCGGGACAGCGGCCAGCGGCCGTCCTCGTAGCGGATGTCCGCGTACAGCTGGCGCAGGGCGTTCATGGGCGCTTTCGTTCCAGGGTGACGAGCCGCACGTCCTCGTCCACGACGGTGGGCCCGGCGAGCAGCGCGCGTCCCATGACGTCGAGGTAGCTGTCGAAGACGGGGGCGCTGCGCGCGAGCAGCCCGGGGCGCAGGTGGGTGTGCAGCCTCGCGAGGTTGTAGCCGGGCACGCGCGGATAGAGGTGGTGGTCCAGGTGGTAGTTGAGCCCGTTCCAGAGGAAGGTGACGAGCCGCGTGCCGCGCACCGTCGTCGCGGTGTGGAAGCGGTCCCCGCGCCACGTGTTGGCGTAGTGGTCCGCGATGGACTTGAGGCCGTTGAGGGGGCTGGCGAAGAGCACCGGCAGCAGCCAGCACTCCACCGCGCCGGGGACGAGCCCGTGCCGCGACAGCAGCCAGAAGAGCCCCGCGTAGAAGCCCGCGTAGCAGAGCAGCACCGCGCCATGGCGGCGCAATCGCGCGCGGGAGAAGTGCTGCAGCGGATAGAGGACGTTGAAGTAGATGAGGCTCAGCGGGATGCCGAGCAGCACGGTGGCGTAGAAGAGCGCGCACAGCCCGAGCGAGCGGCGGCCCGCGTTGTAGGCGTCAGGGTCCTTCTGCGTCCGGTTCCAGCGGTGGTGCGCGAGGTGGTCATGGCGCATGGGCTCGTAGGCGATGCCCACGAGCAGGCTGAGCGCGTTGCCGAAGAGGCGGTTCTGCCACGGCCTCGGGAAGAGATTGTCGTGCCACGCGTCGTGGTCGAGCTGGATGAGCCCCATCACCGCCCCACCCGCCAGCATCCACAGCGGCAGCTTCACCCAGACGCTGCCCGCGCGGGCAATGGCCACGGCCGCCGCGACCCAGACACCCAGGTGCAGCGCCGCCATGCCCACCGCGCGCAGAGGACGGATGCGGAGCAGCTCCACCAGCTCGGCGCGGGAGAGGCCGGGCTCCGGGGGCGCGGCACCGGGCGAATCAGCGGGATGCGAGAGGGCTGGCTGCATGGCGCGTCAGAAGTAGCGAGGTGCGCGCTGGCAATAGCGCGCGTAGGGCTCACCGAGGCGGTCCGCGAGGAACCGCTCCTCCTGGAGCACCAGTTGATGGAAGAGCCCCCCGAGCGCCGCACAGGCGCCCAGCGTCACCACGGACGGAGCCCAGAGCGAAGCCCCTACGAGGTACAGGTAGGAGAACACGTAGATGGGGTTGCGCGAGTAGCGGTGGAGTCCCCCCTCGTGCAGCTCGGGCCGGGCCTCCCCCGCGTCCACGCCGATGCGGAACGCCGGGCCCATTCCATACTGGGCCCACAGCATGCCCATGAGCCCCACGACACCGAGCACCCAACCCGCGAGCGGAGGAATGGGCAGCAGCGGCCGTCCCCAGGACATGGCGGACCACGCGGGCCAGAACGCGGCCGCGAGCACGGAGCCGGCCCAGAGCAGCGAGACGCCACTGATGCGCCGCGTGACGCGCGTGTGCGCGGAATCCGCCGCCGCGCTCCGGTAGGCCAGCGGGCTGCGCCCGAAGCGCAGGCGGTAGACGAGGCTGGAGCCCAGGTGCCCCGCGAGCACGTGCAGGCAGATGAAGCCCAGGTACACCCCGGGCGCCTCGCGCAGCCCCATCATGGCGCGAGCACCTCCGCCCGCAGGCCGAAGCCCGCGGACGCCCACCCGGCGACGCGCTCCGTGAAGTCGCGCAACTCCTCGCGCGTCCAGAGGCCCTCGAAGGCCGCCGTGCTGATGTTGAGCGTGTCCGCGAACGACAGGCCCGTGGCGCCCCAGGTGGCCGTGTGGCTGCGCATGGAGCGGATGCGCAGCGGCGCCTCCGTGAAGTGCTTGTCCATCCGTCCCAGGTAGGTGACGACGAGCGTGTTCGTCCGGGGCTCGGCGATGAGCCCGGGACGCGCGTTCTTGCGCAGCACCCGCGCCGGTGCGAGCCGGGCCACCGCCATGCACTCCAGCGCCGTCGTCCAGTGCACGCCCTCATCGAGCACCCGCTGCACCTCGGAGCGGAGGAAGCGGGCCAGCTCGCGCGGGGCCTCCAGCCGGGCGCGGACCTCCTTCAGGGAGATCTCAATCGGCACCGTGGAGCAGCCATTGCCCAGCGTCCGTCCGAGCCCCAGCATCCGCCGCAGGTCCACCGGCATGCGCAGGCGGATGAGTCCGTCCGCCGGGGACTCTCGCAGCGCCACGCCCGCGAGCAGCGCGGAGAAGAAGACCTCCGACGCCTGGAGGTCCGTGTCGCCCTGGGGAAGCGTGAGCCGCGCCGTGGCCGATAGCGCGTGTCCGGCGGTGTCCCCACTTCGGCGCAGCCCCATTCCCCGCTGCGCCAGGAGCCGCCGGCGCGGACTCGCGAGCCCCAGCACCGCGCCCGGCTGGCGCAGCGCCGCGAGCAGCACCTTGCCATCCGTGAGCGTCGAGGGCTCCAGCGGGCGCGACTCCGACCCGCGTCCCGCGCAGAGCAACCACAGCCGCTCCAGCAGGTGCGCCAGCGCCTTCGCGTCCCCGATGGCGTGGTGCAACTGGATGCCCAGCAGCCAGGGCCCCTGGGCCGCGTCCACCATGGGATGCAAGTGCAGCCGCAGCGGCACGTCGCGCGTGAGGTCCACCCGCGTGTTGATGATTCGCGCTACGGCGTCGGGCTCGGACAGGGGCTCTGCGCCTTCCACCAGGGCCGCGTCCACCTCCGCGTCCCCGCGCACGGCGGGCACCCATGCGCGGCGCGCGTCGTTCCAGGCCACGTTGAGGCGCTCGCTCTCCCGCACCAGCGCGCGCAGCCCCCGGCGCAGGAGCGCCACGTCGGGCCTGTCCTCCAGCCGCAGCAGCACCGTGGCCCAGATGGTGGCGACCTCGCCGTCCAGCCGCGCCATCACCGTGTCTACGAAGTTCGCGCGCATCGCTCCCTCCATCCCGCGAAGAGTTCCCGGACCCGCGCGCCGTCCAGCCGGGCGCGGCTCACGACTTCGCACGCGGCCCTCGGGTCCGCCACGTATTGGAAGACGAGTTCATCCGGCTCGCGCTGGTGGAGGCGGATGCCCGTCGGAAGAAAGCCGGCCGCGAGGAGCACCGGCGTCCCCTCGGCCACCCGCTGGGGCTCGCCCATGGGCAGGTGGATGAGGTCCACGCGCGCCCGCTCCGACGTGAGCGCCGGGGTGCCCTCCGCGCTGAATCCCACGAGGCCCCGCCGCTCCAGACGCAGCGACGCGTTCCAGTCGAGCGGACGCAGCACGGCGCCCTCCCTCCATGCCCGGCGCTCCAGCGGCGTGAAGGCCACCGACTCCGCGAGCCCCACCCCGGCCAGGATGGACGCGAGCCACTCCCCCCACGGGCCCTCGGGCAGGTAGCGCCGGCGTGGCGGCGGGGGCGCGAGCACCGTCGTCATCGCCAGTGCCTGCATGGGCACGCCCGAGCCCTCCTCCACGCCAATCACCGTCTCGCCCCGCGTGTAGTTGACGACGAGGCCCATGGGCCTCGCCCGCATGAAGCGCGAGGCGTAGCGCTGCGCCATGACGTGCAGCGTGGAGGTGTTCTGGTGCAGGAAGCCCACCCAGCGCCCGAGCCGCTCCAGCAGCGAGCCCCACAGCGCCTCGTGCTCGGCGCGGCCCATGATGGTGCGGCGGCTCGGCAGCGCCACGGAGAGCCCCGAGTCCAGCGAGTCCCGCCCCGGCTTGCTCCACAGGCCCGTGTGCCACAGCAGCGCCCCCCGCGCGTCGAACTCGCCGAGGCTCAGCAGCGCCCCGTCCCTCCAGAGCCGCACGGCGCCGCCGGGCTCGTAGAGGAACGGGTAGGAGTACGTCTCCGCGTAGCGCGCGTGAAGCAGCTCGCGGAAGGCCGGCTCATCGGGCTCGGCCAGCCAGCGCGTGTGCTCGCTGGGGTTGGCGGCGCGAAGGTCGTCCATCAGGGAAACAGCTCGGTCCCGGCCCATGTGCGCTAGCAATGCA
>NZ_RAWB01000386.1 GCF_003612055.1 Corallococcus llansteffanensis
CGCCGGTACCAGGGAGGACCGGGGACGCCCGGAACGGAACCGGGCGGGCTACCGGGTGCGCACGCTATGCCAGGGATCGCACGGGCTCTTCCGCTGAAGCGAGCGGGGGCCGACACACGAGGGGGTCCATCGTGAAGATCGTGATTCCGGGTGGCACGGGGCAGGTGGGCGCACTGCTGGCGCGGGCGTTCCTCGCGCGGGGTGACGACGTGGTCCTCGTCAGCCGGGGCGGCCACGGCGTGGCGCGCACGGTGGCCTGGGACGGCCGCACCGTGGGGGACTGGGCGCGGGAGGTGGACGGCGCGGACGCGGTCATCAACCTGGCGGGCCGCAGCGTGAACTGCCGCTACACGGAGGAGAACCTGCGCCAGATGATGGACTCGCGGGTGGACTCCACGCGCGCGGTGGGACAGGCCATCGAGCAGGCCGTGCGGCCCCCGCGCGTGTGGCTGCAGATGAGCACCGCGACGCTGTACGCGCACCGGCTGGACGCGCCCAACGACGAGGCCACGGGGCGCATTGGCGGAGACGAGCCGGGGGTGCCCGCGTACTGGAAGCGCAGCATCGACATCGCCCGGGCGTGGGAGCGCACGCTCGCGGAGGCGAACACGCCCCGGACTCGCAAGGTGGCGCTGCGCGCCGCGATGGTGATGAGCCCGGACCGCGAGGGCATCTTCGACGTGCTCCTGGGCCTGACGCGCCGGGGGCTGGGCGGCACCGCGGGCAGCGGGAAGCAGTTCGTGTCGTGGATCCACGACCGGGACTTCGTGCGCGCGGTGCGGCTGCTGCTGGAGCGAGAGGACCTCGACGGGCCGGTGAACCTCGCGGCCCCCCATCCCCTGCCCCATCGGGAGTTCATGTCGAAGCTGCGCGAGGCGGCGGGCATGGGCGTGGGGCTGCCCGCGACGAAGTGGATGCTGGAGATTGGCGCGTTCTTCATGCGCACGGACACGGAGCTGCTCCTGAAGAGCCGCCGCGTGGTGCCCGGGCGCCTGTTGGACGCGGGCTTCACCTTCGAGTACCCCGAATGGGGAGCCGCTGTGCGAAACCTCGTCGAGCGCTGGCGCAACGCCGGGCCCGAGCGGAGCTGACCTGTGTCCTCGAAGAAGGTGCGTGTGCGGTGGCTCCGGGTCCTCGCGGCGGTGCTGGCCGTGGGCGTGGCGGGCTTCGGGGTCTTCACGGCGGTGCGGGGCCTGCGCACGGCGAGCGCCCTGGTGCATCCGGCGCGCACCCCGGTGACGCGTCCCTCCGGGCCGGACGCGCTGACGGGCCTGGAGGACGTGTCCTTCACAGCGGCCGGGCAGGTGCTGCGCGGCTGGTACGTGCCTTCGCGCGATGGCACGGCGGTGGTGCTGGTGCATGGCTTCGCGGCCAACCGCACGCAGCTCCTCTTCGAGGCGGGCGTCCTGACGCGCTCGGGCCACGGGGTGCTGCTGTTCGACCTGCACGGCCAGGGGGAGAGCGACGGCGACGCGATTGGCTGGGGCGACAGCGAGCGCGAGGACGTGCGCGCGGCCCTGTCCTTCGTCCGGGCGCGGCCGGACGTGACGCCAGGACGGGTGGGCCTGTTCGGCTTCTCCATGGGAGGCACGACGGCCCTGCTGGTGGCGCAGGACGACCCGCGCGTGAAGGCCGTGGCGGTGGCGGGTGCGTTTCCGGACCTCGCGCGGGACATGGGCTCGCACTACGGACCCAGCACCTGGGCCGTGCTGTGGGGGCTGCGCCGGGCGGGCATCGACGTGGAGGCCGTGCGGCCGCTGGACGGGATGTGCAGGCTGGAGGGACGGCCGCTGCTGCTCATCAACGGGGGCAGCGACCCGGACGGGCCCCAGAAGCTGGGGGCCAGTCTCTACCGCGCGGCGTGTGAGCCCAAGCAACTGTGGGAGGTGCCGGAGGCGGCCCACGGGGAGTACGCCCAGAAGGACCCCGAGGGCTACGCGCGACAGCTGCGGGAGTTCTTCGACCGCTCGCTATGAGCGGCGGGCCTGAGCGACGAACTCTCCCCGGGAATGGACGCCGGTCTTGATGAAGATCGCCTTCACATGCTCTCTCACCGTATGCAGGGAGCGATTGAACTTGTTGGCGATGTCCTTGTTGGCGGCGCCCTGCTTCAGACAGTCCGCCACCTCAAGTTCCTTGTCGGTGAGCAGCTGGAGCCAGTCGGCCCTCATCCAATGGGAATGCTCCACGATTCGAACCTCCCACAACAAACGACCGTTCCACCGCACCGGGGACCGCGTGAACGTCGCCTGCAACGTCTTGCCATCCAGGCCCTTCACCAGGGAGGCCTTCTCGGCGTCCGGGGTGCCCTCCTGGGTCGACAGGTGATTCACCCACTCCATCCACGCCCTGGGCACGCCGTGGTGAAGCTCATGGGGCGCGAACCACTTCTCCAGGAGGGCAGTGGCTGCGTGCGTGCGCACGATGTCCCGGCGATGGGGCAACACGAACAGCGTGGCACCTGGCTCGGCCGAGACCGTCTTCAGCAGGTCGTTCTCCAGACGCAACGAGTAGAAGCGTTGGACGCTGCTGACCGCGCCCTTGATGTCCGGTGTCACCTCCTGGAGCAACCGCTGGGCCTGGAGCGGGAACGGCCGCTGGGTTTCGCGGTACACCGCGATGCCACCCTTGAGCCCCTGTTGTCCCTGCATGAGCAACGCCGCCAGCACGTGCCGCAGGTTCAGGTCCACCGCGCGACTGCGCTGATAGGTCTCCGTGTCCTCCAGCGCCTGGCCTCGCAGCATCTGCGGGCCGCTGAGCACGATGTTGGGTTGGGCCATGGTGGCCTGGAACACGAAGCAGCGCAGCGCCCATTCAGGATAGTCCTTGAGCAGGGGCATCGCCGTGCGCGTCATCCACTCCAGCCCGGCGGAGCCATCCAGGTTGGCGAAGCCGAGCGCGATGTGGTCCGCCCCACAGAGCTGGGCCAACACGTCCGCGATGACCGTATGGATGTCTTCGTAGCTCTGGACCTCAATGAGACCGCTTCGCATCTCGCTGATCAATCCCTGCTCACGCGACGCGAACTTCAGTGCTCTACCCATGGTGGGTACCTCCCCCGTGTCTCAATACCTCGCAAGAATGACATGGCCGGGACCCATGCCCATCCCCTCCAGGAGGTATGTCCGCCATGACACCCTCGCCCGCCCGCTGGCCTTTCGCCGCCGGAGTCCCCGCTGGACGCATCCCCCCCGGGCAGGTCAGCCTGGACCACCACCCTGGAGGACCCACCGCGCATGGCCATCCCGCCGAACCCTGACGCCCGCTTCCACATCGAGGTCATCAAGCTGCTGCTCCAGGTGGCCACCAGCGATGACCGCGTCACCCGCGAGGAGATCGATCAGATCATCGACACCGCACGCGGGTTCAGCGTGTCCCTGACGGAGCTCAGCGCCCTCACCCGCTGCCTCCAGGAGGGAAAGCCGCTCCCTCCCCCGAACCTGGGCCTGCTGAGCGACAACCCGAAGGCCGTCATCGACGCCGTCCACAGCCTCATCGCCGGGGACGGCCAGGTGGACGAGGCCGAAATCGAGATGATGCGGCAGATCCGCGAGCTGCTCGGAATCGCCCCCTAGGCCGCCACGAACTGCCGCTCCACCAGCCGACGGTAGAGGCCGTCCTGGGCCATCAGCGCCGCGTGGCTGCCGCTCTGCACCACGCGGCCGGACTCCAGCACCAGCACCCGGTGGGCGTTGGCCACGGTGGACAGCCGGTGCGCGATGATGAGCGTCGTGCGGCCCTGCATCAGCCGCTCCAGCGCGTCCTTCACCAGGTGTTCGCTCTCCGCGTCCAGGGCGGACGTCGCTTCGTCCAGCACGAGGATGCGCGGATCCTTCAGCACCGCCCGCGCGATGGCCACGCGCTGCTTCTGTCCGCCGGACAGCTGCACGCCCCGCTCCCCCACCTCCGTGCGGTAGCCCTCCGGGAAACGGCCGATGAAGTCGTGCGCGTTCGCGGCCTTCGCGGCGGCCTCCACCTCCGCGTCGGTGGCATCCGGGCGGCCGTAGCGGATGTTGTCCGCGATGGAGCAGGAGAACAGCAGGGGCTCCTGCGCCACCGCGCCCAGGTGCCGGCGCAGCCAGCCCGGATCCAGCGTGCGCAGGTCGTGGCCATCCACCCAGACGCCTCCCGCCAGCGGGTCGTACATGCGCGCGAGCAGCGCGGCGATGGTGGACTTGCCTCCGCCTGAAGGCCCCACCAGCGCCACCACCTCACCGGGCGCCAGCTCCAGGTCCAGCCCCTGGAGCACCGGCACATCCAGCCGCGAGGGATAGGCGAAGCGCACGCCCCGGAACTCCACGCGCCCCTCCAGGACGGGCAGGCGCACGCCGCCCTCCAGCGGGATGGCGGGCACGCGGTCGATCATCTCGAACACGCGCTCCGCGGAGCCCGACGCGCGCATGAAGTCGCCCCACAGGTCCGTCAGCCCGCTCAGCGCCGTGGACACCAGCAGCGTGTACGCGAGGAACGACGTCAGGTTGCCCATGGACAGCTCGCCCCGGAGCATCAGCCGGCTGCCGTACCAGAGCACCAGCGCCGCGGCGAAGAGGCCCCCAAAGCCGCTGCCCGCCATGAAGGCCGCCGACAGGCGCGAGCGCTGGTGCATCAGCGACAGCACCTGCGACAGGCGGCCCCGGTAGCGCCCCACCTCGTGCCGCTCGGCGGCGAAGGCGCGCACCGTGCGGATGCCGGTGAAGACCTCGTCCGCGACCCCCGTGGCGTCCGCGAGCGCGGCCTGCACCTGGCGCGACGCCTGGCGGATTTTCCGCCCCACGACGACCCCCGCGATGGCCACCGGCGGCACCACCCCCAGCATCAGGAGCGCGAGCGACGGCGACGTGTAGAAGAGCATCGTCAGGCCGCCCACCGCCTGCGCCCCGCTGCGCAGCGCGGTGGCGATGTTGTTGCTGACCGCGTGCTGCAACACCGTGGTGTCCGCGGTCAGCCGGCTCGTCAGCTCGCCCGTGCGGCGCGTGTCGAAGAAGGCCACCTCCTGGTCCACCAGCCGGGCGAACAGGTCCTCGCGCAGGCGCGCCACGGTGCGCTCGCCCGCGGTGTTGAAGAAGTAGAAGCGCAGCGCGTCCGCCACCGCGCGCACCGCGAAGACGACGGTGAGCACCACCGCCGTGCGGTCGATGAGCCCCTGGTCCTTCGCGCCCAGCGCCTCGTCGACGATGACGCGCAGGGCCTGCGGGAACACCAGTGACAGCACCGTGGCCACGACGAGGAAGAACAGCCCCACGCCCAGCGCGCGCCGCTCCCTCCAGGCCAGGCCCAGCAGGCGCCGCGCGGAGACGGGGGCGGCGGCCCCGGGCGTCGTCGTCGTCACCGGAGGAACGACTCCGCCTGCCCGTAGGGCATGTCCGCGTCCAGCCCCTCTTCCCGGCAGTACGCGAGCAGCTTGCGCGACTCCACCAGCTGCGGCGACTGCTCGTGGTAGCCCATCACCATCACGTGCCCCAGCCACGGCTCCCGGCCCATGGCGTAGATGCGCACCTGACGCGGCTTCAGCCGCTGCACGATGTCGATGGCGCGCGCCGCGTTGGAGCCGTTGAGCCGCCGCGACTGGTCCATCTTCCGGGACAGCGGCGCGGGCAGGAGCGGCCCGTACATCCAGCTCAGCGGCCCGCCTTCCGACTCCATCCCCAGCCACATCATGTCGATGGGGCCCACGTGCCGGTGCACGTGCTCGTACAGCCGGGGCTCCAGCGCGTTGGAGTCCGCCGCCATCAGCAGCGACTTCCCCTCCAGCCGCACCAGGTGCGCAAGCTTCCCCCGCACGTCCAGGTCGCCGTGCTCGCCCAGGAAGGGCAGGCCCAACAGCTCCCCGCCCGGCACCGGCAGCGACTCCAGCTCCGACAGCGTCACCACGTTGCGGAAGCCCGCGTGCTGGAGCATCAGCCGCAGCGACGGGTCCACCAGCGCGCCACCGCCGCCCGCGGGCACCACCACCGTGCCGATGCGGTGGCGCAGCTGGAGCAGCGGCTCGAACATCAGGTGGTCCGCGTGGCCGTGCGTGAGCACCACGTAGTCGATGCGCTCCGGCAAGTCCGCGAAGCTGTAGCGCGGAAGGTCGCTGGGGAAGTCGTAGCTCACCACGGGGTCGGTGAGGACGCTGACGTGGCGCGACTCGATGAGCACGCACGCGTGGCCGAAGTAGCGCACGCGCACCCCGTCGCCGTCGTAGCGGGGGGCGGGCCGGGGCGGCTCGGGCGTGAAGAACGAAGCGAAGGTGTCCCCGTCCTGGGGCGGAATGCCCAGCGCGTCGCGCACCGGCTCCAGCGGGGCCGGGGTGCGCCGCATGGCGAACAGCGCGTCCCAGGCCTCGTGCCGGAAGGGCAGGCGCACCTGGAGGCTGCCATCCCGCGTGTCCTCCAGCCGGGGCGTGCTGAAGACATACGGGCGCGCGTCCCCGTGGATGAGCCGCAGCGACAGGCTCTGCGAGGACTCGCGGTGGAAGGGGCTCTTGTAGAGCAGCGACTCGAAGAAGCGCGGCGAGGCGCGGTTCTTCAGGTCATAGGTGAGCTCCACGTAGCCGCGCAGCAGGTCCGGCACGCGCGGGTACAGCTCCTCCAGGGAGAAGCCCTCCGCGGAGGCGAGCAGCGCGTCCAGCTCCCGCATCGCCTGCGCGTACCCGAGCGCCAGCGCCTCCTCCTTCAGCGTGCGCTCCAGCAGCGCCTTCACCTCCCCCACCCGCTCCACGCCGCAGTTGAGGTAGGGGCCGCCGCGCAGCGCCGGGCTCTTCAGCGCCGCGACGTGGATGGCGGGGTTGGCGACGAAGGACTCCATGATCTTCACATGGAGGTTCGCGACGAAGAGCGGCGCCGTCATGGGCGACGCCAGGAACCACCACGCGTACCACTGGTTGTGCAGCGGTTCCGCGACGACGTTCTGCTTCAGGTACAGCGGGGGGCGCGACATCCACACTCCTTCAAGAAGGCTTCACGCCGCGGACGACGCACGGTCGCCGCGGTGACGCGCCAGACGCGCCAGGGACTCACGGGCCGCCTCGCGCAGCGCCAGGTCCACGGGCTCCGAAGGCTCCGGAGCCTCCACGAGTCGCTGGAGCGCACGGGACACATCCTCGCCGGGATAGGCGATGTCCCCCAGCCGCCGGGCCGCCAGCACCCGGTCCTCCACCCTGCCCCGCGTCACCTCCGCGAGCAGGAAGTCGCGGTAGCGCGCGAGGAAGGCGTTCTCCGCGTCGAGCATCCGCGCGCACGCCTCGCGCAGCTTCGCCCGCGCCGCCGCGTCGTCCGGCACGCGGTAGCCCCACTGCTGGCGGCTGGCGAAGATGGACTCGTACAGCGGCGTCCAGGTGTCGTGGACGTGCTCGCGGTGCGCCTGGATGGCGTCGCGCTTGGAGAAGGTGTGGCGGCCCGCGTCCAGCGCCACCGCCGCCGTCGCCATCCGGCACGCCAGGGTGACGAGCTCCTTGAAGCCCCGGTGCAGTTGGCCCTGCGCGTCCATCACCTCGCGGTAGTCGTACCCGTACAGCTCGCCCCGGGCGTCCGGGTACTCCAGCGGGAAGCGCAGGGGCGCGTCCTCGGCGCGGGCGCGCGCCCGCTCGATGAACCTGTACGGCTGGTGCATGCAGTGGCGCGTCCACGCCTCCAGCGGCATCAGGGGGACACGGTCGCGCACGTCCTCGCCCGCGATGAGCAGCGCGTTCTGCTTGAGGTTGACCTCGCCCTCGGCGACGAGCCGCGCCTCCTCCACCGCGTTCAGGTCCAGCGGGTAGCGGGCCAGGGGCCCCACCGCCATGCGGAAGCGCTCGAAGCGAGCCTCCTCCCCGGGCAGGAACGTGTCCTTGAAGACGAGCGTGAGGTCCAGGTCGCTCTCACCCACCGCCTCGCTCGTGGCGTGGCTGCCCACCAGGTAGCAGGCCCGCACGCGGCCCGGGAACGTGAGCGCGTACAGCCCCACGAAGCCGAACAGCACCGCGTTGACGCCCATGTCCTCCGTCAAGCCGACGAGCGACACCTCTTCGTCCAGCGCTCCGTCCATCATGCGCTCACCTGGAGGGGGAGTTCCTTGTGCTCGGGCGCGCCCGCGAGCCTGCGGGTGAGGCGGCGGCGCACGACGTCCACGTGCTCGCGGAAGAAGTACAGGTTCTCCGCGTAGGCGAGCGGCACCGCGATGCGGTTCACCTCGCGCTCGGCCTCCTCCAGTCGCTTGAGCATGTCCTGGAGCATCTCCTGATCCGGGTCCTCCTCCAGCTGGATTTCAATCTCCTTCAGCCGCGCGTACCAGCGGTGGATGCGCGAGCGCACCCGCCACAGGAACGCCGCCGGCACCGCGCGCATCAGCGGCACCACCACCGCGATGATGGGCACCAGCATCACCCACAGCCGGTCCACCAGGTTCGCCGCCCAGAACGGCAGGTAGCGCTGGAGCAGCGGCACGCCGGACGCGTAGAAGCGCTTCGCCTCGCTGCTCAGGGGGAAGCCCGCGGCGAGCGGCGCGGGGAACTCCCCCGTCTTGTCCAGGATGCCCGCGGTGCCGGAGATCTCACTGGCCGCGCGCATCAACAGATACGCGAGCGCCGGGTGCAGCGTGTCGCGCGCCAGCAGCAGCGCGTTGGGCGCGAGCAGCTGCACGTCCTGGTCCGGCACGTCCTCCGCGAAGTCGAACACGCCTCGGGGCAGCACGTGCTTCGACAGGTACGGGTAGCGGCGCGTGTAGGCCTCCGCGCGCGTGAAGCTCATGAGGTGGACGTCCTTCGCGGCGGCCAGCTTCTGGATGCGCTTCGACTCCGCCGGGGACACCAGGAACACCGCGTCGACGGTGCCCTTCATCAGCTCGTCGATGGCCGCGTCCCGGTCCAGCGGCAGCAGCTGCGTGGGTGCCGCGTCCACGCGGTTCGCCTTCAGGAGCGTCATCGCCAGGGCGCGCGTGCCGCTCTCCTCCGGGCCCACCGCGATGCGCTTGCCCGCCAGGGAGCGCACGTCCTCCACGCGCTCGCCCCGGTAGAAGACCCAGAGCGGTACATAGGAGAGGCTGCCCAGCGACACCACGTGCTCCGGCACCGCCTGGTCCTTGCCGCCCGTCGTGCCGCTCTGCGCGAAGGCGATGTCCACCCCGCTGCCCTCCGCGGCCAGCAGCTCCACGCTGCTGACGGAGCCCTTCGTGGGGCGCAGCTCCAGCGTCACGCCCTGCTCGGCGAGGAACTTCTGGTAGCGCTTCGCCATGTAGTTGAAGCCGCCCTCCTCCGGCGCCAGCGCCATCACCAGCGTCTTGGGCGGCGCGGGTTTGACGAAGTAGAGCGTCACCGCGAACGCCGCGGCGACGAGGAGCACCGCGGGGGCGATGGCGAGCCACAGGTCGCGCCGCAACGTGCGTTTGATCTGCGCTTTCAGCGTGTCCGTCTTCATGGGGATGCGCAGTATACCGACCGCGCGGTGCGAGGCCCTGCCGTACACCGCGTCGGTCCAAGCAGGCGAGCTTGAGCCCTACCTGGGGGTACTTGGCGGATCCCCTTGCGCGACGCACCCTCCCTCCCAGGCCTGTTTGCAAGGGGTGTGGCATGGGTTGGCGTGGCGGGTGGCTGGTGTCCTTGCTGGTGGTGGGGG
>NZ_RAWB01000387.1 GCF_003612055.1 Corallococcus llansteffanensis
CCGCACCCCCTGCTTCACGCGCGGCGCCGTGCGCGCCAACACCGCCAGCACCGTCGTCTTCAACGCCGGCCCGGGCGCCCGCAGCCACGACGCGCGCGGCAGCGCATCCGGCCAGCGCAGGGGCAGCCCCTCGCGCGCCGCGAGCCCCTCCACCACCGAGCGCACCCCGGGCAACAGGTGCAGGTGCTGGTGCCCGTCCAGGTGGTCCACCTGGGCCCCCAGCTCCCGCGCGCGGGCAAGCTGCGCGGACAGCTCCCGCTCCAGCTCCTCGCGCCGCACCTGCCCGGTGAGCCACGCCTTCGCGAAGTCCGCCCAGCTCGCGCGGAGCCTTCCGTCCGGCGCCACCGTCCGCACCGACTCCGCGGGCGCGGCGCACGCAAGCCGCGTGGACAGCGCCAGGTGCACGCCCACCGCCAGCCCCTGCGCCCGCGCCAGCCCCACGGCCCGCGCCGCGGACGGGCCCGTGGCCAGGAGCGTGGCGCTGGTGACGATGCCGTCGCGGTGCGCCCTCAGGATGCCCGCGTCCAGCGACGGGTGCAGGCCCAGGTCGTCCGCGTTGACGATGAGGCGCGTGCGCGGCGCCATGGCCCCTCCTACCCGCGCCCCGTGCGTCCCGTGGCCGGGCGCAGCGACTGCACCGACGGCGGCAGGCGCACTGGCTGCACCGGCGGCGGCGGCGAGCGCGTCTCCGGGTACAGCGCCACCAGCTCCTTCACCATCTTCACGATGACCGACGGCGAGGCCAGCGTGGAGATGCCGCGCGTGCGCGGGAAGTAGTCCACGCCCATCTGGAACACGCGGAAGCCCTTGCGGATGGCCTTCACCACCAGCTCCGCGTCGATGAACGAGCCCTGGCTCTTGAGCTCCATCGACTCCAGCACCCGGCGGTGCATCAGCTTGAAGCTGAAGTTCACGTCCTTGATCTGGATGTCGAACAGCGCCCGGATGAGCAGGTTGTAGACGAACGAATAGACGATGCGCTTCGGGCCCTCGCTCGTGCGATCGAACCGGAAGGCGCAGATCATGTCCGCCTCCAGGTACTCCATCAGGTGCAGCGCCCGCTCCACCTCCCGCATGTCGAACGGCAGGTCGATGTCCGAATAGAGCACCAGGTCCTTCGTGCTCGCCGTCAGCCCCGTGCGCATCGCCCCGCCCAGCTTCAGATTCACCGGGTGCGTGATGACCCTGAGCTGCGGCACCTTCGCCGCCAGCGCCTCGCAGACCTCCTGGGTCCGGTCCGTGGAGGCGTCGTTGACCACGATGATTTCGAAGTCGTCCGTGAGCTTGGGCAGGACCTCCAGGGCGCGACTCACCGCGCGCTCGACGTAGTCCTCCTCGTTCCAGGCAGGGAAGAACAGGCTGATGCTCGGGTACTTGGCCACGGTCGTCATGTCGCGTCGGTCCGTCTGAAAGGAAACGGCGCTCGGTACCAGAGGGTGAGGCCACGTGGCAAACCCCATGGCCCTCCCCGTGACAAAGGCCTATAGTACCGTCTAGTCATCTTTTTACGGGGACACGGTGAAAACCCAGCCCTACACGCTCCTGGTGGTCGATGGTCCGCAGACACTGCTGCCCCAACTGGTGCGTACGCTCGGGCCCGAGGACTTTACCCTCCGGGTTGTGCGCTCGGGCCCGGAGGTCCTGGGCCTGACCCGGGAGGTAGACGGCGTCCTCCTCTTCGCCGGCGAAGGAGACCCCCAGCAGACCCACGCGCTGCTGGAGTCCCTCACCCCACCAGAGCCCGCGCTCCGGCCCGCCGTGGTGCTGATGGCCCCCCCGGAAGCCCGGTCCCTGCGGCTCACGGCCCTGGGTCGAGGAGCTGAGTCGGTTTTGACCCCTTGGGACGAGGAAGAGCTGCGAATCCGGGTATCCCGGAGCCTCGAAATCCACTCGCGGTGGAAATCTCTCCACTCCCAGGTGGAGGAGCTGCGGCGGCTGTCGGTGACGGACGGCCTCACCCAGGTCCACAACCACCGCTACTTCCAGGAGCGGCTGCGCGAGGAGTTCCGGCGCTCGCAGCGCTACGACGAGAGCCTGTCGCTCATCCTGGTGGACCTGGACCACTTCAAGAACATCAACGACGCCCACGGCCACGGCATGGGGGACCGCGTGCTCCGCGAGGTGGCCGCCTCGCTCCAGCACAGCGTGCGCGAAACCGACCTGGTGGCCCGCTACGGGGGCGAGGAATTCGCCGTGCTCCTCCCCTGTACCCACCTGCCTGGAGCCCTCACCGTCGCGGAGCGGGTGCGCAGGGGCGTTTCGGAGCTGCATGCGGGGCCAGACGGGGGGCTGCGCGTGACGGCCTCGCTGGGTGTCTCCAGCTTTCCGCACCGCGCCATCCTCTCCCCGGAACAGCTCCTGCTGACCGCCGACGAGGCCCTCTACCGCGCCAAGCACGAGGGCCGCGACCGCATCTGCCTCCACCCGCCCGCCCCCCTGTTTTCGACGCCGCCTTCACGGGCGGGCTGACCCGGGGGGTCAAAGACTCCGGGTCTGATTTGACCCGTTTGGGGGTAGTGGGTCTATGATGACCTTGACCCTTTTTGTCATGCCCTGAGAAAGGGACGTGATTCCCAGGGTTTATCCAAATCACCGGTTTGGCAAGGCCATTGCAAATGTCGGAAGCCGGAAAGTCCATGGGAACCCTGGTCGCACAGGCACAAGCGCAAGACCCAGTCGCCCGCGGGCGGCTGCTGCTCGTGGACGACGAGGAGAACATCCTCAAGTCCATCCGGCGGGTGCTGCGGCGGGGCGAGTGGGACATCGAGACGGCGACGGACGCGGAAGCCGGGCTGCGCACGCTGGAGCGGTTCCACCCGGAGGTCGTCATCTCCGACTTCCGCATGCCGGGCATGAACGGGGTGGAGTTCCTCACCCAGGTGAAGCTCCAGGAGCCCCGGGCCCAGCGCATCATGCTGACGGGGCAGGCGGATCAGCAGGCCATCGAAGAGGCCATCAACCGCTCGGAAATCTTCCGCTTCATCTCCAAGCCCTGGAACGACAGCCACCTGGTGCTCACGGTGAAGAGCGCCTTCGAGCAGTACGCGCTCCACACGGAGAATGATCGGCTCTACCGCGTCACCCAGGAGCAGAACGCGGAGCTGAAGCGCCTCAACGCGGACCTGGAGGAGCGCGTCGCGGTGCGCACGCGCCTCCTGTCCGCCGCGAAGCGCGAGTGGGAGCTGTCCTTCGACTGCATGGAGACGCCGCTCGCGGTGGTGCGCGCGCGGGACTTCGCGGTGCGCCGCGCCAACGTCGCCTACGCGCAGGTGGCCCGCCGCTCCATCGAGGAAGTGCCCTCCGACACGCCCTGCCACCAGTACCTCTTCGGCCGCGACACGCCGTGCGCTGGCTGCCCGCTGCCCTCCGCGATGGAGAGCGGCAAGGGCGCGCGCGGGGAAGTCCAGCAGGGCGGGCGCAGCTACGTGGTGGCCGCCTACCCGTTCGCGGGCGACGACCGCGCGGTGTGCACCTACCGCGACGTCACCGAGGAGCAGGGGATGACCCGCCGGCTCATCGAGACGGAGAAGATGGCCGCGGTGGGGCAGCTCGCGGGCGGCGTGGCGCACGAGATCAACAACCCGCTGGGTGGCATCCTCGCCTTCGCGCAGCTCATGTCGCGCGACGCGGGCCGCAGCGCGAACGACCTGGAGTCGCTGAAGCTCATCGAAGAGAGCGCGCTGCGCTGCAAGCGCATCGTGGAGAGCCTGCTGAAGTTCAGCCGCCACAGCCGCGTGGAGGACCGCCGCCTCTTCGACGTGTCCAAGTGCGTGGAGGACGCCGCGGTGCTCTTCCGCGCGCAGCTCAAGTCCATGCCCAGGGTGGAGCTGAAGCTGGACCTGAAGGACGGCTTGCCCAAGGTGTACGGCGACCCCGGCCAGCTCGCGCAGGTGGTGCTCAACCTGCTGCAGAACGGCCTGCACGCGCTGCCCAACGCCCAGGGGCGCCTGTCCCTGGAGACGGGCCGCGAGGGCGACCGGTGCTTCTTCGCGGTGACGGACACCGGGACGGGCATCGAGGAGCGCCACCTGCCGCGCATCTTCGAGCCGTCGTTCACCACCAAGCCTCCGGGTGAGGGCACGGGCCTGGGCCTGTCCATCGCCTACCGCATCGTCCAGGACCACGGGGGCACCTTCCAGGTGGACACCCACGTGGGCCAGGGCTCCCGCTTCACCGTCTTCCTGCCCATTCCCCTGCAGCTCGAGAGGTTGCCGTGAACCAAGTCAAGCGCGCCAAGGTCCTCGTCGTCGATGACGACTCCGTCGTCCTCAAGGCCGTCACCCAGATCCTCCAGCGGGAGGGTCACCCCGTCGTCGCCATCGACGACGCGGTGGAGGGGCTCGCGGCCGCCAAGGACCCGTCCATCGACGTGGTGGTGCTGGACATCAAGATGCCGCACCTGTCCGGCATGGACCTGCTGCGCGCCATCAAGGCGGACCGCCCGGACGTGGAGGTCATCATGATGACGGCCTTCGCCACCGTGGAGACGGCGGTGGAGGCGGTGAAGGCGGGCGCGTACGACTACCTCACCAAGCCCTTCGAGAACATCGACGAGGTGAGCCTCACGGTGGCCAAGGCCGCCGAGCGCAAGGCCCTCAAGGACCGCACGCGCGCGCTGGAGGAGGCGCTCACCGCGCGCAGCCAGTTCGAGGACCTCATCGGCCAGTCGTCGCAGATGCGCGCCGTGTTCAAGCTGGTGGAGACCGTCAGCCACTCCACCGCCACGGTGCTCATCCAGGGCGAGTCTGGCACGGGCAAGGAGCTGGTCGCGCGCGCCATCCACTACCGCAGCGCGCGCCGGGACAAGCCCTTCGTCGCCGTCAACTGTTCGGCGCTGACGGAGACGCTGCTGGAGAGCGAGCTGTTCGGCCACGTGAAGGGCAGCTTCACCGGCGCCACCGGCAACAAGAAGGGCCTCTTCGAGGCGGCCGACGGCGGCACCATCTTCCTGGACGAGATTGGCGACGTGCCCCCCGCCACCCAGGTGCGCCTCTTGCGCGTGCTCCAGGAGGGCGAGGTGAAGCGCGTGGGCGCCAACGAGCCCGTGAAGGTGGACGTGCGCGTCATCGCCGCCACGCACGTGGACCTGACGCGCGCCAAGGAGCAGGGCAAGTTCCGCGAGGACCTGTTCTACCGCCTCAACGTCATCACCATCGACCTGCCGCCCCTGCGCGACCGCCCGGAGGACGTGCCGCTGCTCGCGCACCACTTCCTCAAGGTCTACACCGCCAAGGCGGACAAGAAGGTCAACGGCATCAGCCCGCGCGCCATGGAGGCCCTCACCTGCAACCGGTGGACGGGCAACGTGCGCGAGCTGGAGAACGTCATCGAGCGCGCGGTGGTGCTCACGGCCAACGAGGCCATCGACGTGGAGGACCTGCCGCAAGGCTTCCAGGCCGCGCCCCAGGCCGACTCGGCGGTGGAGGTGTTCAGCCTGGCGCACCTGCCGTACGCCCAGGCCAAGCGCCTGGCCATGCGCGCCTTCGAGCGCCGCTACCTGTCCGCGCTCCTGGAGAAGAACAACCACAACGTGTCCAGCGCCGCGCGCGCCGCCGGGGTGGACCGCTCCAACTTCCGCCGCCTGCTCAAGCAGTACGAGGTGGCCGGCCGCAGCATGAAGCCGCGTCAGCCCAAGGGGCCGGACGCCGACAACGGGCCGGGCCTTCCCGTGCTCGAAGCCGCCTCGTAAGTCCCGTCCGCTCGAAGCAGCAGGGCCCGGGCGAAGGACGGCGCCTCAGCCGTCCTCGCCGGGCTCGCGCCCGTCCCGGGCCTCGCGCCTCGCGGCGAGCTGGTGCTGGAGGGCCTCGTAGCGCTCGGACAGCTCCGCCTCGAAGCCGTTGCGCGTCGGGGTGTAGAAGCAGCGGGCGCGCAGGGCGTCGGGCAGGTAGTCCTCCGGGACGTAGTTGCCCTCGAAGTTGTGCGGGTACTTGTACCCGCCGCCGTACCCCAGCGACTTCATCAGCTTCGTGGGCGCATTGCGCAGGTGCAGGGGCACCGGCAGCGCGCCCTCCTTCGTCACGGCCTCGCGCACGGCCGCGTAGGCCGCGATGACGGCGTTCGACTTGGGCGCGAGCGCCAGGTACGTGACGGCCTGGGTGAGGGGCAGGGTGCCTTCGGGCAGGCCCATCAACTGGAAGGCCCGGAGCGCGTCCACCGCCACGCCCAGCGCGCGCGGATCCGCGTTGCCCACGTCCTCCGACGCGAAGATGACCATGCGGCGGAAGATGAAGACGGGGTCCTCGCCCGCCTCCAGCATGCGCGTCATCCAGTACAGCGCCGCGTCCACGTCGCTGCCGCGCATGGATTTGATGAAGGCGCTGACGACGTTGTAGTGCTCCTCGCCGCCCTTGTCGTAGAGCAGCAGCTTCTGCTGGAGGGCTTCTTCCGCGACCTTGCGGTCCACCATGGTGCCGCCGTGGGCCGCGGCCGCCTCCAGTGCGGTGAGGGCCCGGCGCGCGTCGCCCCCGGCCGCGTCCGCGATGAACTCCAGCGCCGCGTCCTCCACCGTCACCTTGCCGCCCAGGCCCTTGGGGTCCGCCACCGCGCGGCGCATCACCGCCACCAGCTCCTCCTGCTCCAGCCCGCGCAGGGTGATGACGCGGCAGCGCGACAGGAGCGCGGCGTTCACTTCGAAGGAGGGGTTCTCCGTGGTGGCGCCGATGAGGGTCACCGTGCCCTTCTCCACGTGGGGCAGGAGCGCGTCCTGCTGGGACTTGTTGAAGCGGTGGATTTCGTCGATGAAGAGCAGCGTGCGCTGGCGGTTCAGCTTCCAGCGGTCCTGCGCGCGGGCCACCGTCTCGCGGATGTCCTTCACGCCCGCGAGCACGGCGGACATCGTCTCGAAGGCGGCGCCGGTGGAGCGGGCGACAAGCTGGGCGAGCGTCGTCTTGCCGGTGCCCGGCGGGCCCCAGAGGATGAGGCTGGGCACCTGGTCGCTCTCCAGGGCGCGGCGCAGGAAGCGCCCCTCGCCGGTGAGGTGCTCCTGGCCCAGGTACTCGGAGAGCGTGGTGGGGCGCATGCGCTCGGCGAGCGGCGCCAGGGTGGCCGTTTCCTTCTGACTGGCGTGGTCGAACAGGTCCATGTGGCCCTTGAACCTAGCGTCCCAGGCGCCCGCGCGCCCCTCCCGATGGACTTGGGATTGTCCTGGGGAGCTCCTGGGATGTCCTGGGGCGGGCAGGTGCGTCATTTCCCTTGTACGGCCGGCTGGCCGCCTGGACTAGAACCCGGGGGGCGTGCAGACCCTGGTCATCGTCGCGAAGAGGGACACCCCGCAGGCCATGGCCCTGGCGGCGGAGATCCGTGAGCGCTACCCGAACCTGACGGTGCTGGCGGACCGTGCGCTGGCGCATGCGCTGAACTGGCCGCGCATCGAGGACCGGGAGCTGGCGGCGCGCGCGGAGCTGGTGGTGGTGCTGGGCGGCGACGGCACGCTCATCTACGCGGCGCGGCTGTTGGGCGGACGGGATGTCCCCATCCTGGGCGTCAACCTGGGCAGCCTGGGCTTCATGACCGAGGTGCCGGTGGAGGAGCTGTTCACCCGGCTGGCGGAAGTGCTGGCGGGCAACTTCCACGTGGACTCGCGGATGAAGCTGTCGTGCCGGCTGATGCGCGGGGGCAAGGTCCTCATCGAGGATGAGATCCTCAACGACGTGGTCATCAACAAGGGCGCGCTGGCGCGCATCGCGGACCACGAGACGTCCATCGACGGGGTGCCCATCACGACCTACAAGGCGGACGGCGTCATCCTGGCCACGCCCACGGGCTCCACCGCGTACTCGCTGTCCGCGGGCGGGCCCATCGTCCACCCGTCGGTGGACTGCACCATCCTGTCGCCCATCTGTTCGCACGCGCTGACCCAGCGGTCCATCGTGGTGCCCGCCGACCGCACCATCCGCGTCACGCTGAAGAGCGAGACGGCGGACACGTACCTCACGCTGGATGGCCAGACGGGCCACTCGCTGCAGACGGGGGACTGCATCGAGGTGGTGCGCTCGCCCAACCGCGTGGAGCTGGTGCGAAACCCCCGCGTGGCCTTCTTCACCATCCTCCGGCAGAAGCTCCACTGGGGCGAGCGCTGACGGCTCCGCAGCAGGGTGGGGCTCCCCTCGGACGGGAGCGGTAGGGTAGCGTCCCGGCCCGTGACGACGGGTGGGCCCACGACGCGTTTCGGCAAGTACGAGCTCCAGGAGCGCCTGGGCGCGGGCGGGATGGCCGTGGTGCACCGCGCGCGCTTCACCCTGGCGCCCGGCGTGTCGCGCTCGGTGGTCATCAAGCGCGTGAGGGACCCCTACGCGCAGGACCCGGCCTTCGTGCAGATGTTCCTCAACGAGGCGCGCATCTCCGTGGGCCTGAGCCACGGCAACATCGTGCAGGTCTTCGACTTCGGGCAGGAGGAGGGGGAGTACTTCCTCGCCATGGAGTGGGTGGACGGGCAGCCCCTGTCGCACGTGCTCAAGCGCGCGAAGGTGAAGGGGCTTTCGCACCTGCCCGCGCCGCTGGCGGTGGGGCTCGTGCTGGAGGTCTGCAAGGGCCTGCACCACGCGCACACCCGCCGCGACGAGCAGGGCCGCCCGCTGGGGCTGGTGCACCGCGACGTGTCTCCGGACAACGTCCTCGTGAGCTACGAGGGCGAGGTGAAGCTCACCGACTTCGGCATCGCCAAGGCGCAGCTCGCCGGGCGGCCGGAGACGGAAGCCGGCGTGGTGCGCGGCAAGTACGTGTACCTGTCCCCGGAGCAGACGCGGGCCGAGGCGCTGGATGCGCGCTCGGACGTGTACACGGCGGGCGTGGTGCTCTTCGAATTGCTCACCGGGCGCAGGCCGGCGGAAGGGGACACCCAGTCGGTGATGGCGCGCATCGCGAGGGGGGACCTGACACCCGCGCAGACGTACGTGCCGGACCTGGATCCCTCGCTGGGGGCGCTCGTGTCGCGGGCGCTGGCGCTCCGGCGCGATGAGCGCTTCGCGAGCGCGGAGGCCTTCCAGCGCGCCCTGGCCGAGTGGCTCGCGTACCGGGCGCCGCTGTTCCCCGCCTCCACGCTGCGCCACCTGATGGGCTGGCTGTTCGAGGAGGAACTCAAGCTCGCGGGCCAGCCGCCCCGGCTGCCGGAGTCCTTCCTGCGCCAGGTCGCGGTGTGGACGGGGGAGGGCGGCCCGGAAGGTCTGGGGGAGCCGGCGACGGCGTCCTCGGTGCATCGCGCGCTCGTGACGGCGTTCCCGGAGGAGCACGTGCCCGCGGCGCTCGTGGGGGCCTCCGGGGCCGAGTCCGGCACGTCGCTGCCCGGCTGGCTCTGGGGGGCCATCATCGCGGGGGTGGTGCTCTTCTTCGTCGGGAACGCGGTGTGGCCCGTGCTGTGGGACTCCCGCCCGCACGCGCGCAAGCTCCAGGTGGTGACGAACCCGCCGGGCGCGGAGGTGCGCTGGGACGGCGAGCGCGCCGGGATGACACCGACCACCCTGGACGTCGAGTCGGGCGAGGGGAGCCACCAGCTGGAGCTGTTGTTCGTGGGCCATCGGCCCTGGAAGAGCACCCTGTCCGCGGAGGCGTTGCCCGAGCGCGTGCAGGT
>NZ_RAWB01000388.1 GCF_003612055.1 Corallococcus llansteffanensis
TCCCGAGCCCCCGCGCCGCCCCCCCAGGAGACGCACGCCCAGGAGGAGTTGCCCCGCGCGCGCATCCTGCTCGCGGACGACAACCGGGACATGCGCGACTACATCCAGCGCGTGCTCTCCACCGCCTACGAGGTGGAGGCGGTGAAGGACGGCCAGAAGGCGCTGGAGTCCGCGCTGGCCCATCCGCCGGACCTGGTGCTGTCGGACGTGATGATGCCGCGCCTGGATGGCGTGGGCCTGCTGCGGGCCCTGCGCGCGGCGCCACAGACGCGCGAGCTGCCCATCCTCCTGCTGTCCGCGAAGGCCGGCGAGCAGGCCACCGTGGAGGGGCTCTCCTCCGGGGCGGATGACTACCTGGTGAAGCCCTTCTCCGCCGCGGAGCTGCTGGCGCGCATCGCGTCCAACCTGAGGCTGGCGCGGATGCGCAGCGAGGTGGCGGACGAGCGCGCCCGGGCCGAGGGCCTGAGCGAAGCGCTGCACGCCCGGGACGACTTCCTCTCCGTGGCGGCGCACGAGCTGCGCACGCCGCTGGCCGCCTTCCAGCTCCACCTGGAGCTGCTCGAGCGGGGCCTGGGCCGGGACGCGCCGCCCAAGGCGCTGGAGCGCCTGAAGCAGGCCCGGTCCTTCATCCGGCGGCTGGCGACGCTGGTGGACGTGCTGATGGACGTGTCGCAGATCACCAGCGGCCGGCTGAAGCTCAACCTCGGCGACGTGGACCTGGCGGAGCTGCTGGTGGAGGTGACGCGCTTCGCGGAGGAAGAGGCCCGCCGCGACGGCACGCAGCTCACCGTCACCGTGCACGGGCCGGTGACGGGCACCTTCGACCCGTCCCGCATCGCCCAGGTGGTGAACAACCTGGTGTCCAACGCGCTGAAGTTCGGCCGGGGCAAGCCGGTGGACGTGACGCTGCAACCGGACGGCGAGGTGGTGCGCCTGAGCGTGGTGGACCGGGGCATCGGCATCCGTCCGGAGGACCGCGAGCGCATCTTCGGGCGCTTCGAGCGCGCCGTGTCCACGCACCACTACGGCGGCCTGGGCCTGGGGCTCTGGGTGTCACGGCAGGTGGTGGAGGCGCACCAGGGCCGCATCGACGTGGAGGACACGCCGGGCGGCGGCACCACGTTCCGCGTGACGCTGCCGTTGAAGGAGGCCCCGGTGCCCACGGCCCAGGTGGGCTGAAGGCGGCGGGCAGGGGCTCCGCTGCGACTTACTGGCAGGCCCCAGCGCAGCGCGCGTTGCGGCACACCGGGATGCAGCGGCCGCAGTCGATGCTGTCGGGAGGACACGTCCCGTCGCACCGCACATTGGCGCAGTTGGGGCCCTCCGAGCGGTGGGTGACGGCGTTGCCTTCACCACAGCACGCGCTCGCCACGCAGTCCGAGTCGTCGTAGCAGACCGCGCTGGAGAGCACCGGGGGCGCGTCTTCTATCGGCAGGTCCTCCACCCCCAGGTCGCACCCCGCCAACAGGCCCAGGGTGACGCCCGCGACGGCGCGGGCGAGGGAATGGAGGAAGCGGGGACGGCGCATGGATGGAGCTCCTTGACCGGCAGACTACCGGTTCATCGAGCCCAGGAACTCCGCGTTCGCCGCCGTCGGACGCATGTGCTTGAGAACGAACTCCATCGCGTCGATGGGGGTGAAGGGGTGGAGCACCTGGCGCAACGCCGTAATGCGCACCAGGTCCGACTGCGACAAGAGGAGCTCCTCCTTTCGCGTGCCGGATTTGTTGATGTCGAGCGTTGGGAAGATGCGCTTCTCCATCAACTTCCGATCCAGGACGATTTCGGAGTTACCCGTGCCCTTGAACTCCTCGAAGATCACCTCATCCATGCGGCTGCCGGTGTCGATGAGCGCCGTGCCGATGATGGTGAGGCTGCCGCCCTCCTCGATGTTGCGCGCGGCGCCGAAGAAGCGCTTGGGCTTGTGGAGCGCGTTGGCGTCCACGCCGCCGGAGAGGATCTTCCCGGACGCCGGCACCACCGTGTTGTAGGCGCGCGCCAGACGGGTGATGGAGTCCAGCAGGATGCACACGTCGTACTTCTGCTCGACGAGGCGCTTGGCCTTGTCGATGACCATCTCCGCCACCTGCACGTGGCGCGTGGCGGGCTCGTCGAAGGTGGAGGACACCACCTCGCCGCGCACGCTGCGCTCCATGTCCGTCACTTCCTCCGGACGCTCATCCACCAGGAGGACGATGAGGTAGACGTCCGGGTGGTTGCGGCTGATGGCGTGCGCGATGTTCTGCAGCAGCACCGTCTTGCCGGCCTTCGGGGGCGCCACGATGAGACAGCGCTGGCCCAGGCCGATGGGGCAGAACATGTCGATGATGCGCGTCGTCATCTCCGACGACTCGTGCTCCAGCTTGAGCTTGCGCGTCGGATACAGCGGCGTGAGGTTGTCGAACAGGATGCGCTCGCGCGCAGCGTCCGACATCGGGTCCTCGAAGTTGACCTTGTCCACCTTCTGCAGCGCGAAGAAGCGCTCGCCCTCGCGGGGCTGGCGGATGGGGCCCGTCACCGTATCGCCGGGGCGCAGCGTGAAGCGGCGCACCTGCGACGGCGACACGTAGATGTCGTCCGGGGACGGCTGGTAGTCGCTGTCCGCGCTGCGCAGGAACCCGAAGCCGTCGCTCAAGAGCTCCAGCACGCCCTCGGCGTGGACCTCGAAGCGCTTGTCCGCGATGCCACCCAGCAGCGCGAAGATGAGGTCCTGCTTCTTGAGGCCCTGGTAGCCCTCGACGCCCACGTCCTGGGCCATCTTCGCCAGCTCGATGATCTTCATCCGCTTCAGGTCATTGAGCTTGATGACCTGCATCGGCGCGCCGTCGCGGTCCACCTCCGTGATGGCGGGGGACTCGGCGGACTCCTGCGGGGCGGGCGTCGCGGAAGCGGCGTCGTCCGACGTCGTCTCCTCCGCGCGGAACTCCTGGAGCTCATCGTCGCGCACGGGGCGGGAGATGGGCGTGAGCACCGGGCGGGGCGCCTCGGCGACCACCTCCAGGGCCTCCTCGACGGGGGCCTCTTCCCGGCGGGCCGGCGCACGGCGTGAGCGCGGCGCGGGCTTCTCCGCCTCCTTCGCCGCCGCGCGCTTGCGGCGGGGCTTCTCCTCCGCGGCGACGAACGGGGGCGCGACTACCTTCTCTCGGGGGGAACGGGCTTTGGCCATGACAGTCAGCAGACGGAATGGGGGGAAGCGCCCGAAGGCTCGGGCAGGCTGTACGCGGGACGTTGTCCGTCCGCGCGGCGCTCGGAAGCACCTTCCAGGAGGGCAGCACCACCCGGGTCCATGAACGGGACCGGAGGGCGCGTGGGCCTGTGGTTGGGAAGAGACGACGCGGGGGAACCCCTGCGTCAGGAACCGCCCCGGAAACTATTGACCCCCTCCAGAGCTGTCAAGGCATCCGTGCCTTGCACCGTCCCGTTTTTCAGGGGGTTGCACTGGAGGGAGGGACTTTTGCTACCAGGGAATACGCTATGTAGCTGAAATTCGGGCCTACCGGGGTGCGTCCTGCACCTCCGCCTGATTGAACACGCGTCCCCGGGTCCCTCCTTCCCACCGGTCGCCGGAGATTCCAACCCCTGCGGTCGCCGGGAATTCCAACCCCTGGCGAAGCCTCCGGCCCGCCGCGGCGCCTTCCAGGGGAGTGGGCGGGGGCCCCGGGACCCTACGTATCAGGTGGGGAAGACACGACGGAGGTCCAGGGTGTGGGGGCCGCTCGCAGAGCAGTCCTGTCAGGTGGGCCCGCTAGAGTGGTCCTCATCCAACGAGGGGCGTGCGCATCCTGGCCGCGCTGCCGAATTGGGGTAAGGACAACACCCCGTGGACACCTTCCCGAAAGCCGAAGCCCGCGCGCGAGCGCTCCGTCAGGAGCTCGCCCACCACAACCACCGCTACTACGTGCTCGACTCGCCGGAGATCAGCGACGCGCAGTACGACACGCTGATGCGCGAGCTCCAGGGGCTGGAGGAGAAGTACCCCCAGCTCGCCACGCCGGACTCCCCCACCCAGCGCGTGGGCGGCGCGGCGGTGGAGGACTTCGGCCAGGTGGTGCACAGCGCGCAGATGCTGTCGCTCGCGAACATCTTCGACGACGAGGGGCTGCAGGAGTTCGAGGAGCGCATCCGCAAGCTCACCGGCCTGACGCAGGTGGGCTTCGTGTGCGAGCCCAAGCTGGACGGCCTGGCCATCGCGTTGCGGTACGAGGACGGCCGCTTCGTCCTGGGCGCCACCCGGGGTGACGGCACCACCGGCGAGGACGTCACGTCCAACCTGCGCACCATCAAGAGCCTGCCCCTGGAGCTGTTCCCCCACGACGGCGTGAAGGTGCCGAAGCGGCTGGAGGTGCGCGGCGAGATCTTCATCCGCAAGGAGGACTTCCGCAAGCTCAACGAGAAGCGCGAAGAGGAAGGCGAGTCGCTCTTCGCCAACCCGCGCAACGCCGCCGCGGGCAGCCTGCGCCAGCTGGACCCCAAGGAGACCGCCGCCCGTCCCCTCTCCATCTACCTGTACGAGTGCGGCCCCAGCGAGGGCCTGCCCACGTTCAAGACGCACACCGACAAGCTGGAGTACCTGAAGACGCTCGGCCTGCCGGTCAACCACTACAAGCCCGCCCTGGGCGCCGACGGCATCCGCCAGCGCTACGACGAGTCCCTCAAGGGCCGCCACGCCCTGCCCTTCGAGGTGGACGGCATGGTGGTGAAGGTGGACGACGAGGACCTGCGTCGCCGCCTGGGCCAGGTGTCCAAGAGCCCGCGCTGGGCGGTGGCCTACAAGTTCCCGCCGGAGGAGGAGTCCACGGAGGTGCAGGACATCGGCATCCAGGTGGGCCGCACGGGCGCGCTCACGCCGGTGGCGCACCTGAAGCCGGTGAAGGTGGGCGGCGTGACGGTGTCGCGCGCCACGCTGCACAACGAGGACGAGCTGCGCCGCAAGGACGTGCGCCGGGGCGACACCGTCTTCGTGCGCCGCGCGGGCGACGTGATTCCGGAGATCGTCTCCGTGGTGCCCTCCAAGCGCCCGAAGGACTCCCAGCCCTTCACCTTCCCCACGCACTGCCCGGTGTGCGGCGCGCTGGCGGCGAAGGACGAGGACGGCGCCATCATCCGCTGCACGGGCGCGTCCTGCCCCGCGCAGCTCGTGGAGAAGGTGCGCCACTTCGCCAGCCGCCTCGCGCTGGACATCGAAGGGCTGGGGGACAAGCTGGCCACGCAGCTCGTCACCTCCGGTCAGGTGAAGACGTTCGCGGACCTCTTCGCGCTCACCAAGGAGTCCCTGATGAAGCTGGAGCGCATGGGGGAGAAGAGCGCGGAGAACCTCCTGGCGTCCATCGCGGGGTCCAGGAACACCACCCAGCGCCGCTTCCTGTACTCCCTGGGCATCCGCCACGTGGGCGACGCCACGGCGCGCGCGCTGGCGGAGGCCTTCCCCCAGGTGAAGACGCTCTTCACCGCGAGCCTGGAGGACATCAGCCGGGTGAAGGACGTGGGCCCGGTGATGGCGCAGGTCATCCATACCTTCTTCCAGGAGCCGCAGAACCAGGTCACCATCCAGGCCCTCCTGGACGCGGGCGTGACGCCGGCGCCGCCGGAGGTCGCCACGGGCGGCCCCTTCGTGGGCAAGACGGTGGTGCTCACCGGCACGATGGCGGGGCTGGCGCGCGAGCAGGCCAAGGAGGAAATCGAACGGCGGGGAGGCAAGGTGGCTGGAAGTGTCTCGCGCAAGACCGATTTCGTGGTGGCGGGAGACGACGCGGGGAGCAAGCTGAAGAAGGCGCAGGAACTCGGGGTAAGAATCCTGGATGAGCAGGCGTTCCTGCGGATGCTAGAAGGGACCGCCAGAGCATGAGGCCAGAGGCATGAGCACCCAGCGCCGGGCGACCCTGCGCATCCAGGGCACGGTCCAGGGAGTCTCCTTCCGGGAGAGCTCCCGCGCCGAGGCGCTGCGTCTGGGCCTGCGAGGCTGGGTGCGAAACCGGAGCGATGGCTCCGTGGAGGCCACGGTGGAAGGCGAACCCGCCGCGCTGGAAGCATTCATCCGCTGGTGCCACGAGGGCCCCCGCACGGCGCGCGTCACGGACGTGACGCGCACGGACGACGAGGCCACGGGCGAATTCCGTACCTTCATCGTGGAGCGCACGTCATGACGCCCTACGCGCTGTCCTCCCTGGCCGCCATGCTGGGCATCCGCTCCGGCACTAAGGTCTCCGTCATCAACCCCCCGCGGGGCTTCGTGCAGAAGCTCAACCCGCTGCCGGACGGGGTGGAGTTCCTCGTCACCGCCCAGACGGGGCTGGACGTCATCCTCTTCTTCACCACCGACGCCACGGAGCTGGTGCAGCGGCTGCCCGCCCTGTCGCGCGCCACCACCCTCACCGGCGGCATCTGGGTCTGCTGGCCCACGGGCGAGGGCGTGAAGACGGTCCTGTCCGAGGACTTCGTGCGCCAGGCGGCGCTCGACATCGGGCTCGTCGACAACAAGATCTGCGTCATCGACGAGGCCTGGACGGCCCTGCGGCTGGTGCGCCGTCCGCGCGGGCGGCTGGACAAGCCCGAGGGCCGCAAGCAGGCCCCCGCGCAGGCCTGAGGCGCCGGGAAGAGGCCTGGACGCCCGAACAGCGTCCGGGCGGCGGAGCCCGGCGCCATCTGCCCGACAGTGGATGAACGGGCGCTTCTTGCCTTTACACACCTGGAGGGGCGTGAAAAACTCTCCGTGTTTCTGGGCAGTTGTGTGACGCCCCGCGTTGGCGGGACATCAGGCCCAGGCATGAATTTCGACGGGTTGCGCTTCCGGTTTCCTCCGGACGTCCCTGCTGCTCCGGGGCCCCCAGCGCCCCCCCAAGGTGGCCCACGAACGGGCACCGACCGGGTGTGGAAGAGGGGGCGGACGGCACGGGCGTGGTGGAGGCCTCGAGCGCTTGAAGAGAAGCAGCCCCGCCCGGCACGGTGCCGGTCGCAATGCGGGGCGACATGAACTCGGAGGAGCAGGCGGTGATGTCCTCGGCCCTCACCCAGGCGATGCGTTCTCCCTCCGGGTCTTCCGGAAGGCGTCCACACGTCGGAGGGCCGCAAGCCGCCTCTCCCCTCGCAGCGTGCTCGGAGGTGTGGCTCTTCGCCGCCCCCCGTCCGGTGAGGACCTCCCTACCGCGCGCGCTTCCAGGATTCATCCATGAGCAGTGTGCTCGTCATCAACGCCGCGGGTCGGGAGACCCGGGTGGCGCTCGTCGAGGGCGGCCATATCGCGGAGTTCTACCTCGAGCGTAAGAAGGACAAGGGCGTCGTCGGAAACATCTACAAGGGCCGTGTCGTCCGGGTGCTCCCGGGCATGCAGGCGGCTTTTGTCGACATCGGGTTGGAGAAGGCCGCCTTCCTGTATGTCAGCGACGTCGTCTACGACCCCGACTTCGCCCGCGCCCAGTTCGAGCTGACCGAGGGCGAGCACGAGGACGCCCCGGAGGTCCCCACCGAATCCGAGGCCGACACCTTCGAGGCCGCTGCGTCCACGGTCCCGGAGAAGGACGCGCACGCGCCCGCCCTTCCCCCGGGCCCGGAGGTCGCCGCGGCCAGCGTGGAGCCGGTGTTGGCGCACGACACCGCGCTGGCGCTGGACGTCCAGGCCCAGTCCCCCCAGGAGCCGGCTCAGGAAGTCCCTGCCGCTCCGGCCGTGAGCGAGCCCGTCACCGAGCAGGGGCAGGAGCAGCCCCCGGCGCCGGTGGAGGCCCAGGCGCCGCAGGCCGTGGCCGCCGTCGAGGAGTCGCAGGTCACGGTGTCCACCGCCGCCGTGGCGGTGCCGCTGTCGGACACGGGCCTGCCGGTGGACGAGTCCCCCGTGCTGGTTCAGGAGACGCACGCGGAGACCGTCACCGTCGCCACGCTCGCCGAGGGCAGTGGCGCGCAGGGCGGTGAAGGCATCCCCGCGGCCGCCGAGCCGCCGCCGCACGCGGCCGCCCTGGGCGACCTCATCCCCCCGCCCGCCACCGAGTCCGCCCGTCCGGGTGAGGTCTCCGGTGAGCGCCGCACGCCGCGCGAGGCCCGGGAGGCCCGCGAGCCGCGCGCCCGGGACGGCCGTGAGAAGGAGAAGGAGAAGGAGAAGGACAAGCGCCGCCCAGAGGGCCCTCCCCGCCGCGAGAAGCGCGAAGACGACAAGGAGAAGCCCAAGCAGCGCAAGACGGACAAGATTGAAGACCTGCTGAAGGTCGGCCAGGAGGTGGTGGTCCAGATCTCCAAGGACCCCATCGGCACCAAGGGTGCGCGGCTCACCTCGCACATCTCCATCCCCGGCCGTCACCTGGTGTTCATGCCCACGGTGGACCACGTGGGCATCAGCCGCCGCATCTCCAACGAGAAGGAGCGCCGGCGGCTGCGTGACATCGTGGACCGGCTGCGGCCGCCCGGCACGGGCTTCATCGTGCGCACCGTGGCGGAGAACGTTCCCCAGGAGAAGCTGGAGAGCGACATCCGGTTCCTCATCGAGGTGTGGAACCAGGTGGTGCGCCGCAACGAGAAGCGCGGCGGACCGGGCCTGCTGCACCCCGACCTGGACCTCATCCTGCGCGCCACGCGCGACCTGTTCGCCCACGACGTGGAGAAGCTCGTCGTGGACGACGCGGAGGAGTACGAGCGCATCCAGGGCTTCGTCACCGCGCAGGACCCGGCGCTGCGCGACCGCGTGGTGCTGCACGAGACGGACGAGCCCGTCTTCGACGCCTACGGCATCGAGCAGGAGCTGCAGCGGGCCACCCAGCGCAAGGTGTGGCTGAAGAGCGGCGGCTACCTCATCATCGACCAGGCCGAGGCGCTCACCGCCATCGACGTCAACTCGGGCCGCTACGTCGGCAAGAAGAGCCTCGAGGAGACCATCACCAAGATCAACGTCGAGGCGGCCAAGGAGATCGTCTACCAGCTCCGGCTGCGCAACATCGGCGGCATCATCATCTGCGACTTCATCGACATGGAGAAGGCGCAGAACCGCGACAAGGTCTTCAAGTCGCTGCAGGAAGCGCTGGGCCGCGACAAGGCCAAGACGAACGTGCTGCGCATCTCCGAGCTGGGCCTGGTGGAGATGACGCGCAAGCGCGTGCGCGAGTCCATTGGCCGCGTGCTGCACGAGGACTGCCCGTACTGCGACGGCAAGGGCTTCGTGAAGACGGCCACCACGGTGGCGTACGAGATCTTCCGGGAGATCCGCCGCGAGGCGCCGGGCTACAAGGACTCCACGCTCGTCATCAACTGCAACGCGGAGGTCGCGCGGCTCTTGCAGGGCGAGGAGCGCAACGAGCTGCGGCACCTGATGGACCGCTACAACAAGTCCATCCAGGTCAAGGCGCAGCAGAACTACCACCGCGAGCAGTACGACATCTACGGCCGGTCGGCCACGGGCCCCGAGCACAAGGTGGCCTCGTCGCCGGGCTCCGGTGACGGCGAGCTCGCCATGCAGCAGCGCCGCCCGGAGAACGCCTACGGGCGACAGGATCAGGGCCGACG
>NZ_RAWB01000389.1 GCF_003612055.1 Corallococcus llansteffanensis
GCGCAGGGCAGGGCCGGGCGCGGCGGGCACCCAGGCAACGCGGGACAGCGTGAAGGAGCGGATGCCGGCTGACGTTGGGATGCTTCACGCGAAGCCGGATGCGGGCACGGGGCGGCCTTCGCCGTGATGGACGAGGGGCTGACCGGGCTGGTCCTGTTCACGGTGGTGGTGGCGGCGCTGTCCACGGCGCTCATCCTTGTGCCGGGCGTGGCGGCGGCGTACGCGCTGGCGCGGTGGAAGGGCCCGGGACGGGGCGTGGTGGAGACGGTGCTGGCGCTGCCCCTGGTGTTGCCGCCGACGGCGGTGGGGCTGGTGCTGCTGGAGCTGCTGGCGCGGGACTCGATGCTGGGGCGGTGGCTGGACCGGCTGGGCGTGGAGGTGGTGTTCACGCCGAAGGCCGTGGTGCTGGCGAGCGCCGTGATGGCGTTCCCGCTGCTGGTGCGCTCGGCGCGCGCGGGCTTCGAGGAGGTGGATCCACGGCTGGTGGCGGTGGCGCGCACGCTGGGCGACACGCGCGTGCGGGCCTTCTTCCGGGTGACGTTGCCGCTCGCCTGGCGCGGCGTGCTCACGGGCGCGCTGCTCGCGTTCTCACGAGCGCTGGGGGAGTTCGGTGCCACGGTGTTGGTCGCGGGCAACATCCCGGGGCACACGCAGACGCTGTCGCTGGCCATCTTCCAGCGCACGCAGACAGGGCAGGACGCGGAGGCATTGAAGCTCGCGGGCGTGGCGGTGGTGCTCGCCTTCGGGGTCATGTACGTGACGGAAGTGGTGACGCGGCGGCGTGGTGCGCGGGGGCTCGCGTGAGGAAGCGCGCGACCGCGCAGGCGCACCTGTCCGGGTGGAGCACTCGCGTGTCAGCGATGACGGGACCGACGGGAGGAGCGCGCCCGTGATGGAGCTGTCATTGCGCCTGCCGTTGGCACGTTTCACCCTGGAGGTCGAGGCGCGCTTCACGTCCGCGTCGGTGGCGGTGCTGGGGCGCTCGGGCTCCGGGAAGACGTCGTTGCTCGAAGTGCTCGCGGGGCTGCGGCGCGGCGCTCGCGGTCGCGTGGTGGTGGGTGGCCGCGTGCTGCTCGACAGCGCTGCCGGCGTGGACGTGCCGCCCGAGTCGCGCCGCATGGGCTACGTGCCCCAGGACGCGCTGCTCTTCCCGCACCTCACCGCCGGACAGAATGTGCGCTTCGGCGTGCGCCCCGGGCGACCGTCGCGCGTGGACGAAGCCGTGCACCTGCTGGAGCTGGAGCCGCTGCTGCACCGCTACCCCGTCACCCTGTCGGGAGGCGAGAAACAGCGGGTCGCCCTGGCGCGAGCGCTCGCCACCGACCCCGCGCTGCTGCTGTTGGATGAGCCGCTGGCCGCGCTCGACATCGCGTTGAAGGAGCGCGTGTTGCCCTACCTGTTGCGCGTGCGCGACGAGGCTCACGTGCCCCTGCTGTACGTGACACATCAACTGGGAGAGGCGCGGGTGCTCGCCCACGAGGCCCTGCTGCTGGACGGCGGCGCGGTGCGCGCGGTCGGGGCCGCGGACAAGGTGCTGGGCACGGCCGCGCGCGGCCTGCTCACCGGCGAACCCGAGGAGAACATCCTGGAGGGCACGCTGGAGCACCCCGAAGCCGGAGGCACGAGGCTGCTCATCACGGAGGGACTGTCCCTCTGGGTCCCGGACGCGCCTGGCCTTCCCACGGGCACACGCGCCGCCTACGCGGTCCCGGCCGAGGACATCCTCTTGTCCACGGGGCCGCTGACCGGCATCTCCGCGCGCAACGTGCTGGAAGGCACCGTGGCGAAGCTGGAGGACGCCGGGGCAGGGGAGTGCGCGACCCACGTGGACGTGGCGGGCGTGCGCTGGGTGGTGCGACTCACGCACGCCGCCGTGCGCGAATTGAACCTCGCACCGGCCCTGCGCGTGTACCTCGCGGTGAAGTCCGCCGCCTGCCGCCGGCTGGCGAGCCGGGCGCTCTCCTAGCCCGCGCGGGCCAACGCTTCGAACATGCGGTGCAGGGGCTCCATCCGGTCGAGTGCGTCCCGGAGGCTGCGCTCGATGTCCGCGCTCTGGACCTGCTCCAGGTCCGCCGGATGCTCGTCGCGCTCCAGCGCGTTCAGCAGGCCATAGAGCTCCTCGCAGGTCCTGCTGGCGTTGGACGCATCCAACTGCTGGCCACCCTCATCGAGGAAGGCCGCCCAGGAGAGGTCCCCGTGGCGATAGCGGAGGAAGAGGCACGCCAGGTACTCCGCGTTGTGCTCGTCCGACCCCATGGGATCGGCCCGCTGACACGCAGCCGTGATGAGCAGCCCCTGGGCAACGCGGACGTCCCGGGTCATGCACAGCTCAAGCAGCCAGAGCGGCGGCGAGTCCAGCTTCAACACCCACGCGTCGGCCCAGGGGACGACATGCCGCAGCCCGATGAGGCCTGCGTCCACCATCGTCGCGATCGTGTACACGGTGCGGAGGTCGAAAGGCGAAGCGTCCATGGCTCGAAGGCTACCGCCAGAAGGCGCGGGGGCATGTCCCCGTCACCGCTTCGTCCCTGCCTTCTTCGAGCCACCGCGCGCCGCCGGCTTCGCGTGATACCCCTCCACGAGCATCCCCAGGGAATGCGCCAGCGACATCGCCGTCTCCTGTGGGACGCGGGTGTCCTTCAATTTGTTGCGCGCCGGATCCAGCAGGAGGCCCGTCGTCCCGGTGAAGTCGGTCCGGGTGAGGGTGCAGCCGCGGAAGTTGCTGCCCGTGAGGTCCGTGCCGGTGAAGTCCGCGTCCGTCAGGTCCATGTCGAAGAAGTTCGCCTCCTTCGCCACGCAGCGCACGAAGGCCGTCTGCCGCAGGCCCAGCCCCACGAACGAGCAGTAGGGCAGGCCGCACTCCTCGAAAGCCACCTCCGGGTTCGCCGCCACGCCCGACCAGTCAATGCCCATCAGCTTCGAGCCCTCGAAGCGCACGTCCCGCAGACGGATGGCATTGAAGTTCGCGCGGGTGAGGTTGCAGCCCTTGAAGACGCAGACCTCCAGCTGGCTGTCCTTCCAGCGCCCCTCCTGGAGCTGGCAGTCCTGGAAGGTGCACCGGTAGAACTCCTTGCCGCTCAGGTCGATGCCCTGGAGGTCCAGGTCCGCGAACGTCTCGTTCTCGAACGAGTCCTCTTGCTGGAGCCGCCGCAGCAGGGCGGCGGACCTCTCTTCTTCCGGGGTCACGGGCGCACGGTCCTTCCTCGCGGGGATGCCAGAATCCGCCGGGCCTTATACCGGGGGCCTGCTTCCACCGCAGCCAGGATGACGCCCCACCGCGAGGACCCGGAGCCGTGTGGGCGCACCGGGTCCCCGCGAGTGCGAAGCTACTTCGCTACGAGTACCAGCACGCCCCGGCCGCACAGGCCATAGGACGCGTTCTCGGCGCCAACGTCGTCCGCGGTGCCCGGGTTGAGCAGCACCTGGTTGGCGCCCCGGCTCTCGATCCACGAGCAGGTGTCCGTCACGCGGTACCACCTCTTGTTCGTGCCCGGCCACGGCAGGATGAAGTTCACGTTGGCGGACCAGCCGTTGTAGGCCACGTAGATGGCGCCCACCGTGTCACCGAACTCGCTGGCGTCGATGCGGTACGCGAGCGCGTGGTTGCCCGCGTCGTCGAAGTACGCCGCGTTGGGCACGGTGCCGTCGGGCTTGAACCAGCGGTGCTGCTCCATCACGTTCCCGTTGGTGTCTGACGCGCTGTAGAAGTTCGCGGGACGCAGCGCGGGGTGCGCCTTGCGGAACGCGATGAGGTTCTGGGTGAACGCGCGGAAGTTGGACTGGTCCGTGCTCCACGAATAGTTCAGCCAGTTCTGGTTCGAATCCAGGTTGTAGACGTTGTTGTTGCAGCGCTGCGAGCGCAGGAACTCGTCGCCGCCCGTCAGCATGGGCACGCCCGCGCTCAGCATCATGAACGCCATCCCGTTGCGTGCCGCCTGCCGCTGCAACGTCGCGCTGCCGCCCTGGTCCCAGCTGTGGTTGCTGTCCTCGCCGCCGTCGGACGGGCCGTAGGGCCACGACTGGAGGTTGTCCTTGCTGTTGCACGAGTACAGGTCCTTCAGGGTGAAGCCGTCGTGGGCCACCATGAAGTTCACCGACGCGGCCGGCTTGCGCGTGTCATCCCCATACAGGTCCGACGAGCCCGTGAAGCGCGTGGCCAGCTGCCCCGGCGTCACCGCCTCCGAGCCCATCTGGTTCTGGTCCTTGCGGAAGGTGTCGCGGAAGATGCCGTTCCACTCCTTCCACTTCGCCGGGAAGTTGCCCACCTGGTAGGAGTTGCCGCCAATGGCCCAGGGCTCCGCGACGAAGTCCGTGCCCGCGCCGCCTCCGTCCGGACGCGGATCCAACAGGGTGACGATCTTATTGAGCGCCGTGCCCGTGTTGTCGCGGTTGTAGTTGAAGCCGCCGTGCTCGACGGTGTTGCCCAGCACCGACGCCAGGTCGAAGCGGAAGCCGTCCACGCCCAGCGTGTCCTTCCAGTACGACAGCGAATGGAGGATGACGTTCTGGGCCGTGGGGTTGAACGTGTTGAAGTTGCCGCCCACGCCAGTGTTGTCATAGTTGAACTGCTTGTCCGCCGTGAGGCTGTAGTACGTGGGGTTGTCCAGGCCCCGGTACGTCATGACGTTGTACGTGCTGGAGTCGCCGTTGTTCCACCCGCCGCCTTCGCCGGTGTGGTTGTAGACCACGTCCACCATCACCTTGATGCCCGCGTCGTGGAAGGCCTTCACCATCGCCTTGAACTCACGCGTGGGGCCGCCCGCGCTCTTGTCGCAGGAATAGCGGCGGTCCGGCGCGAAGTAGCTGAGGTTCATGTAACCCCAGTAGTTGTCGCCCGTGGTGGTGGTGGGCGCGAAGTCGTTGTTGTCGTTGTCCGTCTCGTGCAGCGGCAGGAACTCCACCGCGGTGACGCCCAGCGCCGCCAGCTGCGCGGCCTTCTGGCCCGCCGTCTTGTAGGTGCCCAGACAGGCGGCATCCAGCCCGGAGCCGGTGTCCTGCTTCGTCAGGCCGCGCAGGTGCACCTCATAGACGACGTCGTCCTTGAAGGCGCGCGTGGGCTTGGTGCCGGTGGCGACGGTCTCCGGCGGCAGCACGACGCCCTTGGGCGCGAACGGGCCGCTGTCCTTGTAGCGGTGCAGGGGGCCGGAGGCGAACACCGTGGCGTCCTGGTTGCTGGGGTTCACCGGGTCGTGGCTCAGCTCCAGCGCGTACGGGTCCCAGAGCACCTTGTTCGGGTTGAAGCGGTTGCCCTGGGTGTCCACGTCGAAGAGGAAGCCCGCCGAGGTGTTCGTCTTCGACCAGGTGGAGGTGTAGGGCCAGTTGGGCCCCCACGCGCGGTAGCCGTAGTAGACGGTCCCGGTGAGGTTGTAGGTGGAGCCCTTCAGCGTGGCGACGGAGACGGACTTGGACCAGATGTTCGTGGCCGCGTCCTTGGTCATCACGTACTTCACCGTCTCCTGCGCGCCCAGGGGCGTCTTGTAGATCCACACCTCGATGCGCTCGGCGCGTGAGGAATAGACGCGGAAGTCGATGTTGGCCTGCGTGGCGTCGTACTTCGCGCCCAGGGTCCAGGTGAGCAGCTCCTGGGACTGCTGCGCCGGCTCCACGGCGGCGGTGGCTTCCGGGGCGGGGGCTGCGTCAGGCGTATCCGTGGCGGCGCAGGAGACCAGCGCCGAGGCAAGGCCCGCGGCGACGGCGAGGTGATGCCACCGCGAGAGCCAGGGGCTCCGGCGGTGACGACGGGAAGGGGTCATCATGGATGTGGCTCCAGACGCGGCAAGCGGGGTTCACGAACGCTGCAAGCCCACCGGGCCCGCGACTGCCCGGGGCCATCCGGTTCAGCACCGCCGCGCAGGTGAAGTCAATCGAGGGCCCCCGGATACATGTCGCCCGTGTGTCAACCCGGGGCGTGCGACGTGGCCCGGTGCGTCAGGGTGAGCGCACTTCGACGGCTTGTCCGGTTCTTCAGCGTGCGATAGCGCAGGGGGTCCGGTCAGTCCCCGCGGCCCCTGCTCACGCGTCGAACTCCACCCTCGAACCTTCGGAAGCCGCAATGCCCTACACGAGCGCGCAGTGCATCGGATACCAGGTCAATACCTTCCCCGCCCTGGCGATGGGGACGACCTACGGCAAGAAGTATCTCGGAGGCACGAAGGCACAGCCCGACATCCGGGGCCGGTGCCACATCATGCGGGAGGCCATCAAGACGGCCGCCGCGGATCCGGCCGTGAGGAAGTCCTCGTCCATCCTGAAGATCTTCATGGCGCCCGAGTTCTACTTCCATGACATCAACGGGGCCTATCCCATCGAGGACGTCTCGCTGATCATGGAGACGCTCCGCGTCTTCACGCGACAGGCCCAGTTCAAGGACTGGCTCTTCGTCTTCGGGACGGCCATCGCCTATCTGGACACCGGCTCCGACAAGGAGGTCTTCAACATCGCCATGGTCCAGCGCGGAGGCACGGACGAGCTCGGTCCCGAGGCCAGCCTGATTGTCTACAAGGAGTTCATCTCCCACGTGGACTTCATCCGGCTCCCCACCTACGAGACCACGAAGAACTGCTTCAACTGCGGGGCGCCGAACCACGTCTTCACCGAGGGGTTCGAAGGCTGGAAGCGCACCACGTTTCGCAGTGCCCTGGTGGGGAAGCCCACGGACACGATGAGCGTCCTGCGTCCGACGGAGGGGTCGCGGGACACGCTGACCCGGCGCGAAGAGGCCGTCGGGCCGGGGCGGGAGCAGACGAAGACGGGCCTGGGGGGCCAGGGCGCGTTCACCATGGCGGGCATCCATTTCGGGCTGGAGGTCTGCCTGGACCATGCCCGCTCCCGGCTGCGCTCCTCCCCGCCCAAGGGGGGAGAGTTCTACCCGCAGATCCACCTCATCCCGTCGGGAGGGATGAGCATCATGGAGCCCAGCATCGCCTGCCAGCAGTGGGGGCTGGTCTTCAACGTGGATGCCACGCACACCGCGCTGACGCGCAACACGAGCTTCTACCGCACGCCGGTCGCCGAGCATCACGTGGGCGTCCTTCCCGGGCCCGTGACGGTCGGCAGCTATCCTCCGGCGAAGGCCATCGCGCTCAACCTGGCGGGCACGGCCCCCAAGTGGAACAGCTATTTCAACGACCAGGGCATCATCAACATCTTCCAGGCGTTGAAGATCCCCAAGGCTGAAGCGCACAAGCAATGACAGGCGCACCGCGCGGCGGGGGTTCAAGAAACCCGGCTCGTGCCCAGCGCCTCCATCTCCGCCCACTCCTGAAGGTAGACGTCTCCCTCGTCCCCGGCGGAGACCACGCGGGCGCCGTCCTCCGAGACCGCGACGTCCCAGACGCGCCCCTCGTGGACCTTCTCCGCGTAGCGGCAGGCGCCGGTCTCCAGGTCGATGCTGGTGACGTACCCGGCCCGGCTGCCCAGCACGACGATGGGGAGCCGGGGATGGAACGCGTGGCAGGTGTACGCGGTCCGCTCCGGGCCCAGCTCCTCCGGGGCCGCGCGACGGGCGTTGGCGAGCACCCAGGCTGCGGAGCCTCCGGTGCCCACGAGCGAGAGGTAATGGCCCGGGGCGTCGAGCGCCAGCAGCTGCGTCCCGCGCACGGACCACGGCTCCAGGACCTTCACCAGGCTTCGTGAGTCCACGTCGAGCAACGCGACCTGTCCCCCGTCCCATCCCGTCACCGCCAGCCTCTTGCCGTCCGGACTGAGCGCCACCGCCTCCGCCTTGAGGCTGGGATGGGACTCGCCCACGGTCCACACGCTCCGCCCGTCGGTGGTGTCGAGCACCTCCACCTGCGCGCCGAGCACGGCGGCGCGAGGCGCATGCCGTGCCACGGAGACGCCGCGCGTTCCCGGGCGCAGGGGCTGGACCCTGCCGCCCGTCCCCCGGTCGAGCAGCACGGTGTTCCTCTGGAAGTCCGTCACCACCAGCCGGTCGTCCTCCGAGGCGAAGCGCGCGAAGGTGGCGTCCGCGGCGAGCTGCGCGCCCCAGTGTTCGAGGACGCGCAGGTCGTCCCAGGCCCGCAGCTCCAACCGCTCGGGGGCGTTCACGGCGTGCCTCGCGATGAGCACCGCCTGCCCGTCCCGGGACAGGTCCACGGACCGGGTCGCGTACACCTCGCTGCCCTGCTGCACCGCACGTCGTCCCACGTGAGACCTCCGTCAGAAGGGGATGGGCTGGCCTGCCTCGTTGAGGAAGACGAAGGGCTGGTTGTCGATGGTCGCCGCGTTCTTGCGTCCGCCCTCGGCATGGCTGCTGGTGAAGTCCGATCCCACCTCGTGAGGCTGGAACGGCACGCCTCCCTTGGACCGGTTCGGGCCCAGCAGCATCGCCTGCGGTGGGTGCGGCGGCTTGCTCACCGCGTCGTTGCGGGACTGGTCGTTCGAGTTGTAGCCCTCGGCCGCCCAGTGGACCCCCAGCGGTGGGTCGTGGTCCGCGTCGTACAGGCTGTGGGTGACGGACGAGAGCGCGAAGGTCGGTGACAGCACGAACGTGTCCGGAATCTTCCCGTCCACCTTGAGCCGCCGCCAATCCGCCTGGGCCTGGGCGGGGTTGGTGGTGAGCTTGAGCATCACCGTGCGGACCTCGCTCTGGACCTTGCTCGCGAACTTCGTACGGATGTCCTTGCTGACCTTCGTCCAACCGCTGCCCCGGTCGTAGAGCTGCTTGCGGATCAGATACCCCGGGGGCAGCCGCCTCCGGGCCGGCTTGAACATCCGGTGCAGCGCATGGATGTCATATTTCTCCAGGCCCTTGAGCGACTGGACGATCTGCGCCATGCGGACGCCCGCGAAGCCCTCGTAGTCGAGGGTCCCGGTGCCGCCGCGCGGGTCCTTGCCCCCGGCGATGGTCCAGTCCTGGCGCATGCTGTCGAGCCCATCCCCGGCGCGCTTCAGGTCGCCGAGGATCTTCCGCTTCTGGGAGTCGTGGCGACCGCTGTTCTCCACCTCCGTTTTGGCATTGCCGAGCTGGCCGCGGAGCAGACCTTCGCCCGCGCTGGCCATGTAGATGTCGACCTTCTTCCCGTCGAACTTCGCCGTGAGCGTGTGGCCCTCCGGGCCCATGGCGAAGCCCTTCTTGACCACGCCGTGGGTCGGCGCGCCGTCCTTCCCCGCCCCGGCGCCACCGCCGCGTCCGAAGAGCTTCTTGACCCAGGCCCACGCCTTCTTGAGCCAGCCAAGCACGGCGGCGCGGACCTTCGCCTGCACCTTGGTGATGAACTCGCGGATCTTCGCGGAGATGCCGCCCAGGCCGATGAGCCGCGCGAGGAAGCCGATGACGATGGGAATGAGGCTCGCGAGCGCGTTCTCGATCCACTTCGCCGCGCCACCGATGGCGCCCGTCGCAATCGCATGCAGCGAGTTCACGATGGCTTCGATGAGGGCGAGGATGCGCGAGGCATTCTCGATGACCCACATCACCACGTTGTAGATGGCGAGGACGGCCTGGACGAAGGCACCGGCCG
>NZ_RAWB01000038.1 GCF_003612055.1 Corallococcus llansteffanensis
CCTCTCCGCTCAGCAGGGGGAAGGTGATGGGTGCCGTGCCGGGGACGAGGGGCGGCGGGAGCAGCGTCCCGAGGTCCCGCTCCACGGTGGAGCACAGGAGGGTCCGCTCGCCGGTTCCGGAGAGCGTCTGCAGCATGGCGCCCACCACCTCGTCGGTGGTGTCGAGGAGCACCGGCGACGGGGACGGTTGAACGGGCGGCGTGGTGCGCGTCATGACGGCGTTCGTCGAGCGGGCGTGCCCCAGCAGGTGCTGCTCCACGTCGACCAGGGCCACGCGCACGAAGTCCCGGGCGGGAGCCGTGGCCGTGGCGGGCCAGAGCTGCACGCTGGTCCCCATGCGCCCCTGGGGCAGCAGCCCGAGGCGCCGGAACGGGGCATTCGGCACTGGCGCGGGCAGGCCCATGCTCACGGCCCCCGAGCCCGTGGCGCGGCGAACCTGACCGGTGCCGGTGGCGTTGGTCGTCAGGGTGTCCAGGCCGTCGATGGGCGCGGCCAGGTGCGCGTTGACCAGGTGGACGGTGCGCGCGTCCTGGACGGCCTGCGTGCGCTGATCCGTGCCGACGAGGCCCGAGGCCCACAGCGTGTTCGCGGAGCCGGGCACCAGGAAGGCGTTGGCGAGCTGCTGCCACCACGCGGCGACCGCGCCCGCATCGACGGGGCGCCCGCGAAAATCGAAGGCCCAGAGCTTCACCGGCAGGCTCGCTCGGGCAACCAGCAGCGGCTGGAACACGCCATTGATGCGTCCTGCGCGCTTGAGGTCCGACATGGGCAGCGGACCGTTGATCAGCGCCGTACCCGTCTCCAACTTCAGGCCCAGTACTTGCGCCTGCTGCGAGGCATTGCCGAGTCCCACCAGCGTGGGGTCCACGTCCCAGCGGTTCGTGTTGAGCGCGGCGGGCTCAAGCAACTCAATGGCAAGCGTGCGCACGCGGGCCCGGGAGCGGGTCCCGGCCGTGGGCGCTCGCCCATCCGGCGGGCCGAGGACGCCGCTCAGCAGCGCATCGAGGCGGGCCTCCACCTCGGGCAGCAGGGTGAAGAGGGCCACGAGGTGGCCGGTGCCAAAGGGCGCGGCGCCACCATCCACGCCTCGCAGCAGGCGGGGCGAGGGCCGCTGCAGCGACTGTGGGGCCGTCTGGACGTGCATGGACAGGGTGCCCGTGGCGGGAGGAAGCCACGCCATCCCCGCCGGCAACGTCAGGGACACGGACAGGTCGTCACCCGGCGCGGGGAGGGCGCCGAGCGGGTTGTTGAACCACGGGCCCAGGGCGGGCGACACCAGCCCGAGCTGCTCGGAGGAAGGAATCAGCGGGGGCATGGCATTCCTCAGGGGCTTTCCAGGGTGCAGAGGACGGGCGGGCTCGTGCGCCCCATCGGGTCGCGCAGGCATACGCGGTAGCGGGTCCCCACGGGGACGACCCGGGTGTCCGTCACGCGGAACAGCCCGTCCGCGCCGCGCCCGCCCGACGCTTGCGGCAGGTCCGCATGGAGCGTCTTGATGCGCTCGAGCTGCTCACCCGGCAGCTGCCGGTCGACTTCGAAGACGTAGCGGCCCACCGGCCCCCCATCCAACAGCGGGTCCTCGTGACCGAAGCGCAGCTGGGCCGGGGTGGCCTGCTGCTGGACCGTCAGCCCCGTCACCGGCTCGGGAGGAAGCTGCGGCACGAAGGTGGTGGCCACCAGGGCGCTGGGCTCGCTCCATGCGGCCGGCGGTCCTCCTCCCGGCGCGGGCGCGGCGCGGACCTGCGCACGCCACGTGTAGCGGAGGAAGGGACGCAGCGTCTTCGCGGGTGACAGCGGGGACGCGCCCGTGTCGGAGAACTCCACCTCCTGCATGCCGTCGGGCCCGGAGGCCGGGGCAATGGGGCCCTGGGTCACCACCACCATGCGGTTGATGTCCTGGCCCCCTTCGATTCCGCGCAGCAGGCGGAACTCCGCGGCAGTGAAGGTGCCTCGGGGCACGCGGATGCGCACCCGCGCGGTCAGCGGCTGGCCGGGTTGCTCGGGCCGGGCGGAGACCTCCAGCACCGGCCGCTGCGGGCTGTCGTCGCGGAGCACCGCCACCGGCACCAGGATGGACTCGGAGAAGGGAGACTCCACCTGGGCCTCGCTCACGGAGACAACCCGGTAGAACGAGAGCACGAGCAGGGACGCGGGCAGGTCGTGCTCCAGGCGCTGTTCGCCGGGCGTGGCCGGAGCGTCGATGGGCGCTCCCACGGGCTCGAAGAGCTCCCTGCCGAAGAGGGACGCCTCGCGCTCGAACAGGGGCGCGCGTGAGGCCGCGTCGGAGGCGACAGCCAGTGCGTCGAGCGCGGCCCGGGCCCGCGGCGCCTCGGGACCGGCCAGCTCGACGAGCCGCCGGAGGTGGTGCAGCAGGCGCCGCTCATCCGAGTAGAACAGCCGGAAGGCGCGCTGGCCCGTGGCGGTGGTGAAGGCGAGCCGCACGCGCGCGCGGCCCGTGGCGTCGGGGCGGGTGGTGAAGCGCAGGCCCGGGGCCACCGCGGGTGTGAGGGCCGAGCGCGGGTCTCTCAACACCAGCCGCTGGGGCTCCGAGTTGGCTGAAGCCGCGCCGCCCGTGTCCACGAAGCCGGCCACCAGGGTGACCTCGCGCCGACCGGCGCGCTCGAGGGGCGGACCCGGAAGGTCGAAGGACAGCTGCGTCGCCGTGCCCACGTTCTGCACGGAGGGGACGCCGTCGAGGGTGACCTCCACCCGGTCGAGCAGGTTCGCGCCTGGCGCCAGCGCTCCAGGCGCGGGCACCGGCACGCGCACGCGCAGCGTCCCCGAGAGCATCCCCAGCGGCATGGGCGAGGGAACCGGGGGCTGCACATAGTCGACGCGGAGCGTGGGCGCGGGCGGTGGGGGCCTCGCGAGGGCCGCGGCCGTCACCGCACCGACGGCGCCCCAGCGGCCGATGAGGTCTCGCTGTGCGACGCGGTACGTGACCTGGCCAGCGGGCGCGGTGGTGTCCACCAGCTCGCCGCGCGTCGGTTCGGTGAGTCGGTTCGGCACCAGCGGGCGGGCGCGTCCCCCTGCCACCCGGTGCAGGCTCGTGAAGGTGGAGCCTTCGCCGCGGATGAAGGAGACGGTGCCGCCATCGAGGAGGTTGCTCACCGGGACCACCACCTGCCGCCGGGCCTGTGGCACGGCGCGGGGCATCCAGGGCCCGAGCCGCACGGGCCCGAGCGTGGGGGCCGGGGGCGCGGCGGGCGTGCGGGCCACCGCGGCGCACAGCACCACGGCCATCTCGGTGGGCTCGAACAACGCGCGGGTGGACGGCGCGGAAGCGTCGCCGGTGGACACGAGGGGCTCGACGTCGATGGGCGGGTGTCGCGAGCGCCAGGTGCCCGCGATGATGTAGGCCACCACGTTCCCGGCCGTCGTCGTCGGTGGTGACAGGTCCGCGTCGAACAGGCCCACCCAGCTCGCGATGCCCGGGTCATGGAGCGCCTGGTACAGCAGCGAGAGCGTTCCCATCGTCAGCGCGTTGTTCGCCCCGCCTCCCCCGGGGCCGTTGAGCGGCTTGCTCTCGTTCAGCGCTTCGGGCGTGGCGGTGTTGATGAGGGATTGGAGGCGACTGTTGATCTCGGGGATGAGCGCCGCCAGGCGCGTCTGCTCTTCCTGGGGCGTGGCGGTGGGGCAGCTCGCGGGCTCCACGGCCTCCGGTGATTCGTCCATGCCCCGTCGCCGAGGTGCGGTGCGCAAGAGCCGCGCGACGGCCTGGGCATTCGCATCGGTGATGCCCTGGTAGAAGGTGCCGCTGGGGATGGGCAGGGCCATGCGCCGCCAGAGCGGCGTGTTCGCGTCCCGGGCCGCGTCGAGCACGTCCTGGGCCGCGAGCCAGCGCACCTCCGTCACGGTGGTCTTCCCCGTGAGCACGATGGCGTTGATGGGCGTCGCGGTCACCGTGTAGGGCGACCCCGCTTTGCTCACGACCAGGGTGCGGCCCGTCGGGGTGAAGGCGTAGGCGTCCAGGGTCAGGTTGACCAGGTTGTCCGTCTCCACCGTGAGCCAGGTGCACGTCCCCGTCTCCGGCAGGTAGCCGGTGACGGGGCTGCCGGTACTGACGTTGAACGGCGGGAACAGGGGATTGCCATTGGCGTCACGCCAGTCGATGTCGCGACGGATCAGCGAGGTCGCGGGGAAGCCCAGGTTGTGACGGAACACCCGCAGGTGCGTGCGGGGAAGGGCCATCTCCGGGTGCGGCAGCAGCCGGAAGTAGAGCCCCGCTCCGTCCAGGTGCGGGGCCGTGCCGGGGTCCATGGCCAGTCCCCCCAGCTCGTCGGGCGCGGCGAGGACGTAGGCCTGGATGCTGTCGAGGTTGGCGGGGCTCATCCGAGCACCTCCAGGGCGAGGGCGGACCCCTGTGCGAACACGAGGCGACGGCCGCGAAGCTGTACGCCGCCGCGGATCAGCGTGATGTCGAGCAGCCGGCTGGCCGCGTCGATGGGAAGCGGACTGACCGGCGCGAGCAGCAGGCGCGTCCCCGCGCGGTCCCTCCGGACGACGGAGAGCGCGGCCTCCAGCACGGGGGCACCGTTGGCCGTGAGCCGGTGGAGCGAGGCCTGCTGGAGCTCAAGCCTGCCGGGCCGGTGCAGCGGCTCCTCCGCTTCCAGGAGGAGGCCCACGAGGCGGAAGGGTGTCCCCGGTTGCATCAGCAGCACCACGCGGGGCTCGCGCGGGGCCGGCCACGGATCCAACCCAAGCACGGCCAGCGTGTCCTCGAGCGCGCGGTCATCGTCGAGCAGCGGCGTGCCAGGCACGGCGGCGGCCACCGCCACCTCCGAGGGGAGGAAGGGACTTGGGAGCGGCTCCGTCAGCCCCAGCGCGTCGAGCAGCGCGCGGGGGCTGGGGTAGCGCGAGGCGCGGATCAACGCCTGGGCGAAGAGGGGTGCGTCGGCCGCGTGGGGCGCGGAGAGGAGCGGGGCCGCGAGCTGAAGCTCGTAGGCCGCGCCCGGCACGAGCGTGGGCCGGACCACCAGGGTGCTGCCGTCGAACCGCGGCACCTTCAGGCAGGGCGCGCGCGTGGCGAGGTCCTGGAGGCGCCGTTGCAGGGGCTGCAGGGCCTCGATGGGGAGCGGCTCCCAGGTGGCGGGCACGCCCTGGCCCAGGTCCGGTAGGGCCTGCTGGCCCGCGTCCACCGTCCCCGCGGGCGGGTCGGTGCGTCGGAGGCGCACGGCCAGGGTGCGGCCGTACTTCCCGAGCAGCCGGCTCACGTGCTCCACCTGGAAGTGCACCCGCAGCGGGGCGTCCGGGAAGTGCGGGGCGCTGGCGTCGCCCGGGTCCAGTCCCAGCAGGTAGCGCGACAGGTTGCGCGGATCGAACGTCGTCTCGTTCGTGACGTCGGGCGGTGGCGCGGACAGTGACGCCACCGCGGGCGCGGTGCGGAAGTGGAACGCGGTGGTGGCGGAGTGCATCGGGCCGGGCGCGGCCCAGGGATCCGCCGGAGGTTCGAGCTGCTCGGTGAGCTCACCCCCGCTGGTGCGGCGCGACCAGGTCTGGACGTCCCAGTGGGCCTCGAGCGTGTAGGGGGTGTTGGCCTCCAGCAGGGGCCGCCCCAATGTCCGCAGGGCCAGCTCGTTCCACTGCGTCACCTGCGCCTGGCGTGACGCCTGGTCCCGCTGTCGCCGCAGCTCCGCCTCCTGCGTGACGCCGGAGACACTGAGCAGCGCGAGGTGCCGGCCCTTGCAGGGGGGAAGCCGGACCGAACGCCACGTTGCGCCCGGCGGGGGCTGGTAGCGGACCATCGTGTGGCCGGGCGGGGGATTGCCGACGAGCTGGGAGTTCCAGGCGACCTGGGTTCCGTCCACGCGCGTGCCCATGAGCTGCGGCAGGCTGGTCTCCACGTCCGTCAGCCCGCTGAGGGACGAGGGGCCCTCGAACTCGTAGCGCAGCTCGACGAGGGTGCAGAAGCCATGGCCCCCGGTGAGCCGGACCTTGACGATGTTCGCCGTGCTGCTGGTGAGGAAGAGGGTGAGGTCCTTCGCGATTTCAATCTGGCGATGGGCCGTGCCGATGACGGTGTTGTTGAACCTCAGCGCTTGCAGCGTGATGTCGCCGCCGGGCTGGACGTCGTCGTCCGTCCGGTGCAGCACGTAGAAGGTCACCCGGACCCGGGAGGCGACCTTGTTCAGGCGGATCTCGATGCCGCCATGCCCGAAGGCAATCGCATGGCGGTCGGTGGGCACCGTCTCCAGGACCTTCATTGCCTCCACTCCGTCGGGGCCCGAGAGGGACAGGTACCGCTGGCCTTCGTGCATGAGGTCCGTGGACTGCAGGCCCACCGACAGGTCGTGGTAGCGGTGGGCGCGGCTGCGTTGGCCCGTCTGTTCGTCGTCACGTCGGACCAGGGCCAGCACGACCTGGGGCTGGAGCAGCGGCGAGGCGAAGCGCACGTCCATCCCGGCCTGTCCCGCGAAGAGGGTCCGGTCCCGGAAGGACGTCGGCTCCCAGGCCGCGCTCACGATGGGCGCGGGGGCGCCGCTCCCGTAGGCCGTGGGGAGCGCGCGCACCGTGCTGACGGTGACCTCGATGCCCTGGGAGAGGAGGTCGTCCAGGCTGCTCGCCAGCGGCGTCCCGGCGGTGAGGAACTCGGTGACGACGGCGGACACCCGCGAGGAGAACGGCGGCGCGCTCGGAGCGTGGGGAGGCAGGAGCACCTTGTCATCGTCGAGCCGCCGGGCCGCCTGGCCGACGGCACTCGCCGGGAGCGCCGCCGGTGAGGGCTTGCACAGGCGCACCAGGCTCTCCACCGGATCTCCAGGCAGCAGCGGGCCTCCGCTCTCCAGGAGGTTGTAGGCCCACCGGTAGGGCTCGCCCACGATGAGCTGGAGATCCCTCGCGCCGTCCCCCAGAGACGCCTCGCCCTCCTGCGGAAGCGAGGGCCGGTGCGAGGGCAGCACCCAGAGCGCGTCCAGGCTCGGGGAGACCGGACCGCTCGGCCCGCGCAGGCGAATGGAGCGCACGCGGTAGGCATGCCGCACCTCCCCCTGGCCCACCCAGGCCGAGCCGTCGAGCGGAGGCGGCCGGAAGTGGGTCGCCGTATCCAGCGCCAGCGTCACCGGGCTGGTGAAGTGCAGCACGGGGATGGCGTCCGGCCACACCGTGGCGCCCTGACCCGCCGTCGTCGAGGCCTGGCCGATGCGGCGCTGCTGCGGGGTGACCAGGTCCAGGCCGCTGACGGGCGGCGGTGGGGGCACCGTGCTGTCCCCGTCGCCGATGCTCACGTCGCCGCAGACCTTCTTCTTGAAGCGCCAGAAGCCGACCCTGCCGCAGATGCGGCCGCGCAGCTGCATCACGTCCGCGCCCCCGCTGACGTCCACGTAGCGGAAGCCCAGCTCGCCGCTGAGGCCGGCGCTCAGTCCGAGGAAGCGCGCCTCGCCCTCGACGCGCACCGCGGCGCCCAGCGTCAGCGGGTTGGTGCCGATGCCGGCGAGCATCTCCGCCATGGCACGCAGGCCGAGGACGCCGTTGCCCCAGTCCATCTCGTAGAGGGAGCCGAAGCCCACGGAGAAGCCGTCGAAGGACAGCTCGGCGCGCCCGCCCAGGTTCTTGAGGCCGCGCTCCTCGATCATCAGGAAGGTGGAGGACTCCGCATCGAGGCGGCCGGGCAGGATGACCGTGCGGACGGGCTGGCCGGTGCGGCCCTCGAAGCCGTCCGCGCCCACGCGCAGGTACGCCGCGGGTCCCGAGGCCCGAGGGAAGAAGCCGGACACAGGGACGTCCACGCGCAACAGCCGCCGCCAGTCGTAGGTGCCACGGATGCCCAGCACCACGCCGCTGGAGTCCACCGCGAGCAGGCCGAGCAGCCGGGCCGAGGTGTCTCCCGTCGGATCCTTGTCCCGCTCGGTGGCGGGCTCGGGCCGGCTGAGGAAGCGCCCGTCGACGCCGAAGACCACGGACAGGTCGGGCAGTTGCAGCGCGAGCATGCCGCGCGCGTGGAAGCTGTAGCCCTGGTCGGCCAGGGTGCCCACCACGGCGCCCAGGCCCAGCGCCCATTGGCCCCGCTTGGGGACGTACTTCTGCTCCGGGGGCAGTCGGTACCAGCCGAGCTCGCGCTCCACCACGTCGCCTGCGGGGAGCGCGGCGAGGTTGCGCGCGCCGTTGGAGACGAAGCGGCCGGAGAAGCCGAAGAGGCCCAGGCCGGTGGTGAAGAGGGGGATGGGCGTGGAGAAGGTGGTGTCCACCTGCACGGTGAAGAAGCCCTGGTCCCCGAAGGCCACGGCCCCGGCGCAGGAGATGCCCGCGGGGATGACCTGGAGCTGCACGGCGCCGCGCAGGCCCCCGTCCGCGTCGCGCGCCAGCCGGCCCTGGCCCTCCAGCACCCCGGGCACGCGGACGCTCACGTCCAGGCCGCGCAGGGCCACGTCCACATTCCCCCCGCTGAAGGTGAGGCGCAGCGTGGCGCCGGAGACGCGCACCACGCCCAGGTCGAGCGCGAAGCCCAGATCCAGCTCCACCCACGAGGAGCCCGCGCCCACCCGTGCGCTGGTGACGCGCAGCAACTGCCCCAGGGCCCCCTGCATGCTCCAGCGTCCAGGGTCCTCCACGTCGATGTCGGCGTCCTCGAAGACGAGGCTGAGGTTGTCAGGGAAGGACAGGCGCGTGTCCACGAGCACGCCGACGCCGCGGTAGCGAAGCTGGAGCGGCTCCTGGGTCTTCACGCCCAGCGCGTCCACGTGGAGCGCGACGCTGTAGTCCACGGTGAAGCGGAAGCGCGAGTCCTCCAACTCGCCGAGCCCGAGCATGCGGAACTCCGCCTCCACGGAGTGGAGCACCGTCTCCGCCGAGGGCACCGCCCGGGTGAGCAGCGCGGAAGCGGACAGCAGCGCGAGCATGCGCGCGCCCAGGTTGTCGAGGCCGGCGGCCGACAGCCCGGGCAGCAGGCCCGGCGCGAGCGCCAGCGTCGTGGCGGTGAGCGGATCATTCGTGCGCCGCCACCCCGAGGGCTCGCCGCGCGAGTCGAAGCGCAGGGTGAGGAGCGTCTCTCCGCTGCGCACGTCATGGGTGAAGCGCCCGAGCATCGTGTGCTCGTCGGCCCGCGTCCCGCGCGCGTCCTGCAACTCCACGAGCCGCCGCGGGGTGTTCGGGTCCGGGTTCGCGGGGTCCTGCACCGACGTCGGATCCTCGGGGAGCGGCAGCCCCTGCTGGACCCAGGTGACGGAGACCTCCACCAGGGTAGGGGTGGCATCGGCGCGGTCATTGACCTGCGGGCTGTCCCAGATGACGCGGGCTCGGACGGCGTAGGGATAGCTGGGGTCGGACGGCGCCGCGGGCGCGGTGGGGGTCCAGTCCGTGCCGGGCACGTAGACCTCGCGCTCCAGCTCCGGCAGCGAGTCCGGCTCCGGCTGCGGCCCCGGCGCGGGTTCCAGGGGCTTCGTGCTGTGGGCGTAGACGGTGGCCCGGCGGTAGTCGGGGCGGGGCGGGCGCGCCTGGTTCGCCACCTTCTTCGCCGGGTCGTCACTGCCGAGCTTCCCCGCGTACAGGTGCTCCATCAGCCCGCCGACGAACGGCGTCGTGGGGAACGCGACGTCGAGCCCTGTCGGCACGAGGGACGCGTCGAAGGCGTAGTAGCCCGGGAGCACCGCCTCGCCCGGGAGCAGCGGATCGAACTCGCCGCGCAGGAGGATGCGGTTGCCCGCGGGAGTGGTGGCGGGAATGCCCGCCTCCGCGAGCGCCTGCGTGAGCAGCGCCCCCACGCCCTGCGCGCGCCGCCCCGCCAGGGGCGTGTTGAAGCCATCCGAGCCGAGGTCGTTGGTCCGGCCCACGATGAGGAACCGCACGTTGGCGTCGTACGCATGCCAGGGCCGCGCGAAGTCGGCGAGCGCGCCCCGGAAGCCCTCGGGTGAGCCCCGGGCGCCACCCTCCAGGAACAGGGGCTCCTCACCCCCATGCGCCATGAAGAGGCTGAAGGTGGCGTCCGAGGGGCGCTCCGGTGTGGAGGTAGGGGGCGGCCCGTTCCCGGGCTCCGGGGTCGTGAGGCCCGTCTTCACGGTGACGCGCGCGACCGTGTCGGACTTCACCTCGGCGGTGCCTCCCACCCCGAGCCGCGCCACGCCCTCGGCCGGCTGGAGGGCGTGCACCGAGTGCCAGCTGCGCAGCGAGTGGGCCGGCTCGACCGCGAGCGCCTTCAGCCGGGTGCCGTCGCGCAGGAAGATGCCGGCCTCGCAGCCGATGACGAGCTCGCCGCGCTCGAGCAGTTGGATGAGGACGCGCCGCTGGTGGGCGCCCGAGCGGGCTCTCAGCAGGTGGTAGCCCAGGGTCCCCCGGACGATGGGGCCAGGGAGCTGGTTGAGCGCGCCGAGGGTGAAGGTGGAGCCCGTGAACGTGGCGCGCTCGCCCGACAGGTCCCAGCGCCACTCCGTCCGGCTGTCGTCGCTGGTGCTGAACACCAGGCCCGCCAGCTCCGCGGGGGTGCCGCTCACATGGAGGACGTTGAGCACGCGCCTGCCGGGGCCGAGGCGCAGGTCGATGCGGGGCCCCTGCTCGGGCCTGTTGTTGACGAAGACGAAGGTGGTCGTGCCCAGGCCGAGGGGCTTGCCGTCATCGTCGCGAAGCCGGGCCTCGAGCCTCAGCTCCTGGCCGGGCAGGGCGACGAAGTCCGGCGAGGTCAGCCCCGTGGCGGTGCTTGCATCGGGCAGGACCCAGCTCACCTCGAGCCCCTGGGGCGGCTGGGGCAGGTGGGCTCGCACGCGCGGGGGCGCGTCTGCTGGCACGGCGACGCTGAAGCGGCGGGTGTCCAGCTTCGTGAGGGGCAGGGCGGTGGGGTTGCCCTCGGCGAAGAGCTGGACCTTTCCGGCGAGCGGATCCGTGTGGGCGGCGAGGTCGCGGCCGAGCTCCGCGTTCACCTCGAGCTGGAGGCCGAAGGGGCTGCCGAGGAGGAGGTCCTTGATGCCCAGGGAGGCGCGGCCGAGGACGGGCGTGTCTCCCGGGAAGTAGAACGTGGCCTCCTCGAGGGCGATGCCCTGCCAGGAGGCACCCTGTCCGCGGGCCAGCACGGCGTCGGGGGTGACGGCGGTGGAGCTGTCGATGACGACCTTGCGGACCGTGACGCCGACGTTCCCCATGACGAAATGGGGCGGCTCGAACCAGCATTGGAAGACGGCGCCCGCGGGCGCGTCCGGGTCGAAGGGGTCGGGGCTGTCCACGAACCCGGTGTCGAAGCCGCCGTCGGGGCGCAGCTCGAAGCGGTAGACGCCGCTGGCGACCAGCCGGGCCTTGCGGCCATTCGCGTCCTTGATCAGGTGCGCGGGGTGGACGCCCTCCGCCGGCACCAGCTGGGCGGCGGTGAAGGGCATGGGCACCGACACCCGGTTCAACAGCAGGTCGAGCGTGAAGCCCGTGGGCGTGGGCTCCACGGTCTGCCCGGCACCCGGCGTGGCGCGCCGGAAGGCGAGCTGGAAGGGGACGCCGTAGCGAAGGTCGGAGGTGTCGACCTCACGTCCGGCGTGGGGGGGCAGGGCGCCCAGGGGGGAGCGCAGGGTGCCCTGATGGATGAAGGCGCTCTGGCTCTCCAGCGTTCGGACGTCGAGCACCGCCAGCTGCTCGAGCACCCGGGCGACCTCGGCGGGCACCATGGAGGGCGAGCCCGGAGGTGCCCAGCCGATGAGGTCGAGGATGCTGATGCCCCTGCGCAGGTCCGCCATTCCCAACCCCCAGGGGCCGGCATGGTGGAGCCCTCACCTGTCCGCTGCCACGTCCCCCCGGGGTGGCGTCACTGTCGGGGGGCTCGCGGAGCCCTCTCCCTCAGGGGAGGACGCGGATGTCCTCCGGGAACACGGGGTCCACTTCGTACTCCCCGAGGAACTCTCCACTGAAGCCCTGGATGACGACGCGCTGGCCCTGCTCCAGCCCGCTCACGTCGATGCCCGTGCCCGCATTGACGAACACGGTGGTGGGGCCGGTGCCGTCATCCACCTCGAACTTGAACCCATAGGGAAAGTCGTCCTCGATGTCGCTGACGATGGTGCCCTTGATGCGGACGAGTCGGCCCTCCGTCTCCTCGCTCACGTCTCCCGTCTTCACCGGGTGGGGCTGGGGCACGTTCGCCGTGCCCAGCACCTCGATGGAGGTCGGAGCGACGCTGAGCACCCCTCCGAAGGACTGGGTCAGCGTGCCCGTCACCCGGACCACCTGGCCGACCTGGATGTCCGCGTCGAGCGAGTCGAGGATGTAGATGCCGACCTTCTTCTCCTGGATGGCGAAGCCGTTGTCATTGGGGAAGAAGCCCCCGGTGAACGACGTCGCCACGCCCACGACCGTCACGACGCTGTCCAGCGGCTGCTGGCGCGCCTCGGCGATGGAGCCGTGCGGGCCCTTCGCCAGGACCGCGCCTGGAACAGCGAGGACCACCACCGCGAGCAGCGCGGCCAGCCCGACCTTCCACTGCGTCCCTGCCTTGTTCATGGAGTGCTCCGGGGTCTGCGGGGTGCGTCCGGTCTTGTACGCCGATGGGCTCGCACGCGCAGTCACACCCCCGCCGCAGGGTTCAATGCCCACCAGTGGGCTTCATGCGGGTGGGAACATACCGACAGTGCGGGCTTCTTGAGCCCGCGAGTCCGTCCCCGACCTGGAGACACCCTCGAGCTAGGACCCGGGGTGCAGGGGGCTCCAGGCGAGTTCGAGGAGTCTCCCGGCGTGCGCTGAAATCACGTATACGCCCCGGCAACAAATTTCGCGGCACACGAGCGGCCCGCTGGGGGGAGGTCACGCCCCCGTGACTGCTCTGGAGGAATGGATGGAGTTGTCGAGTCTCGAGTCGAATTTCTGGGCCATCGCACCGGGTGTCATCGGTGCCGTGGGGCTGCTCTTCTCCGCGTTCTTCTACTTCCGCGTCAAGTCGCTCCCGGACGGTGACGCGACGATGAACCGCATCGCGGGCTACATCCGCGAAGGCGCCATGGCGTTCCTCGTCCGCGAGTACAAGGTGCTCGCGGTCTACTGCGCGGTCATCGCGGTGGTCATCGGCCTGACGTTGGGTTGGCTGGCGAGCGGCAGCTTCGTGCTGGGCGCGTTCCTGTCGCTGCTCGCGGGCTACATCGGCATGAAGGCCGCGACGTACGCGAACGTGCGCACCGCGCAGGCCGCCCGCACCGGCTCGAAGCCGAACGCGCTCCTGGTCGCCCTGGATGGCGGCGCCGTGATGGGGCTCGCGGTCGCCGGCCTGGGCCTGATCGGCATGGGCGGCGTCTACTACGCGTTCCAGGGGAACGCGCACCTGGCCCCCATCCTCCACTCCTTTGCCGTGGGGGCGAGCTCCATCGCGCTCTTCGCGCGGGTGGGCGGCGGCATCTACACCAAGGCCGCCGACGTCGGCTCCGACATCGCCGGCAAGGTCATCGAGAACATCCCCGAGGACGACCCGCGCAACCCCGGCGTCATCGCCGACAACGTGGGCGACAACGTGGGTGACGTGGCCGGCATGGGCGCGGACATCTACGAGTCCATGGTGGCCGCCCTCGTCGCCGCGATGGCCATCGCGCTGACCGCCAATGCGTCGGACCTCTCCCGGCTCGTGGTGGACCCCTCGTCGACGGGGCTCGCGAAGGTGGCGGGCGTGGTGCTCCCGCTCGTGCTGTCCGCGGTGGGCCTGGTGGTCAGCCTGCTGAGCATCTTCATCGCGCGCGCCCTCAAGCACATGAACCCCGCGCAGGTCCTGCGCAGCGCCCTCATCATGCCCCCCGTCATCCTGGTGGGGCTGTCGTACGTGATGATGCAGGTGTTCGGCCTCTCGCAGGCCATCACGGTGGCGCTGGCCGCGGGCGCCTTCGGCGGTGCCATCATCGGCCTCGTCACGGACTACTACACCTCGTCCACGCCGGTGCAGCGCATCGCGGAGTCCTCCATCACGGGCGCGGGCACCAACCTCATCCGCGGCCTCGCCGTCGGCATGGAGAGCGTGGGCATCTCGATGGCCACCATTGCCCTGGTGGCCTACATCGCGGACCGGGCGCTCGGCCTGTACGGCATCGCGATGGCGGCCGTGGGCATGCTGGGCGGCACGGCCGTCGTGATGACGGTGGACGCCTACGGCCCCATCTCCGACAACGCGGGCGGCATCTCCGAGATGTCGGGGCTCGGCCCCGAAACGCGCGCCATCACCGACGAGCTGGACGCGGTGGGCAACACCACGGCGGCCATCGGCAAGGGCTTCGCCATCGGCTCGGCGACGCTCACCGTCATCGCGCTCTTCTCGGCGTTCAACCTCGAGGTCAACCACACGCGCCTCGCCGCCGGTCTGCCGGAGATGAGCCTGCTGCTGACCAACCCCAACGTCATCGTGGGCATGCTGCTGGGCTCCATCCTCCCGTTCCTGGTGGGCGCCTCGACGATGCTCGCCGTGGGTCGCGCCGCGGGCGCCATCGTGGAGGAGATCGGCCGTCAGTTCCGCGAGATTCCGGGGCTGATGGAGCTCAAGGCGGATCCGGATCCCAAGAAGATCGTCGACATCGCGACCAAGAGCGCGCTGCGCGAGATGATCTTCCCGGGCCTCGTCGCCATCGTCGCCCCGCCGCTGGTGGGCTACGTGCTGGGGCCCTCGGCGCTGGCGGGCCTCCTGGCCGGCGCGCTCGTCGTCGGCGCCACGATGGCCCTCTACATGGCCAACGCGGGTGGCGCGTGGGACAACGCCAAGAAGTACATCGAGAAGGGCAAGCTGCCGGGCCACGCGAAGGGCTCGCAGGTCCACAAGGCCGCCGTCGTCGGTGACATGGTGGGCGACCCGTTCAAGGACACCTCGGGCCCTGGCGTCGCCATCCTCATCAAGGTCATGAGCGTCGTCTCGCTGCTCGTGGCCTCCCTCATCGCGCTCCGGTAGCCAGCGCTCGCGGCGCGGCGCCTTGGGACCCAAGGCGCCGCACCCGGGCTGGCAGCCGTTCGAGCCCCTGCTGTAGGACAGCGAACATCCGGCCAGGCGCTGTCGGCCCGGGCCCTGGGGCGGTGGGCGAGCGCGTGGTTACACTCCAAGGGAGGAGTGCCACCGCTGTTCCGCTGACAGTGAGGTGTCCCATGGTCCTGGAGCTCTCCCCGCAGCAAGTCCACCTCCTCCACGCCTGCCTGGCCGAAAGCAGCGAGGAGCTGCACGACGAGGTCCTCCACACCGACCAGCGCGAGATGCGCGGGGAGCTGAGGGCGAAGCTCGAACAGTTGCAGGCCCTCCAGCGTCAGGTGGAAGCCCTGCTGCGGCAGGAACAGCCGTCCCTCTGACGCGGGCTGCACGGCAAGTCCGTGAGCCCCTGACAGGGCTGTCTCCAGCGGCTTCCCGTCGCGCGTGCCAGGACTGGCACGTTCGCTCGGCCGGGCTGACTTCGGGTGAGACCCAAGGCCTTGAAGTTCGTGCCCTCCCGGGGCTTCGGACGTCGTGGCACCCCGCTTGAAGTGGGAGGGCTCCGCAACCCCAGGAGCCCTCCACCCATGAATCCCCAGCAGCCCTCGAAGACGTCCCCTGTTGTTTCACTCCTCTTGAGCCTCGCGGCGGTCGCCACCGGCTGTGGCGCCGGCAGCGAAGCCCCGTCCGGGGTCGCGTCCCAATCCCAGTCGCTGGAGGGGCTGCCCGCGACCTGCCAGGACATCCGGACGGCCCAGCCGAGCGCGCCGGATGGCCCCTATCTGCTGTACGTCGGTGGGAAGGCCGCCCTCGCCTGGACCGCCTGGTGCCACGACATGGCCGGCACTCCGAAGGAGTACCTGACCCTGGAGCAGACCGGGAGTGGCTCCAATTACTCTCAATACCTCGCGGGCGGGAACTCGACCGGCACCACGGTGCGGACCTCCTATACGCGGCTGCGCATCAACCCCGTGACGCTGCGGGTGGACACGGCGGACCCGACGTTCTCCACCTCCACGGGCTCCCTCCTGCACAGCCCGGTGCAGGTGACGTCCATGCCCTACGCGGTGGGCATGTCCTGCAACAGCACCCAGGCCCAGGCCCAGGTCGACCTGCGCGGGACGCCGTTCGCGGTGGCCCCGGGCCAGCTCTCGCTCGGAGGTTCGAGTCCCCAGGGCAGCGCGGTCTACAGCGAGGCGGATCAGGTGGTCGGCCTGTCGGGAGGCGGCTCCTGCGGCTGGATGGGCCCTCCGGGCAGCTACAACCCCTTCAACCAGAGCGGCGCGGCGCTCCAGCTCCAGTATCGCTCCAATGCCCTGCCCACGACCTGCCAGGACCTCCAGGCCTCCCAGCCGGGCAGCCCTGACGGCGACTACACGTTGTATGTCAACAGGGACGGTCTCAAGCCGTGGGTGGCGTATTGCCGGAACATGGCCGGCACCCCGTCCGAGTACCTCACGCTCGCGCAGACCGGCGCCAGCTCCAACTACTCCCAGTACACCGCGGGCGGGAACTCCCCGGGCACCCACGTGCGCACCGTGTACACGCGCCTGCGCCTGGACCCCGTGACGCTCCGGGTGAACACGGCGGACCAGACCTTCTCCACCTCCACCGGGGCGCTCAGTCACGGCGGCGCGCCGGTGACCTCCATGCCCTACGCCGCGGCGATGGGGTGCTCCACGTGGGGCGTGGGCAACGTCGACCTCCGGGGCACCCCGTTCGCGGTGGCGCCGGGCCAGTTCCGCGTCGGTGGCATCTCCTCGAGCGGGTCCTTCAACTACAGCCAGGCGAACCAGGTGGTCGCGCTGTCGGGCTACGGTGGCTGTGGTTGGGTCGGCCCCGTGGGCAGCTTCAACCCGTTCAACCAGAGCGGGCAGCCCCTGCCCCTCGTCTACGCCGCGCCCCAGTAGACCGGGCCTCCCGCACCTCGGGTGGCACCAGGATCGCTTCCCTGGTGCCGCTCGTGCTTCTACGGCGCGTCCGCGAGCGTGTACTGGAAGTCGTAGGTGTGCTTGCCGCCCGCTTCGATGACGATGTTCATCGAGCCGGAGAGTCCCGTGAGCTCCCCCGTCCCGGAGTCCGGCACGACGGTCACGGAGAGCTGTGGCGCTCCTCGCGTCATCGTCCCCGAGTGCTGGAGCGCGAAGGTGCCGCTCCGGCCGTGCAGGGTCCCGCTGACGCGCTCCAGCGCGACGTAGCCGGCGGAGCCCTCCACGGCCGTGCGCACCGCGAGCATCTGCCCCTGGCTCGTGGCCTCCAGGTCGCCGTGATAGCGCTTGTCGAGCGCCAGCCGGCCCGGGGCCGCCTCCACCGCTCCGGCCTCCTGGGCCATGGGGGTGAGCTTGACGTCGAAAGGTCCACTCGCACGCTTCGTCATGGTCGTTCCTCTCCAGGTTTCAGGGGGCCACGGATATGCCATTTCCCCGCCCGTGGATTGGAAGAACGCGACACCCGGGCGCCTTAGGAACTGCTTAAGACCTCTTCTCTACCGTGGTGGACACACTCGGTCAGGGGGCTGCCACATGGGCGACGACGAACGGACGCATCACCAGGGACTCCAGCAGGACCTGCGCTTGCTGGCGACGCGCACGGACCGCAGGCAGCTGCTGCGGTGGATGGCGTTCACCAGCCTCATTCCCCTCGTGGGCTGCGGCGGTGAGGACACCGGCGGCGGTGACGCTTCGGGGTGTTCGAAGATCCCGGAGGAGACGGCCGGCCCCTATCCCGGTGACGGCTCCAACGGAGCCAACGCCCTGGTGCTGTCGGGCATCGTCCGCAGCGACCTTCGCTCCAGCATCGCGGGCGCGAGCGGGGTCGCGCAGGGCGTCCCGTTGACCATCACCCTCACCCTGGTTGACAGCACGGACGGCTGCACCCCGCTGGCCGGCCACGCCATCTACCTGTGGCACTGCGACCGCGCGGGCCTGTACTCGATGTATTCGTCCGGCGTCACCCAGGAGAACTACCTGCGCGGGGTGCAGGAGACGGACAGCGAGGGCCGGGTGACGTTCACCAGCATCTTCCCGGCCTGCTACAGCGGGCGTTGGCCGCACATCCACTTCGAGGTGTATCCCTCCCTGGGCGCGGCCACCTCCTCCGGCAACAAGCTGGCCACGTCCCAGCTCGCCCTGCCGGAGGCCGTCTGCGACGAGGTCTTCGCCACCACGGGCTACTCCCAGAGCGTCCGCAACCTGGGGCAGATCAGCCTTGCGAGCGACAACGTCTTCCGCGACGGCGCGTCCTCGCAGCTCGCGTCCGTCACCGGCAACACCTCCGACGGCTACGTCGCCACCCTGGTCGTGGGCATCACGACCTGACGCCTCCCGCGGTGGTTCTCCAGGGAGGGGTGCTGAGCACCTGGGAGAACCACCCTGGCGCTGTTTTCTCGAAAATCGAGCAGAAAACGTATTGGACGGTTTGTTTGCTTGGCGGGGGGAACCGGTCCAGGTCGATTCAACCCCTCACGCGAGGGTAGAGGTTTACAGCAGCCGTGCTCGCTAGGCTGTGTCGAGGCGTGGCTGATCGCGGCTCTCCGGGGACGTCTGGCATCCGCCGCTGGCCTGGCCAAGTGATGTCCTGTGGGGGGAGTGCCAATGAAAACAATGACGTTGAGCAGGGTTCGGGTCGTGGCGGGCTTGTGCCTCGGGCTGCTGCTGGGCGGGGGCGGCTGCGTCGGAAGCGAGCTGGACGACCCGGCTCCGCTGGAGCGCGGCGGGCTCTCCCAGGCGTTCACGGCGTCCAACGGCCTGTCCACGAATGGGCTTTCCACGAACGGTCTGTCCACGAATGGGCTTTCCACGAATGGGCTGTCCACGAACGGGCTTTCCACGAATGGGCTGTCGGCTCTTTCGTTCACGACGTGGTTCAATGGCAATGCGTCCGTCGCCTACTCCGACATGGTGATGAAGTATGTCGTTGCCTGCGCACTGCCTTCCGGTCAGACGCGCGTCTGGACCAATCCCACCACGGGCGTCAGCTACTCCTGGCCGGGAGCGCTGGGGCTCGCCACCGGCTGGGCCCAGGGCAACGCCGCCACCGTAGCGGAGCAGCAGCGGCTCTCCGCCTGCCTTGCCGCGCACGTCAACAAGTTCGGCGTCGCGGTTCCCATCTCGGTCCGGGGCCGTGATGCGACGGGCGCCGCCATTCCCGTGACCTCCAGCGAGGCCGCCGACTACTCGGAGCCCGAGGCGTGCTTCTTCGGGAACCTGTTCACCGCCGAGGGCATCTACGTCGGCAACGACCGGGTCCTCAAGAAGTCGGAGAGCACCGCTCGGGCCTGCGGGCTCTCCGCTCAAGGTCCCGGTGGGAGCGTGGAGTGTGCTCCGCTCCAGCACGTGGGCCGGTGCGCCACCGTCTGCACCCGCGACAAGACGCACAGCTTCTGGATGAGCTGTGTCGTCAACGGCATCACCTACGAGCCCCTCACCACCCAACTGCGTCCCCAGGACATCTACCAATGCGGGGATGGCACCTGCCAGTTCACCGAGTCATGCGGCGGGGGCGGGACCTACGACAGCTGCTCCTCCGACTGCGGGACCTGCGAGGCGCCCAGGTCCGATTCCAAGCATCCGTGAGCCTGAGCCAGCTGATGTCATTGGGGGGGAGCTAAAATGAAAACACAGACGTCGTTCTCGGGTCGGGTCGTGACTGGAATGTGCTTCGGGCTGTTCCTTGGCGCGGGAGGCTGCGTCGGAAGCGAGCTGGACGAACCGGTGCCCCTGGAGCGGGGCGAACTCTCGCAGGAGGCCACCACCACCAACGGGCTGTCCACGAACGGCCTGTCCACGAACGGGCTGTCCACGAATGGGTTGTCCACGAACGGGCTGTCCACCAATGGCTTGTCTACGAACGGCCTGTCGGCCAGCTCGTTCTCCAGGTGGTTCAATGCCAACGAGTCAACGGCATACTCGAGCATGGTGATGAAGTATGTCGTTGCCTGCGCCTTGCCAGCCGGCCAGACGCGCACCTGGACCAATCCCACCACGGGCGTCGGCTACTCCTGGCCGGGCATGCTGGGCCTGGCCCCTGCCTGGGCCAATGGCAGCCCCGCCACCGTGGCGGAACAGCAAGTGGTCTCCGCCTGCCTGGCCGCGCATGTCAACAAGTTCGGGATGTCGGTTTCCATCTCGGTGCGGGGCCGCGATGCGGCGGGCGCCGCCATCCCCGTGGCGTCCCGTGAGGACACCCTCTTCACGGCGCAGGAGGGATGCTTCTTCGGCAACCTGTTCAACGGCGCGGGCATCTTCGTTGGCCACGACAGCCTGCTCAACAGGGCGGAGAGCACCGCCCGGGCCTGCGGGCTCTCGGCCCAGGCTTCCGGCGGGAGCACGGAGTGTCCTCCGCTCTACCACGTCGGCTCGTGCGCCAGTGCCTGCATCCTCGATGAGACGCGCGCCTTCTGGAAGAAGTGCGTCGTCAATGGCGTCTCCTTCGTGCCGCTCACCACCCGCCTGCGTCCCCAGGACATCTACCGCTGCGGGGATGGCACCTGCCAGTTCACCGAGTCGTGCGGCGTGGGCTCCGTCTACAACAGCTGTGCCTCCGACTGCGGGAGCTGCGGTTCGTCCGGGACCGGGAGTCGGTGAGCGGCCTCTGCTGAGCGGGGCGGGCAGGGCGCAGGGCCTGCGCCCCCGCCCGCGCCGTCACTTCGCCTTCGCCGGAGCGAAGTCGAACGGCTTGTCCTGGGCGATCAGCATCACGCACTCGGACTCCGCCGCGCACTTGTTCGCGTGCACCACCTTCCCGGGCTGGTCCCAGGTGCTGCCGGCCTCGACCGGGCCCGTCGGGGTGATGCCCTCGGAGGTGTTCGTCATCCGGCCCTTCACCAGCACCCCGTGGTAGTCGGCGGAGTGGGTGTGCGGCCCCGAGTCGAACCCCGCGGGAAACTTCATCAGCAGCGCGTACGGGCCCTTCTTCATGTCGCCCCAGAGGACGTGCACCGACGGCCCGCCCGGCACCATCTCCGTCCAGGTGAGCTTGTCATACGAGGTCTGCTGGTACGCGGCCGCTTCCGCCTTGCCCTTGGCGGCGGCGAGCGAGAAGGCGGAGACGACGACGAGGGCGGCGGTGAGCTTGGAGAAGGTCTTCACGGTGGGCACTCCTGGGTGGAAGAGACGCCCCGGAGGATGACGACAAGGGGCCTCTGCGAAAATGCCCGTTTGCGCAGGGCACCTCTGCGAGAATGCAGACCATGCCCCAGTGGAGCGACCTGCAGCACTTCCTGGCCATCGCGAGGGGCGGGAGCCTCTCCGCGGCCGCCCGTCAGTTGAAGGTCGACCAGACCACCGTGGGCCGGCGCCTGACGGTGCTGGAGCGGGAGCTGGGGGCCCGCCTCTTCGACCGGACGCCCGCGGGCTTCCGTCCCACGGCCGTGGCCCTGCGCATCCTCCCGGCCGCGGAGGCGGTGGAGGCGGAGGCCCTGCGGGTGGAGCGGCTGGCCAGCGGCGAGGACCTGCGCCCCTCCGGGCCGGTGACGGTCACCGCGACGGACTCCTTCCTCGTCTACAACGTGCTGCCGTGGCTGGCCGGCTTCCGGGAGCGCCATCCGGAGATCGAACTCCACCTGCTCTCCGGCTACGAGGCCCTGTCGCTCGTGCGCCGCGAGGCCGACGTGGCCATCCGGCTGATCCGTCCCCAGGAGCCCTCCCTGCGGGCCCGGAAGGTGGCGGCCATCGGCATCGTGCCCTTCGCCTCCAGGGACTACCTGGCCCGCATGGGGCCGGTGCGCTTCGACGCGGGGCTCCAGGGGCACACCGTGGTGGGGTACGCGCAGGACTCGCGGCGCTGGCCCGAGTCCAAGTGGCTGGACGTGCACGCGGCGCGCGCCACCGTCGCGGTGAGGCTGACGTCCATCCTCGGGCTCCTCCAGGCCGCGCGCGAGGGTCTGGGGGTGACGCTGCTGCCGGCGTCCTTCGGCCACCTCTACCCGGAGCTCGTGCCCCTGCGCGATGTCCTGCCCGAACTGGAGCGGACCGTGTGGCTGGTGTTCCACGAGGACCTGGCCAACAACGCGCGGGTGCGCGCGGTGGTGGACTTCCTGGCGGAGACCATTGGCGCGCAGACCGCGCGGCTCGCGAAGGCGCCCGCGCTCCCACGGCGGGGGCGCGCCAGGGGGGCTACCCGAAGCGCGCGGTGAAGGGCTGCCACCCCCGCGCGCTCCCCCTCGCTCACGGCGTCCCGAGCCGCTTGCCCCGGGCGAACTCCAGGCCCAGCAGGTTCCCGCGCTGGTGGATGGGATCCAACAGGACCTTCTGGATGCGCCAGCCCTCGGAGGCCGTCTTCACCACGTCGTGGGTGTAGCGCCCCACCAGCGTCCACTCCTGCGGCACGCCGTCCAGCTTGAAGAAGTGGGACACCTCCGCGTAGGCCATCACCGTCGCGTGGGTGTCGCTGGTGAACTCGGTGCGCACCGTGTTGGCGGTGGAGTGCTGCACCCGCGTGAAGCACGCCAGCGCCTGGTCCCCGAACTTCGCCAGCACCGCGCGCGGCTGCGTGGTGGGCGGCACGCCCATGAAGCGCGAGTAGTCCGACGTCACCTCCGGCGCGAAGACGCGCTCCCAGCGGCTCCAGTCGCCCGTGTCCTTGCCGTGGTCGATGGCCTGCCCGTACTCGGCCACCAGCTCCTGGATGGCAATCCAATCCAGCGTGTACTCCAGGTTCTTCTCTCGCATCGCCGTCTGCCTCTCTCGAAGTAGGGAGGGCGCGAGGGTTTCACCGTTCGCGGCCCCAACGCAATCTCGCGTCACGCGGTGGTGAGCAGGCGTTCGGTGGTGTCGCGCAGCGTGCGCCGCGTGGCCTCGTCCTCGGCGGCCGGGGGCCACGGGTGTTCGGTCTCCTCGACGAGCCAGCGGGCCTCGCCGGGCGGTGACCAGCGCTCCCGGGCGAGGATGCGCGCCAGCCGGGCGGCGCAGACCTGCGGCGTCTCCCAGGTGTGCTTCACCAGCGACAGGAGCCAGCCCACCGGGCCCGGACGCGCGCCCAGGTCCGTGCGCACCACGCCGGGGTGGAGGACGACGACGTCGAGCTCCGGGTGCTCGCGGGCGACGTCGCGCATGGCGAGCGCGAAGCAGAGCTTGGTGTCGCAGTAGGTGCGGATGCTGGAGAAGTCCTCGCCCGTGGGCGTGCGGGCGGCGTCGAAGCGGCCCTTCATCAGCAGGCCGGCGCTCACCACCATGACGCGGCGCAGGTGCCCGGCGTCCAGCAGCGCGCGCTGCATCCCCAGCGGCGCGAGGTGGTTGACGACGAAGGCCGTCTCCCACCCCTCCGCGGTGAGCACCCGCTTCGACGGCCACAGCCCGGCGTTGTGGATGAGCGTCGCGCCCGGGGTGACGACCTCCGCCAGCCGCGCTCCCAACTGGCGCGCCCCGGAGAGCGACGAGAGGTCCCCCGGCACCGCGAGGGCCCGGCCCCCCTTGCGCTCGATGTCGGCGACCAGCGCCTCCAGGCGGGCCACATCCCGCGCCACGAGGACCAGACGGTCGTCCCGCTGCCCGGCGAGGGTGAGGGCCAGTGCGTGGCCGATACCGCGAGAAGCGCCCGTGAGGATGAGGTCCGTCATGGGGCCCAGCGTGACTGGCTTGTTCCGGAAATGGAAGTTTATTCCAATTGAGGTTGGGATTGTCGGTGCGGTCGACGTGGCACGTCGCGACGCATAGGGTAGGCCGGGCATGGGGCCGGCTCGACGTGATGGAATCCAGCGACGGGATGAGATCCTGGACGCTGCGCTGCGGTGCTTCGCGGAGCGGGGCGTGCTCGCCACGGGCATCGAGGAGATAAGGCGGGCGGCGGGAGCCAGCCCCTCCAGCGTCTACCACCTGTTCGACGGGCTCTCGGGCCTCACCCTGGCGCTGCTGACGCGCACCTTCGAGCGGCTCTTCGCGCACCTCGCCGCGCGCGTGACGGCGACGACGCGGGCGGAGGACGCGGTGCTCGCGCTCGTGGAGGGCCACCTGGAGTGGGTGCTCGACCATCGCGACGAGGGACGTTTCATGTATCAGGCGATGTCGCTCGAGCTGGGGGCGGAGGGACAGGCCGCGCTCCAGGCGAGGAAGGCGGAGCTGCTGACGCCCGTCGTCCTCCACCTGGCGCGCTTCATCGAAGCCGGGACCCTGCCGCCCTGGCCCCCGCTCGTGTTCGACGTGGTGCTGCTCGGCCCGAGCCACGAGGCGTGTCGCCGCTTCCTCGCGGGGGCTCCGCTGGAGCCTGCGTGGATGCGCGCCACGCTCCCGGCGCTGGCGTGGCAGAGCGTCAAGCCCCGCCGCGCGCGGAAGTAGTCCCTACAGCGCGGGCACCGGCCAGTTCCTCGGGTAGACGAGGTAGGCGGTGCCTCCGGAGCGTGACAGCCACAGCGGCTCCAGCTCCGAACGGTAGTAGGTGCGCCGCACGACGGTGTCGCTGGCGCCCGCCGGGTCGTTCACCACGGGGTTGCCGACCGCGTCGAAGCCCGCGAGCACGATGAGGTGGCCCGCGGTGGAGGGGATGGGCGCGCCGGTCAGCTCGCCCTTGCCCCACGCGACGCTGAGGATGACGGGCACCCCGGCGGAGAGCCACGGCTCCAGCTGGGCGAAGCTCGTGAAGCGCGCCACGTGGGCCTGGAAGCCCTGGCCCGCCGCGTACGCGGTGTTGAAGGGCCAGTTGCCGTGGCCGCCGTAATACCAGTCATGGACGCCCGCGACGGCCGCTCGCACGTTCGCCTCGCAGCCCCGGGTGTCCGCCGTCCAGTACTGGAGCACCATGGCCGTGGACGTGGGGCTGCACCAGACCTCGCCGCCGTCCGGGTAGACCATCTGCGAGCACCGGGGCACCGCGAGCACCTGGTTCCAGCGAGAGGGATTGCCCGCGGGCACGGTGGGCCGGGTCTCCGGCGAGGTGGAGGTGGTGAGCGCGCTGGCGTGCAGGCCAGGCGTGGCCACGCCATCCGCGCTGAACAGCCGCGCCTTCACCTGCCAGGCGCTCGCGGCGCTCTTCTTCGCGGTGACGACCAGCGTGTCGATGGAGACCCTCGCCACGGTGTCCGCCTGCGAGTCCGCCGAGTGGCGTTGCACCGTGGAGGCGCCCGAAGCCCAGACACCCAGGCTGAACCACTTCGTCCAGGCGCCGCCCACCTGCACGCGCACCAGCGTCTCCACCCAGGTGCCCGTGGGCGTGGTGGCCTCCCACGAGGCGATGGCCTCACGGAAGGCGAACGCGCTGGAGACGATGGGGCTCGTGGCCTCGCCCTGGAAGAAGGAGCCGCCGTTGTAATAGGTGCCGCCGTAGTAGCCGCCCGGCCCGTAGGGGTCGGTGCCGGACCAGGACTGGCTGGGAAGCAGCTGGAGGGAGCCATCCGCCGCGCGGCCCACGCCGCTGAGCTGCCAGGTGAGGAAGTCACCCCGGCTCGCCGCCCAGCGGGTGGAGGCGCTCTGGCCCGCCGTGGCCAGCGCGGGTGCGAGCGCGAGGGTGATGAGCAGCGCGAGTACGGCCGACCTGGACTTCGTCATGGAGCGAGCCTCCCGGGGATGCGAGTGCGGACCACGACAGCAGCTTGCGCGAAGGATGCCCCCCCGCGGACCTGGACGAGTGGGCGGCATTGAACATCTCCCACCCAGGGTCGTGTTCTCGCGGAGCGGAGCGGCGTTGGGGTAGGGTGCGCGCCCGATGTCGCTTCCCCTGGTCCACATCTACTGTGACGGCGCGTGCTCACCGAACCCCGGCCTGGGCGGCTGGGGGGCCATCCTCATCGCTCCCGAGCGGAAGGACTACCGCAAGGAGCTGCGGGGGTCGGAGCCGGACTCCACCAACAACCGGATGGAGCTGACCGCGGCGCTCGTGGCCTTGAAGGCCCTGAAGATGCCGTGCCGCGTGCAGGTGTTCACCGACTCGAAGTACGTGTGCAACGCCTTCGAGGCGAAGTGGCTGGACAAGTGGCAGACCAATGGCTGGCGCACGTCGGACAAGAAGGCCGTGTCCAACGCGGACCTCTGGCGCGAGCTGCTGGAGGCCGTCCGCGCCCATGAGGTGTCCTGGCATTGGGTGCGCGGCCACTCGGATGACGTGGAGAACAACCGTGCGGATGCGCTGGCGGTGGCCGCCCGGCTCGAGCTCGCGGCACGGCTCGGCCGGTAGCGGTGGGGACGGCACGGCCCGCGTCGGCTTGCCGGCACTTGCGCCCGTGACGGTGTCCCTAGCTTAGGGAACACCCTCACTGGAGAAGTCGGTCATGAGACTGGTCCACCCGGGATGGCATCGCCATTCCCTCTATTGCATCCTGCCGCCCTACGTCGTCCGGACGATTGCCCAGAACGGCTCCCCCGCGCAGCGCGCCGCGGCGCTGCGGACGATGGCCGTGGACAGCACGTTCCGGGCCCTGCGCCTTTCCTCGGCCGTGGGTGCCCAGCGGGCTCCCGCCCGCCGCCTCGGCGGGATGATGGCGGAGTCGCAGCGGCAGCGGTTCATCTACGACATGAGCGGGCAGGAGGGCTTCCCTGGCACGCTGGCCCGGTCCGAGGGGCAGGGCGCCACGGGCGATGTCGCCGTCGACGAGGCCTACGACGGGCTGGGCGCCACCTATGACTTCTTCTGGGAGGTCTTCGGGCGCGACTCCCTCGACGACAGCGGCATGCCGCTCAACGCCCACGTCCACTATGGCGTGAACTACGACAACGCCTTCTGGGACGGGCAGCGCATGGTGTTCGGGGACGGGGACGGAGAGCTCTTCAACCGCTTCACCATCTCCCTGGACGTCATCGGGCACGAGCTCGCGCACGGGATGACGGAGGACGAGGGCCCGCTGATGTACTTCCGCCAGGCGGGAGCGCTCAACGAGTCCATCTCCGACATCTTCGGCTCGCTCGTGAAACAGAAGTTCCTCAACCAGACGGCGGACCAGGCCGACTGGCTCATCGGTGCGGGGCTCCTGGCGGAGGGCGTCCAGGGCAAGGCGCTGCGCTCCATGAAGGACCCGGGCACGGCCTACGACGACCCGGTGCTGGGCAAGGACCCGCAGCCCGCGCACATGCGCGACTTCGTCAAGACGTGGGAGGACAACGGCGGCGTGCACATCAACTCCAGCATCCCCAACCGGGCCTTCTGCCTGGCGGCCCTCCAGCTGGGGGGCTACGCGTGGGAGAAGGTCGGCCGCATCTGGTACGAGGCGCTGCGCGACATGCGGCTGCGTCCCGACTGCGGCTTCGCCCGGTTCGCGCGCATCACGTCGCTGTGCGCCTCCCGGCTCTACGGCGAGGGCGGGACCGAGGAGGCCGCCGTCAACGACGCCTGGGGCCAGGTGGGCATCAAGGTCACCCGCGAGAAGGTCTCCGTGGCCCGGGTCCCGACGCTGAAGGCCCCGGCGGCGCAGCCGTCGCGCAGGCCGAGCGCCTGAACCCACAGGGGGCGCCCGCACGGGTGCCCGGTGGAGCATGTGATGCACATCGAGCTCAAGCGGGAGGGAGGGATCGCCTTCCTTCCCGGCCTCAACCGGCCCCGCACGTTCGACCTGCGGGACCTGCCCCCCGCGCAGGCGGAGGCCCTCACCCGGAGCGTGCACGCGGCTTCGTTCTTCCAGCAGCCCGCCGTCGTGGGGACCGCCGCGAAGGGCGCCGCGGATCAGACCCGCTACACGCTCACCATCGAGGAGGGAGGGCGCCGACACACCGTCCAGCTGCTCGAACCCGTGCAGGAGCCCCACCTGCGTGAGCTCCTGGAGTTGCTCAAGCAGGCGGAGCGGGACTTGCGCCGGGAGGCGGCCCGGCCTCATCAATAGGAACAGGCCGGTGCCGCCGTCAGCGTCACTCGTTCACGTTGCCGTTGTACAGGTTGCCACCGCCCGTGCGGACATCGTCGTGCGCGGTGGTGCCCGTCGCCGCGCTGGTGGCGTAGACGACGTAGCCCGGGGAGTCGTCCAGGTCGACGACGTTTCCGGAGAAGGCGTTGTTCTCACCCGTCGCGTAGTCGCTGCCGTGGGTGCGGACCTGGAAGGCATCCAGCACCTTGGCGTTGCCCTGGCGGAAGCCCCGGTTGTCGCGCACGACGGTGTTGACGCCCTTCACGTCCACGAAGCTGTCGGCGCTGTTCTCCCCGGAGATCCCCGCGCCGTTGAAGGTGCAGCCCTCCACGAGCGTCCCGTCCGCGCCTTCCTTGATGTCGATGTGCTCCGCGGTGATGCCCCCGGCGAACACCGTGGTGCGGATGACATTGCCAATGACGACATGCTCATACGGGTTGCTGGAGTCGGAGCCGACGTAGGCCCCTTCGCCGTACTGGGGTTGATACTTCCCCGTGTCGTGGATCCTCGAGGCCTCGAGCGTGTTGTAGGAGCTGCCATCCCGGAAGTGGACGGCCTCGTCGCCCACGGTGTGGACCTCCACGCCGGACAGGAGGTTGTGATTGCCATTGTCGACGATGATGCCCTTCTGCGCGGTGGTGACGCGCAGGTCGCGCACCTGCCAGAAGTCGCCTGTCAGGTGGAGGCCGTAGGAGCCATCCTTGACCGAGGTGCCGGTGAGGGTGGCGGGGTTCGCGGGGTCGCAGCTCTTCAGGATGATGGGGCTCGTGGCCGTGCCGCTCTTGCCTGAATAGAAGAGGCCCTGTCCGCCGGGGTCGCCGCTGGTGCCCCGGTTGCCCGTGTACGTGCCCGGCGCGAGCAGGATGACCGCTCCCGGCGCCGCGTTCTTCAGGGCCGTCTGGATGCTGGCCGTCGACGCCAGGGCATTCGTGCACGACGTGCCGCCTCCGCTGGAGGTCGTCGCGGTGACGGTGGCGCTGTTGCCGGAGCTGTTGCCCGCCGCGTCCAGGGCCCTGACGGAGTAGCTGTAGGTCGTGGACGCGGCGAGGCCGGTGTCGCTCGTCGAGGTGCCGCTGACGTTCTTCAGGAATACGTTGTCGCGGTGGAGCGCATAGCCGGTGACGCCCACGTTGTCGGAGGACGCGCTCCAGCCCAGGTTGACCTGGCTGCTGGAGACCGCGGTGGCCGTCAGGTTCGCGGGCACCGTGGGCGCCTGGGTGTCCCCCGTGCCTCCGCCGCTCAGGGTGACGTCCAGGCGGGGCGGGTTCGCGCTGCCCTCGCTGCTCACCAGCGTGGTGTATTTGCCGACGACCTCCTGCAACACGAAGGACACCGTGCCGTCGCCCGCCGCCTGCGCGTTCACGTAGGCCGTGACGTCGATTTCGTAGTCCTGATCCGCCGTGGTGAGCGCGACGCCCCCCACGAGGCTGCCTGGCGCGGGCTTGTTGCTCCAGGTGAGGGCGGCCTCCGTCCAGCCATCCGCCGTCTGGAAGGCCTGCAGCGTCGTGGCCGCCGACGCGCTCCCGTGGACGCGCAGCTTCGCGCTGGTGACGCCGCTGATGCCCGTGAGCTTGAACTTCAGATAGGCATACCGGCTCGCGCCCGCGTCGTTCTTGACGAACAGCGAGGTGCTGGAACCGTAGTTGGACGCGGCGTTCGTCTCATGGACATACGCGTCCTCCGTGGCCGTCAGGGTCGTGAGCCCCTGCTGCTGCGTGCCCGGGGACTCGGACTCCTCTCCCCGCTCCATGCCGCAGCCCGTGAGCGCCAGGGCAAGCCCCAGCCACCGTCCGCCGCGCAGCCTCTTTCGCTCCTGCTGATTCGTGTGCATGCCGCTCCATCCCACTTTCTGTGTGAAAACAGTTTAAGCTGGGAGAATAGGGGGCGACACATGCGACTCGATATCTTCTCGGAGATGCAGCACCCGAAGGAACTCTGGAACGGCCCGGACCATGAGCACCGGCTGATTCAAGAGACGCTGGAGCAGGCGCGGCTGGCGGACGCGCTGGGCTACGGCGTCTGGTGGCAGGTGGAGCACCACGCCGCGGTGGAGTTCAGCTACAGCTCGGCGCCGGAGATCATGCTCACGGCGATCGCGACGAGCACGAAGAACATCCACGTGGGCCACTCGTCCGTGCTGGCGCCGACGCGCTTCAACCACCCCATCCGCATCGCGGAGCGCTCGGCCTTCATCGACCACCTGAGCGGGGGCCGCTTCCAGCTGGGGCTCGCGCGCAGCACCATCCCGGAGTGGCGCACCTTCAACATCGAGGCGGACTCCACGCGAGGACAGATGCAGCAGTCCTTCGAGCTGCTCCCGAAGCTGTGGACCCAGGACTCCGTCTCCTGGGACAGCAAGGACATCCAGCTCAAGAACGTCAGTGTCATCCCGAAGCCGTACCGCAAGCCGCACCCGCCGCTGTGGCAGGCGTGCTCCAGCCCGGCGTCGTTCGAGCAGGCGGGACGCAACGGCGTGGGGGCGCTCGGCGTGACGCTCTGGGCCTCCCCCGAGGAGGTCGCGGAGATGATCCACATCTACCGCGAGGCGCTGCGGACCCGCTGTGAGCCGGTGGGCCAGTTCGTCAACGACCAGGTCGCCTTCTTCACCTTCGTCCACTGCGCGGACAGCGAGCGCGAGGCGATGGAGAACGGCGCCGCGAAGGCCGCGGCCTGGTATACGAGCGGCTCCTTCACCTTCTTCGAGGCGAAGGACGCCTTCGTCAAGACGGCCGCGGAGCTGGAGGCGCTGGCGAAGGACCCCGCGGGCGGCGGGCTGACGGGCCAGTACCTGCGCAAGAAGGATCCGAACGCGCCGCAGTCCCAGGCGCAGCGTCTGCTCGGCCGCATCATGGGCGGCGAGAACGTGCCGGACGAGCAGGTCTGGGAGGTCCTGAGCGGGCAGGACTCGCTCATCGTCGGGACCCAGGACCAGGTGCGCAAGGGACTGAAGCGCTACGAGGCCCTGGGGATCGACGCGCTCATGTCCTTCCACCAGGTGGGTGCGCTGACGCACGAGAAGGTCATGAAGAGCATCCGGCTCACGGGGCAGCTCATCCCGGAGTTCAAGACGCCGGCGCCGCCGTGACGGGGGCGCGGGCATCCACGCACGTCACCAGCGTCCGAGGGTGCCGACGAGGTTGCCCGTCTCCGCGTCGAACACGTCCAGCCAGGCCCAGTGCGGCACGTAGACGCGGCCGTCGTGGACCCAGAGGGCGGACGGGCCGGTGGCCTCCTTGGAGCGCGGAATGGGCACGTCCCAGCGCATGACACCGGTGCGCGCGTCCCGGCGGATGAGGTGGAAGCCGCCGGGCTGCTCCAGCTCGTAGACGAAGTAGACGGCGTCCCCGTCCACCTCGGCGAGCTCCGGAGCCGTGTCCCGCAGGTGGGTGGGCTCCGTGTCCGCGACGCCGCCGTGCCACAGGGGCTTCCGGTTCCCCTTCGCGAACACCGCCACCAGGGGCACGGACGTCCCCGGCCAGCGGGTGCCCGTCACCACGATGAAGTCCTTCGCGCGGAAGATGTACTTGGAGGAGAAGCCGCGGATGTCGGAGGGCGGGTAGCTGGAGCGCTCGCACGTGGTGAGGGGGGACACGGGCCGGCCCATCGAACACGTCTGGGGGCTCAGCGGCGGCGTCGCGCAGCGGGGGGGCGC
>NZ_RAWB01000390.1 GCF_003612055.1 Corallococcus llansteffanensis
AAGAGACAGCCCCCATGGATGAGACCGATACGGACGTCTCCGAGCCTCGAACCCCCTCGCACCGCCTGCCACCCCGCCCGACCGAAGTGCTCGAGTACGAGTCGGATCCGCTGAACACCCGGGTGGCGGAGAGCCACATCACCTGGAAGCACAACCGGTTCGACGTGAGCGTGGTGACGATGGTGCTCATCAGCTCCGTCACCTTCTTCATCCCGCTGTTCAACGGGCTGCTGGCCGGCGCGTTCGGAGGCTTCCACGCGGGCCGGATGCGCCGCGCGCTGGCCGCCGCGTTCGTCGCCTCCGCGGTGGTGCCCCCCGCGCTCTACGTGCTCTTCAACGTCTTCAGCGTGGGCAGCATCCGCATGTTCTACGGCCTGGGCTTCACGGGCTGGGCCGCGCTGCACGCCATCGGCATGTTCCTGGGCGCGATCTCCGGCGCCGCCAGCCGGCCCCTCTTCATCGATGATGGGGGTACCGTCCTCGCCTCGCGCTTCACCGGATCTCCACTCCCAGCGCCAGGCGGCGGCGGGCCAGTCCCTCCGGAAGACTCGCGGAGCTCCTCCGCAGACCTGCCCACGACGCGAGGGGACCTTCCCAATGGACCTGGGCGCGGGGAGTGAGCAGCACGCTCCACTGAGCGACGCGCCCCAGGAACCACTCCACCTGGAGCGTCGCGTCCGCCTCGTCCGTGAAGCCTGACACCGTGCCCGCGCGCCACGCGGGCGCGTACGCGGCCTCCAACCGCAGCGCGCTGCCGCCCGGCCCGGGCAGGCCCGTGCGGTGGGCCAATGACAGACGGGGGCCCACGGCGGGCGCGGTCCGCCATTGGCTCCAGGTCATCGTGGCCTGCGCGCCGAGCCCCACCGCGAGGAAGGTGTCGAAGTGTTCCGACGCCGCCACCACGCCCAGCGCCTCCGCCCGCACCAGGGCCTGGTAGGGCAGCGCGCGGTCGGAGTCCGTGGACATCCTCGCCTCCGCGCCCCAGCCCAACGCGTCCGAGAGGGAGCGCCGCTGCTGGGGCAACTCCGGCAGCAGCGTGCGGTAGCCCACCAGCGTCAGGCTCGAGCCGAGGATGCGCGGCACGCCCCAGCGCGGCTCCACCGACAGCTCCCCATCCAGCACCCGCAGCTCGCTGCTGGACTGGAAGCCGTGCAGTCGCTCGTCGCCCAGCGCCTCCCCCATCGCGGCGGTGCGCAGGCTCACCACCGGCCTCGCGGAGCCCACGTCCGGGAAGTCCACGCCGCCGCTCACCACCGTGCGGGCCGCGCCCGAGTCGCGCTGGGCGCCCCGGGCCCAGGCGGCCTCTGCTTCCGTCTTCCGCTGGTGGTCGCTGGCGAGGAAGGCCCGCGGATCCACCTCCGCCAGGGGTCCGTCGTTGAGCGTGCCCTGCGCGTCGGTGGCGGCGGCGAAGGCGGCCTCGGTCTGCTCGGCGCGCACCAGGGCCTTGAGCTCGTCGGGCGTGGGCGGGCGCTTGACGGCCGACTCCAGCGCCTGCTGGAGCAGCGCCGTGCGGTCCAGCACCGCGAGCTTCCGCTGCAACACGTCCTCGCGCTCGAAGAGGCGCTGCCGGTCGGCCGCGCCGTCCTTGGCCGCGCTTTCGCCCCGGAGGTCGAGCGAGACCAGGCGCTCGCGCTCGATGGCCAGCGTCTCCCCTTCGGCTTGATCCACCGCCGCGCGCTCCACCCGCACCGCGTGCGCCACGTAGGCGTGCAGCGCGTCCCGCGTCTCCCCGCGCGACCTGGGCCGGGCGGCGTCCAGCGCCGTCGTCACGGCGTGCGTCAGGCGTTCATGCCCCTGGCGGCGCATGCCAGGTTCGGGGGATTGGAGTTGGCGGTGCACGTCGCGCAGGGGTGCGAGGGCGCTGGAGGGCAGCAGCGCCGCGAGCCTCGCCAGGAGCCGCTCCTGCTCCGCGAGCGCGCGCCGGGCCCGCTCCCCCGTGGACTCGAAGGCGTCCGGGATGTGCTCCAGGAGCGACGCCGCGTGGCCGTTCGCGTCCACCACCTGGGTCTTCGCCAACGTGTCCAGCGTGGCGGTGGGCAGCACCCACAACGTGCCGGGAGCCTTCACGCGGCGCCCGTCTTCCAGGGCCCCGTTGAGGACGAAGAGGAGCGCGGCGGCGCAGTTGTCGGTGAAGAAGTAGTAGCCCAGGTAGCCGCGCCGCTCGAGCTCCCAGATGCGCTCCAGCATGCGCCGGGATTCGCCGGGCGTGAGGCTCAGCCGGAAGCGGCGGATGGTGCGCTGCTCCAGCTCCAGCGACTCGTGGGACACGTCGCCCAGCGTGCCGGTGAGGAAGACGGTGCTGTAGCCGCCCGTCATGCCCTTCATCAGGTAGCCCAGGCCCTTCGACTCCAGGCCGGTGAGGGCCACCAGTTGCACCACGCGCTCGAAGCCGGGCCCCTGCACCACGGCGCCCTCGCGCCACACCGGACGCAGCAGCAGGTGGCCGAAGAGGGACTGGGGCTGGCGGCCCGTGGCCGCGACCATTAGCACCTCCAGGTGCGAGAGCGCGTCCGCGTCCGCCCAGGTGTCGAAGGCGGGGCAGTCACCGCGCGCGGGCAGGACGCCCAGGCGCGCTTCCGCGAGGAACTCCGCCAGGGCCCGCGCCTTGGACAGCTCCTGACAGCGCACCTGATCATCCACGGGCAGCGCGTCCGCGCGCAGGGACTCGGCGGGGACGAACAGCTCTTCGGCGAAGGTGACGAGGTCCAGCGATGCGTTGACCTGACCTCGCGCGCGACTGAAGGCTCCCGCGTAGGTGATGCTCGCGGACTCCTTCCAGGTCAGGGGCCGCTCGAAGGGGAGCACCCACCCGTCCAGGCGACGCCACTGGGGACGCCGACTCCAGCCTTGAGCGTCGTCCCAGCGCTGCATCACCGCGTGCACCACGGCGCGGCGACGCCACAGGTGTTCGGTCTCCTCGTCCGTGAGGCGTGACAGGCGCAGCGCGGCCCGGCGCTCCTCGGTGGGGGCGTAGCGGTAGAGGTGGAACTGCTCGCGCGTTTCGGACCAGTCCGGGTGCTGCTTCGAGCCGTCACCCAGGCCCAGCGGCGCGGCCTCCGGATGCAGCACGAACTCCAGCTTGCCTCCCGGCGGCCGGCGCATCGCGGGAGGCAGCGCGGCGAGCCCCGCCTCCACGTCCGCCACCAGGCCAGCATCTTGCGCCGCGGGCTTGCGCAGGACGATGCCCGCCACGGCCTCCAGTGCCGCCACCCGGGCAGGCAGGTCGGATGCAACTGCCGCGTCGGACGGCGTCTCCATGCCATCCAGTGCCGCTGCGCGGGCAGGCAGGGCGGGTGTGGCAGCCGCATCGGACGGCGCCTCCGGGACCGCGTCCTGCTCCTGCGCCCGGGCTGCGCCGGAGAGCAGCAGGAGCGCGAGCAGGCTCAGTCGCACGCGGAGCTTCGTGCTTCGCGTCAGGAGCACGGACGACGCCTGCGCCTGGTGGGGCCTCAACGGGTGGCCTCGGCCGGTGTCGCCGCCCCTTCCTGTCGCAGGAGGAAGGCCTGACGGTCCTCCTCGAGTCGCGGCTCGGTGCGCGCCAATTCGCCCACCCGCTCCAGCCACGCGCGGGCCCGCTGGGGCGTCAGGGTCTTCACCTCCGCCATCGCGAGCAATTCCTTGCGGTGCGTGCGCAGCAGCCGGCCAAAGACATCCAGGTTCTCGCGACGGATGCGCGCCGCCTGGGCCAGGTCCTCTACCGTCGGTCCGGCGCCCAGCGCCAGGTCCTCGCGCAGCTGGTGCGTGCGTGCGCGCAGGTACACCTGGGCCGCGTGCCCCACCTCCTGCGGCGAGGGCTGGAACTCCTTGCCCCGCTCCGAGTGCTCGTACACCTGCCAGATGACGACGCCCAGCCCCAGCACCGTCAACGCCACGGCGGCGGTCGACAGGAGCCGGTTGTCCTTGCCGTTGCTGCTCTCGCTCCGCGAGCTCGCCTCCTCGCCCGGATCCACCTGGCTCGACTTGCTGCTCCCGTTGTCGCTCGAACCCGAGCTGTTGTCGCTGGAGCCGGAGCTGTTGGACTCCGACCTGCTGGAGTCCCCCTCTTCGCTGCCCGTGCCCGACTCGCTGGAGTCGCCCGAGTCCGAGCCGGTGGAGTCGCTGGAGTCGCTGGATTCCGAGTGGCTCGTGCCCTCTTCACTGGTGCCACTGGATTCGGACTTGCTCGAGTCGCCACCGCTGGAGTCGCCAGAGCCCGACTTGCTCGAGTCGCCACCACTGGAGTCACCGGAGCCTGACTTGCTCGAGTCGCCACCGCTGGAGTTGCCGGAGTCGGACTTGCTTGAGTCACCACCGCTGGAGGCACCCGAGTCCGAGGAGTTGCCAGAGTCCGACGCACCCGCGGCCCGCAGCCCCGCGCCGGGCGTGCGACAGCCCACCGCGAGCATCAGCATCGACGCCATCACCACGCGTTTCCACGAGCGCTTCATCCGCATCCATCCCCCTCGAAGGTCGCCACCGCGTCCTGTGTGCAGCATCCCCTAGCCAACCGCGTGCCGGGGAGCGGAGGGTGCGTTTTCGACAACTTGGCGGATGACCCCGCGCGTCAGGGCGCGAAGTGGAGGCTTCAGGGTGCGTCGTGACCTTCGCGCCTCCGCGCGTCAGGGCGGGACGCTACGCAAGCCGTGCGTTTCCGGATTCGCTCCGGGTGCGGGACGCCGAGTGCTCTTCCAGGAAGAGACGTCGCAGATAGGGATTGAGGAAGCGTCCCTCCGGGTCGAGTTGCTCGCGCACGCGCTGGAAGTCATCCCAGCGCGGATACAGGTGTCTCAGCGTCGCCGCCGTCTGCGTGTGCAGCTTGCCCCAGTGGGGACGGCCGCCGTGGTTGCGGAAGATGGCCTCCGCGCCGGAGAAGTACGGCTCCAGGGGCATGCCCTGGTACTGGTGCACCGCGATGAAGGCGCGGTCTCCGCCGTGCGCCGGGCTCAGGAACACGTCGTCCCCGCGCACGAAGCGGTACTCCACCGGGAAGTGCACGGGCAGCTTCTCGCGCGTGAGGTACTCCGCGATTTCACGCAGGCAGTCCGGGCCCCGCTCCACCGGCACGCCGTACTCCATCTCCTGGAAGCGCACGAGGCGCGGCGTGGCGAACAGCGTGTGGCTCTGCCCCGCGAGCACGCCTTCCGAGGCCAGCTTCGCCGACAGCCGGCTCACCGGCGCGCACCACGACGGGTTCATCCGGCACGCGCGGCTCACCGCGCCGAAGACCGCGTTCTCCATCACCATCTCATTGAGCCAGCGCCCCACGCCCACCCCGTGCGGGGCCTCGTCCGTGAGGTCCATCGCCTTCGTCATCACGCGGTCCGAGTGGGGGAACCAGAAGAACTCGTAGTGCCGGTGGCGCGAGCGCGCTTCGTCCAGCCCCGCGAGGCACTCCTCCAGGCCCAGGTTCCGGCGCGTCAGCCGCAGCCGGTACGCGGGCAACAGCTTCAATCGCACCCGCGTCACCACGCCCAGCGCGCCCAGCGACACGCGCGCCGCCTGGAGCAACTCCGGCGCCGCGTCCTCCGAGCACATCACCTCCTCGCCGCTCGCGGTGACGAGCGTCATCGCAGACGCCTGCGTGGAGAGGATGCCCAGCCCCACGCCCGTGCCGTGCGTGCCCGTGCCCAGCGCGCCGCCGAGCGACTGCTTGTTGATGTCGCCCAGGTTCTCCATCGCCAGGCCGTGCGACGCGAGCAGCGCCCCCAGCTCGCGCAGGTTCGTGCCCGCGCGGACCGTGGCCGTGTGCTGCGAGACGTCCACCGCTTCGACCCCCGTGAGCGACGCGAGCGACACCATCGTCTCGTCCGTCGCGCACAGCGGCGGGAACGAGTGACCGCTGCCCACCACGCGCACGGTGCGGCCCCGGGCCCCTGCGTCGCGGAGCGCGGCCTTCAGCGCGTCCTCCGACTCCGGCTGGAGGAACTCGGACGGGTGCGCCACCACCGCGCCGGACCAGTTGCGCCACGTCTTCGTCTTCGCCGTCACGGACGCCATCCCGTCATCCCCACTCACCCCGGTAGGTTGGAACCTCTTTCACCACGCGCCCCTCGGAGATGAGCAGGAGCGTGCGGAAGTGTTCGCACACCTCGCCCGCCTTCGCATGGCGGAAGAAGACCGGCGCGCCCAGGGGCAGCGACACCGGGCCCGTGTAGGCGATGGGCGTCTGCACCTCGCCCGCGCCCTCCAGCGGCAGGAGCTTCGCGCCCTCGGGGAGGTAGGGCGTGGGCAGCTTGTCCGCGCCCGCCGCGCCGGAGGCCACGTAGCCGCCGCCGTGCAACGTGAACAGGCCCGGCCCGGGACGTCGCGTGACGGGGATGGCGAAGGCCACCGCGGGCTGGTGGTGGAAGCCGCGATAGCCGTCGAAGAGGCCCGGGGAATACAGGCCGCTGCCGGCGGTGAGCTCGGTGACGCTCGCGTCCTCTCGCGTGGACTCCAGGCTGCCGGTGCCGCCGCCGTTGACGAAGCGCACCGGGAAGCCCGCGTCCTTCAGCGCCGCCACCACCGCCTGCCTGCGCGCGTGCACCGGCCCCACGGAGGCTTGCTTGAGCGCGCGGATGACCAGGTTCTTCGCCCGCGCGTGCGGCGCCGCGTCCGGCACGCCCGCGAGTTGCGCCTCGTAGCCCATGACCCCGTCGAGGAACACGTCCCCTTCCTCCGCGATGCGCCGGGCCACCGCCAGCGCGTCCCCGGGCGTGCGCACCGGCGAGCGGTGCACCCCGAAGCGCAGCCCCGGCAGGTCCACCGACAGGTCCACGTCCAGGCACAGCGGCACCCGCGTGCCCTGACGCCGCGCCGCCCGGGCCGCGAGCGCCACGTGCTCCGCGCAGTCCACCATCAGCGTCACGGGCGCTGGCGGCCGGCACAGCTCCGCCAGGGCTTCCGGATCCACGACGGGGTAGCCCATGAGCAGGTCCGTAAAGCCGTGCTCGCGCAGGCGCACGGCCTCGTCGGCGCTGAAGCACATGAGGCCCTGGAAGCCGGGATGCCCGTCGAGCACCCGCCGCAGCAGCGCCACGCACCGCACCGACTTCGTGGCCAGGCGCACCGGCCGCCCTCCCGCGCGCCGCACCAGCGCCTCCGCGTTCTCGCCCAGCAGGTCCAGGTCCGCGAAGGCCAATGGCAGCCGCCGTCCCTCCAGGGCCCGGGCGTAATAGGCATGGTCGCGCGTCATGTGAGGGCCTCCGGCGCCGGGGCGCGGGCTCGAGGAAAGCGGCCATCATCGCCGCGCTCCGTCACCCGCGAAGGAGGACGGCACCGCCCCGTGGGATGTCGGACAGGACCCGGTACTGGAGGGCGGCGTCGGAGAAAGGGGCAGCGCGCCGGACATCCCTGGGGGGACGCCCGGCGCGCGCACACACGGATTCTTCGACTCCAGGTCGGCCCACCCCCCCGGAAGGGCACGGAACGCCACTTTGCCCCCGTGAGAAATCCTTTTCTATTGAGGAAATCACGCGAGTCCTAAACGACTCGGGCTCTGGGTAATGACGTCCCACCTGGACAGGCGGACGCAGGACGGATTCCACTTCCGACCTCACAAGTCTTTCAATTGCCCCCAACGGGTATACTAAGGAAATCGTGAGTGATTTGATTTCCGAGGACCAACGCCTGCTGCGGGAGCTGGAGGGCCTGCTGACGGTGATGGAGCCCGGCTCCGAGACGCTGCCCACGGTCCTCGCGGCGCTCCGGGACGCCCTGCGCGCCGAGCGGACGGCGGCCTACGGCGTGGATGTAGGTCCCGAGCGCTACCACACCTCCTTCGTGCACGGCGTGGGCTTCCCGGAGCCGCCCCCGGTGCTGACGGAGGTGTTCGACGCGTTCCTGCCTCCGGCGGGCAGCCGCTTCGGCTATTTCGACCCGGCGCGGCCGCCGCTGCTCCAGCGCAACCGGCCGCTGCGCTTCACCGCCATCGGGCTCGCGGAGGGGCTCCAGGCGTTGCCCGCCCCCGTGGACGAGGCGGGGGCACCGTGGGAGCGGCTGGGGCTGACGCAGGAGGAGTGGGCGCAGGCGCGGACCCAGCTCTCCGTGCATGCCATGCGCCTGTACCAGCGTCTGGGATTGGAGCACATGGCCCAGCTGCGGGTGCTGGTGTGCGAGGGCGACACGATGCTGGGCTGGGTGGGCGCGTTCCGGCCCGAGCCCTTCACGGAGCGGGAGCAGCACCTGCTGCACGCGCTGACGCCGGCCATCCAGCGGCGGATGGCCCTGGACCGGCGCTTGAGGGAAGCGGGCCTGCTGGGCCCGGCGCTGGGAGCGGCGCTGGAGGTGCTGGGGCGGCCCGCGTGGGTCGTCACGTTCGGCGGGCGGGTGATGCACACCAACAAGGCAGGGCAGGCGCGCCTGGCGCAGGACGCGCAGGGGCTGACGACGCAGGTGCGCGATTGCATCCGGAGCCCACCGGGCACGGGCCCCCTGTTCTCCTCCGGCCCACTGCGCACCCCGGGGCTGCCGGACCACTACCTGGTGTTGGACCCGGGCCCGCCCCTGGATCCGGGCTCGCGCCTGCCGGTGCTGACCCAGCGCTGGGGGCTCACCGCGCGCGAGGCGCAGGTGCTGGAGCACGTGGTGCAGGGGGAGACGAACAAGGCCATCGCCCTGCACCTGGGCTGCGCCGAGCGCACGGTGGAGGTGCACGTCACGCACCTCTTGAACAAGGCCCAGGTGGAGAGCCGCTCCGCGCTCATCTCGCGCTTCTTCCAGTCCTGACCCTGGGCGCGATGGGCACGCACCGCGCGGGGCGTGAGTAGGATGAAGGGATGAACGACGCGCTCCTCGAGAAGGCGCTGGCCCGCGCCGATGCGGCCTTGGCCAGGGGGCCGCACGCGATGCCCCCGGACGGCCGCTGCCGCACCCGTCACGTCGCGATGGGGGACCCCCAGGCGGACTTCGAGCGCGTGCTGTCCATCCTCTCGCTGCACGGGCTGCTGGATGGGGAGGGCGGGCTGCGTCCGGACGTGTGCCTGGTGTCCGTGGGCGACCACTTCGACTGGGGCCCGGCGTCCGAGCGCGACCGCGTGGCCCGGAGCAGCCTGCGGTTGGTGGCGTGGCTCGCGTCCCACCCGGCGGATCAAGCGGTGCTGCTGCTGGGCAACCACGACCTGGGGCGCGTGGGAGAGCTGGCGGACTTCACCGATGCGACGTTCCGCGCCGCGCAGGCGGAGGCGGACCGGCTCTACGCGGGGGACGCCACGGACGCGGCGGCCGAACGGGACTTCATCGCGCGCTGGCCCGCGCTGCCGACCGTGGAGCTGGCGGCGCGCGACTTCAGCACGTGGCGCGAGGAGCAGCGCGCGTGGGTGGAGCACCTGCTGCGGGCGCGGCGGTTCCGCGTGGCGCACGCGGCGGGGGATTCGCTGCTGGTGCTGCACGCGGGAGTCACGCGCGAGGACCTGGACGTGGTGGGGCTCGCGCCCGGACGGTGGTCCGAGGCGAGCGCGGTGGCGGAGGCGCTCAACGGCGTGATGGACCTGTCTCT
>NZ_RAWB01000391.1 GCF_003612055.1 Corallococcus llansteffanensis
GTGGAGCGTCGTAGGCACGGGAGGGGCAAACCTAGCGGGTCGGGTGCCGCCGCGCATCCCGGGCGGCGGGAGGCACGGGGGGCGGGGGAGGCGGCGGACGCCTTTCCCAGCGACAGCGCCCGGGCCGCGCGGGCAGAGTGGTGGCTCGTGTCCGCTCCGACTTCGTCCGCACCCTTCCGCTTCCGGCCCGGCCCCCTGCACTGGCTCGCGCTCGTCGTGAGCGTGTTGCCGCTCGCCTATTACGCGTTCTCTCCGCGCGCGGGCGACCTGTACCTGTACTTCAGGACGGCCCACGCCTTCCTGGAGGGCGCGACTCCCAACGTCGATTTCCGCTTCGAATACCCGCCCTACGCGCTCCTGTGGTTCGTGCCCGCCGCCTGGGTGGGCGGCGACGAGCGCGGCTTCATCCTCGCCTTCGGCCTGCAGCTCACGCTCTTCGACGCGTGCATCAAGTGGCTCCTGCTGTCCGAGGGCGTGCGGCGCTGGGGCACGTCCTTTCGCGCGTGGGTGCCGCTCGCCGCGTACAGCGTCACAAGCTGGATCCAGAGCATCCACTACCTCAAGCGCTACGACCTCATCCCGGCGGTGTTCGTCCTGGCCGCGCTGGTGGCCCTGATGCGGCGGCGCGAGGGGTGGGCGGGCGTCGCGCTCGCGGTGGGCACCGTCACCAAGTTGTACCCGGCGGTGCTCGTCCCGCTGGCCCTGGCCGTGTGCTGGCGGCGGGGCCTGAAGCCCACGCGGGCGTTGCTGACCGGCCTCGCCGTGGGCGTGCTGCCGCTGCTTCCGCTGGGCCTCCTGTGGCCGTGGTGGCGGTTCGCGTCGTTCCACGTCGACCGGGGGCTCCAGGTGGAGTCGCTGAGCGCGGGCCTGCTGTGGGCCGCGAAGCTCCTGGGGCTCGTCCAGGCGCAGTGGGTCAACGCGCCGGCCTCCTATGAGCTGCACGGCCCCGCAGCGGAAGCGGTGCGCGTCCTCACCCGCTACGTCTGGGTGGCGGGCTCGCTGCTGGCCGCGGGGGTGTCCGTGCGGGGCGCGTGGCGCAAGCCGCCCCAGCACATCGAGGACCTGGCCCGGCTGGCGCTGGTGCCGCTCGTGGCCTTCGTCATCCTCAACCCGGTGCTGAGCCCGCAGTACCTCATCTGGCTCACCGGCGCCGCCGCGCTCGCGCTGCTCTCCGGCGCGGTGGGGCCGTCCGTCGTGCTGCTGATCGCCGCGGCCATCACCCGGGGCCTGTTCGCGGGAAGCACGTACTACTCCGGCCTCCAGTGGCCGCACACGGTGCTGCTGCTCGTGCGCAACGGGATGGTGCTGGGCGCGGGCCTCGCCTGGGCGCGCGAGGTCTGGCGCCAGGGAGCGCCGACGCCGCCCGCCTGACCCGCCTGCCCGCCCGGTGGGGTCCAGGGTGAGGGGGCCGCGCCGCCTCCCGGGGCCCTCCCGGCGCGGCCTGCGAAGCCACCGCCTCGCTGTTAGGGGGAGGCCATGGCCCGTCCGGTGAAAGTCGAGACCCTGCTGCCTGTCGAGGTGGACTTCCAGCGCGAGCGCGCCTCCGGGCTGCGCCGCTCCGGGGACAGCCTGGAGAAGGCCCTCGACGCGCTCTCCCGCTCCGAGCGCGAGCTGCGCGCGTCGAGCGGCCTCTCACGGGTGGAGCGCTACGCGGGCTACCGCGCGCTCTGGAAGGAGGCGGAGCGGCTGCGCTGGAACCTCACCGTGCAGCGCGAGGCCTGCGGGCTGCGCAACCACCGCGACCTGGACCTCATCTACCCGCTGCCGCCCCTGCTGAGGGAGTGACCGCGCCTCACGGCGCCGTGCGCCACGCGGCGATGGCGAAGAGGACCCAGCCCGCGAGGAACCCCAAACCGCCCAGCGGGGTGACGGCGCCCAGCACGCGCACCCCGGAGAGGGCGAGCGCATAGAGGCTGCCGGAGAACAGGACGATGCCCGCGAGCATCGCCCAGCCCGCGGCGGACAGGAGCGGCGAGGGGCGCGTCAGGCCCAGCAGTCCCACGGCCACCAGCGCGAGCGCGTGGTACATGTGGTAGCGCGCGCCTGTTTCGAAGATGACCTGCAGGTCCTGGGGAAGTCGGGCGCGCAACGCATGCGCCCCGAAGGCTCCCGCCGCCACGGACAGGAAAGCGTTCACCGCTCCCACCACGAGCCACCACCGCATGTTCGAGTGCCTTTCTTCGCGGGCTTGACTGCGGCACGCTACACCGCGCCTCAAGGCAGCGTCCTGGCCGAACCTGCACCCCGCCCCAGCCGCTCCCATCCCGATGATGACTTCTCCTTCCTTCCAGCCGACCCCGTCGATCCCCTTCGAGCTGCGCCAGTCTCCCATCCAGGGGCTCGGTGCCTTCGCCACCCGCCGCATCCGCAAGGGGGCGCGCATCATCGAGTACATCGGTGAGCGCATCACCCAGGCCGAGGCGGACGTGCGCTACGACGACGAGTCGATGGAGCGCCACCACACCTTCCTCTTCAACCTGGACGACGACACGGTGCTGGACGCGGGCACGGTGCACAACGAGTCGCGCTACATCAACCACTCGTGCGAGCCCAACTGCCAGTCGCTCATCGACAAGGGCCACATCCACATCTACGCGCTGCGCGCCATCGAACCGGGCGAGGAGCTGACGTACGACTACGCCTACGAGCGCACGCCGGAGATGGGCGACGACGCCGAGGGGCTCTACGTCTGCCGCTGCGGCACGCCCTCGTGCCGGGGCACCATCCTCGCCCCGGAGAAGAAGGCCCCCGCGCGCCGCAAGAAGTCCGCGAGCAAGGCCAAGCGCTCCGCCAAGGCCCCGTCGAAGTCCAAGTCCAAGGCGGCCTCCAAGTCCAAGGCGGCCTCCAAGTCCAAGGCCGCCTCGAAGTCGAAGTCCCCGGCGACCTCCCGCTCGAAGTCCGCGGGCCGGGGTCGCCGCGCCGCGAGCTGAGCGCCAAACGCCGCGCGCGTTCCGGGGGCGGGCATTAGAGTGGAGGCGTGAAAGACGTCCTGCGCCTGCTGCTCACCGAAGCCCCCGAGTCTCCCTCGCTCGACTCCGTGGAGGCCTGGTGGCGCCGGCACCTCGCGGTGCTGCCGCGCTTCCCGGCCCCCGCGGATCAGGCGCTCGCCAGCGGGTTCCGCATGGACCGGCTGGGGTTCGCGTTCGCCTCCGGCTACCACGCGGCACTGCGCTCCCTCTTCCCCCAGCTCCCGGGGGACCAGCGCGGCGCACTCTGCGCCACCGAGCCCGGCGGCGGGCACCCCAACGCGATTGAAACGACGCTCACGCCGGAGGGCACCGGCTGGCGGCTCGACGGGCAGAAGACCTACGTCACCCTGGGCACGCACGCGGAGGTGCTCCTGGTGGTCGCCACCGAGGGCCGCGATGCGCAGGGCCGCAACCGCCTGCGCATGGTGAAGGTGGACGCGAAGCGGCCCGGCGTGAACGTGGAGCCGCTGCCGGCGCTGTCCTTCGTGCCGGAGGTGCCCCACGCGGCGCTGCGGCTGGAGGGCGTCACCGTGAGCGCGGAGGACGTGCTGCCGGGGGATGGCTACACGCGCTACCTCCGCCCGTTCCGCACCGCGGAGGACTGCCACGTCAACCTGGCGGTGCTGGGCTGGCTGGTGAAGGTGGGCCGCCGCTGCGGCTGGCCGGTGGCGCTGCGCGAGGAGCTGGTCTCCCTGGCGGTGCTGATGCGGGCGCTGGCGCAGGAGGACCCCAGCGACCCCGGCGTCCACGTGGCGCTGGGCGGCGCCTTCACCCAACTGCAGCGCGCGCTGGAGCGCTGCGAGACGGCCTGGGAGGGCGTGGACGTGGAGACGCGGGAGCGGTGGCAGCGGGACCGGCGCCTGCTCGAGCTCGCGTCCCGGGTGCGGATGATGCGGCTGGAGTCCGCGCGTCAGAAGCTGGCCGGGGGCGGCTCGGACGACTGAGCCCGCCCCTCACGGCCGGGAGGCTTCGGGCCTCCTAGTACCGGCCGCCGCCCGCCGCGGAGACGATGGCGGAGAGGATGCGGTTCTCCACGCCCCAGACGGCCTTGTTCATGCCCTTCACGCCCGCGCCGCGCATGTAGTCGGTGAAGTCGTGCAGGGCGGTGGAGCGCTGCATGCGCTCCGTCTTGGCGGCGTAGAGCAGCGGCGTGCCCGGCGCGCCCGTGAGCCCCAGGTCGGGGCAGGCCTCCGACAGCGCGGCGCGGTCGATGCCCGTCACCGCGGACAGCATCGCCACGGTGAACTTGTGCACCGGCAGCTCGCGCGCGTTGGGCACCTTCTCCAGCACCTTCGCGCGGTCCTTCGGATCCGTGGCGAGCTGCTCCAGCTTCACCTTGGACATCTCCAGGATCTGCTCGTTCGTGACGTGCTTGTTGTCCAGGATGGCGCGGTCGAACAGGCTCGAGGGCGTGTCACCCTTGATGGTGATGTTCACGTCCTGGAGCCGCGCGCGCATCGTCTGGATGGCCCGGCCCACCTCGGTGTTCGGGCCGCCGCGCCACGCGCCCGCCACCGGCGCCGCCGGAGGCTGCGTCGAGCGGACCCGCGCCAGCTCCGCACGGTTGAGCACGTCCGCGCGCGACACCTGCGTGACCTGGTTGGTCCGGGCCGGCTGCGCGGCCGGGGCCTGCGTGCGGGAAGACGCTGCGGGGGGCACAGCGGTGGGGCGGTTGCGGATGGACGTCATGGACACCTTCTACCGTGGATTTCGGGTAACGGATTATCCGCCGGGCGGGCAGGGGAGTTGCCTGGACGCCCTCCTCCAGCGCGTGCGTTCCACCCCCGGACCGCTATGGTGCGCGCCATGGCCCCGCGCTTTCCCACCCAGTTCGCCGACCTGCTCACCCCCCGAGGCCGCCGCATTCTCGAAGGTCGAGACCCCGAGACGTGTGGCGCGCTCCTGGACCCCACGCGCCCCTTCGTCGCGCTGCAAGGCGTCATCGACGTGAAGAAGGCCGCGGAGGCCCGCGACGTGCTGGACGCGGCGCTGCGCGACACGCTCGTGACGATGGAGGACCCCATCCCGGAGGACTCCATCTCCGGCATGGTGGAGAACTACACGGAGGCGCTACCCAAGACGGTGCGGGTGCGCACCGCGCTCCTGGAGAGCCGGCGCTCGCGCTCGTGGCGCGCGGCGGAAGAGGTGGGGCTGGTGGCGCTCCTGCGCTCGGACACGTTCGCGGGCTTCGCGGCGGCGGTGAGCGGCCGGGCGCTCAAGCGTTCGTGGGGCATCCAGGTGCTCTGCTACGGGCCCGGCGACTACACGGGCCCGCACAACGACCACCACCCGGAGGAGGCCGACGCGCGCGACGGCTACGTGGACATGCACGTCAGCCTGACGATGCCCGCCGTGGACCACCAGTACCTCGTGTACGCGAAGGACGGGCACTTCTCCGAATTGACGAAGGTCAGCACGGTGGGTGGCATCACCGTGTACCGGCTGCCCTTCTGGCACTACACGACGCCGCTGGCCGCGAAGAAGGCCCGCGAGGACGCCGCGCGCCGGTGGGTGCTGCTGGGGACGTTCCTGGACGCCGGGCCGAAGACGCGTGCCTCCTCCACCATCCTGCCGCCGGGCGCACGTCCGCCTGTCGGGGGAACGACACTGGGACGTGGCACCGGGGCCGGACGGCGTTAGCGTGCCGGGCCCATGAGCCCCACCGACACCGACAAGCAGGCCGGAGACCTCCTCCAGTACATCGACGCGTCGCCCACGCCGTACCACGCCGTGCGGGAGACGGCGCGCCGCCTCACCGCCGCGGGGTACCGCGCGCTCGACGAACGGGAGTCCTGGTCCCTCAAGCCCGGGGACAAGGTCTTCGTCGTTCGCGGCGACACGAGCATCGCCGCCTTCCAGTTGGGCACGAAGCCCACGGACGCCACCGGCTTCCGGCTGGTGGGCTCGCACACGGACTCGCCCAACCTGCGCCTCAAGCCGAACTCGCCCGTCAACCGCCACGGCTACCAGCAGCTCGGCGTGGAAATCTACGGCGGGGTGCTGCTGCACACGTGGACGGACCGCGACCTGTCGCTCGCGGGCCGCGTGGTGGTGCTGAACAACGGCCGTCCCCAGCACTACCTGGTGGACTTCCGCCGGCCGCTGCTGCGCGTGCCCAACCTGGCCATCCACCTGAACCGCGGCGTCAACACCGACGGGCTGAAGCTCAACCCGCAGGAGCACATGGTGCCGGTGCTGGGCCTGGAGAGCGCGGGCCCCGCGGAGCTGCGGGCGCTGCTGGTGGAGGAGCTGGCGAAGGAGGGTGTGACGGCGGCCGCGGACGACCTCCTGGGCTACGACCTGTGCCTCTACGACGTGCAGCCGTCCACGCGCTCGGGCCTGCACGGGGAGTTCCTCCACGCGTCCCGCCTGGACAACCTGGCCAGCTGCCACACCGGCCTCACCGCGCTCCTGTCGCCGGGCGGCCCGCGCGAGGCCACCTGCGGCGTGGTGCTCTATGACCACGAGGAGTGCGGCAGCCGCAGCGCGCAGGGCGCCGCGTCGCCGTTCCTGAAGGACCTGCTGGAGCGCATCGTCCAGGGGCACTCGGACGGCCGGGCGGACGCGTTCCACCGGAGCATCCGCCGCTCGTTCCTGGTGAGCGCGGACATGGCGCACGCGGTGCACCCCAACTACCCGTCCCTGCACGAGCCGAAGCACCAGCCGCAGCTGGGCGGCGGCCCCGTCATCAAGACGAACGTCAACCAGTCCTACGCAACGGACGGCGAGTCGTGGGCGCACTTCGCCACGCTGTGCCGCGAGGCGGGCGTCACGCCCCAGCACTTCGTCACGCGCACGGACCTGGGCTGCGGCAGCACCATTGGCCCCATCACGGCGGGGCAGTTGGGCATCCGCACGGTGGACGTGGGCAACCCCATGCTGTCCATGCACTCCATCCGCGAGCTGGCCGCCGCCTCCGACGTGGCCCGCATGGTGGCGGTGCTGACGCGCTTCTTCGCCTGAGACGAAGCCTGACACCTGACAAAGGAAGAGGCGGGCCCGGCTTCGACACCGGGCCCGCCTCAGGATGTTTCACGAAGCCCGCGTGACGACTAGTTCACGCCCACCGCGGTCCAGGCGTCCTTCACCTTCTGGACCTGGGTGGAGTCCGCGCCGTACAGGTCCGTGGCGGACTTGATGGTGGCCTCGCGGGCCTGGGCGAACGTCGTCTTCGGCGTCATGTACGTGGTGAGGGCGCGGCCGAAGATCTTCAGGCCGTCCTCCATGCCGACGCCGCCCTTCACTTCCAGGCCGGAGGTGCGGTTCTTGCCGCCCTCCACGAGGAGGTAGAAGGCGTTGTTGGAGATGCCGCTGGAGCCGTGCACCTCCGTCTGCTTCGGGTAGTTCTTGTAGTTGTCGACCGAGTAGTTGTCCTTGGTCGGGTCGTTCATGTAGCGCAGGCCGTCGGTGGGGTCGCCGTTGTTCGGCGTCCACGCGGCCTCGCCCACGGTCCAGTTCCACTTGGCCTCGGGGTTGTGCTGCGCGGCGTACCACTCCACGCCCGTGCCCATGATGTCGCTGAAGGACTCGTTGAGGCCGCCGGACTCGCCGCTGTAGACGAGGCCCGCGGTGCGCTCGGTGAGGCCGTGCGCGATCTCGTGGCCGGCGATGTCCAGGGTGGTCAGCGGACCGGCGTTCTTGCCGTCGCCGTCGCCGTAGCTCATCTTGTCGCCGTCCCAGTACGCGTTCACGTAGTTGTTCTTCACGTGCACGTAGCTGACGAGCTTCTCACCCGCGCCGTCGATGGAGTCACGGCCCAGGATGTTCTTCATGAAGTCGTACGTCATGGCCGCGCCGTAGTGCGCGTCGATGCCGGCTTTGGCGCGAGCGGGGTCGGTGGCCTCGCCCCACTTGTCGTTGTCGTCGGTGATCTTCGTCTGGCCGCTGGCCGTCGCCGCGTTCTTCGCGTCGTAGGTCACGACGCCCTTGCCGCGGGTCGAGTCCTCCAGCGAGTACGTGCCGTCCGCGTTCTTCGTGGTCTTCAGGTCGATGTGGCCGCTGTACATCGACTGGTCGTCCGCGGTGCCCACCGGATCCGTGGGGGGCTTGTTGGGCTTCGTGCCGGTGATGTCCAGGCTCCACTTGTTCAGCGTGCCCGTGTCGCGCTTGGCCTTGTCCTCGACGGTGATGGTCCACTCGCCCTTGGCGCTCTCGCCGGCGAAGGCGGACAGGTCGAAGGAGCCCTTCACGTCGTCCACGCCGCCGCCCTTGCGGTTCTGCACGACGGCCGTCTTGCCGGACGGGCTGGTCAGGCTGATGGACAGGTCGCCGCTGTACGTGTGGCTGATGTCCAGGTTCAGCTTCAGCTTCTCCACGGAGACGTCATCCGCGATGGCGATCTTCGACGTGGCCTTGCCCAGGTCCGGGATGGCCGCGTTGGGGCTGGCCGCGCCGGTGACCTGCGTGGACTCGCCCGCCGCCGCCGGACGCGAGTAGCCGCCGATCTTGTTGAAGGTCTCCAGGACCTTCCCCGTGTTCGCGTCGATGATGTAGTTCTGCTTCTTCGGCTTCTCCTGGCCGGCGATCTGCGTCACTTCCACCTGGTAGGCCGAGTGGTACTTGCCGGCCTGGTCCTGGTAGATGACGCGCTCGGAAGAGGGCTGCTTGTCGGCCTTGCCGCCCAGCTCCTTCTTCGCGATGTCGATGGCCTGCTGGGGCGCCAGCTTCGGCTTCTGCGAACCCAGGCCCGCGGGGATGGGGTTCTGCTCGCCGGTGACGCTGGAGACCTTGCCGTCCTGGCCCAGGTGGCTGATGACCTGCTCACCGAAGACCTTCACGCCCTCGTGCATGCGGTCCAGGCGCACGTGGGTCATGCCCAGCTCGTCGCGCTCGACGCTCTTGGGCACCAGGGTCGCGCCGGCCTTGTTGGCCGCCAGCAGCGTCTGCGCCGTCATCGGCGGGGTGAGGTGCTTCAGCGACGTCTGGATGGCCGACTGGGCCTCCTTGCTGTCCAGCGCGAGGCGGCCCACGGGGGCGCCCTGCGTCGACGTCGTCGTCGGGGGCACGATGGCCGCGGCGACGTTGGCGCCGCCCACGCCCTTGACGGACTCGAAGCCGTCCTTCACGCGCAGGACGTTCTGGGCCTTCGCCGGGGTCTTCGAAGTGTCGGTGGAGGGACGGAGGGTAACGGGAGTCTGACCTTCGGTGCGGCGAATGCTCATGGGTCACTCACACTGCAAGGGGGATGAACAATTCTCGCATACAGAGCGCCGTGAGTTTCCGGTGTGATGAGGAAGTTAGAACGCCTACCTTGGAATCAGGGAATACCGTTCGTTGACTTCCAGAGATTCCCCCGGTTGACACGCCGATTTTACTTGCAGCAGGGGTCCTACTGGACCCGAACTCCGGAATTAACCGACGCAGGGCGCCATAAATCGAGTGTTTAATGGCGGGGAAAAAGGCGGAAAATCACCGGAAAAGTCCGCCCGGGTGGAAATGCGGGGTGGCGGGGCGGGGACGGCGGACTGATAC
>NZ_RAWB01000392.1 GCF_003612055.1 Corallococcus llansteffanensis
CCGTGGGGCGCGTGGCGGCCTGCGGACGGTTCACGGCGGGGCGCTCGGCCGGCAGCCGGCCCGGCTCCACGTCGCCCATGTCCACGCGGCCGCGGAAGCTGGCGCCGTCCACGATGATGACGCGGGGGGCGCGGATGTCGCCCACCATGCGGCCCTCGTGGGTGAGCTCCACGCTCTCGGTGGCGTTGATGTTGCCCACCACCACGCCGCTGACGATGGCGTTCTTCACCGCCACGTTCGCCTTCACCACGCCCGAGGGCTCCACGATGAGGGTGCGGCTGAGGGTCAGCTCGCCCTCGACGCGCCCGCGGACCGTGAGGTCCTCGTCACCCGTGAGACGACCGCTGATGAGGATGGACGGCCCCACCACGGTGTTGTCGACGGTATTGCCTGCGAGCTCCTTGGCGGTGGCCACGGATCAGCGCTCCTTCATGTCCATGTCGACGTTGCCCTTGAAGGAGGCACCGTCGGCGATGAGGATGCGCGGGGCCTTGATGTCGCCCACGACGCGGCAGTCCGTCTTCAGCTCCACCTTGTCGCTGGCGACGATGTTGCCCGTCACGCGGCCGGCGATCTCCACGTTCTGCGTCTCGATGTCCGCCTCGACGACGCCGGAGCCCTCCACGTAGAGGCTCTCCTTGAGGGAGATCTTGCCCTTCACGGTGCCCTGGATGACCAGGACCTCGTCACCGGAAATCTCCCCGTCGATGACGATGCTCGAACCAATGACCGTATTCGCCATGAGTGTTGTCCGCCTTGTCGAAGCTTGCGACTGGGGGGCTCGTGGGACGAACCCCGGTGGATGCTAGATGTCGTCCGGCAACTTCACGTCCATCTCGATGGAGCCGTTGAACACGGCCCCATCCTCGATGACGACGCGCGGCGCCTTGATGTCGCCCGCCACCTTCGCCGAAGCGTTGATGGCCACGCGCGTGGAGGCATCGATGTTGCCGCTCGCCTCACCGTTGATGGTCAGCTCCTCGGCGCGGATGTCCGCCTGCACGCGGCCGGTCCCCTCGATGGTCAGGTGGTTCTTCAGGGCAATCTGCCCCTCCACGCGTCCCTCGATGACCAGGTCCCCTCCGCCCGTGAGGTTGCCCCTGATGACGATGCCCTTGCCAATGATGCCCGTTTCACCCTGTGCCATGAGGCGATCCTCGCCAGCGCCTGCTCCCATCCGGAGCGGGGCGGACTGATTATGTCAGAGATGCGCGGAGATCCAGCCGGAGATGTCCTGGAACACCGTGGAGCGGTCCCGCTCGTTGAGCGGTTCGTGCCGCATGCCGGGGTACTCCTTGAACTTCTTGTCCGCCGTGACCGCCGCTTCGAAGAAGCTTCGCGCCGCCGCGGGCAGCGCCACCCCGTCCTCCTGGCCGCACAGCACGAACAGCGGCACTTGAATCTTCGGCGCCAGGAGCAGCGCCTCGGCCTGCGCCAGCGTGGACTCCACGAACCAGCGCGGCGTGGCGAAGGGCACGTACAGCGGGTCCTCCCCGACCGCCTTCTGCTGCTCCGGGTCGGTGGTGAGCATGTCCGGGGTGAGGCCGGAGCTGACGGACAGCCACGGCACCACGGAGCCCACCATGCGGGCGGCGAAGACCTTCACCGCCGGAGGGGTGATGGCGAGCTTCAGGTAGGGCGCGGAGAGGATGGCCCCGCTCAGGCCCTCCATCCCCTTGGCCAGGGCGTGCACGGCCATCAGGCCGCCGTGGCTGTGGGCCAGGAGGAAGATCTTGTCGTTGCCGGCGGCGCGGCGCACGCGCTGCCAGAAGCCGTCCAGGTCCTCCAGGAAGTCGGTCCACTTGTTGGCGTAGGCCCGGCGCCCGTCGGCGCGGCCGTGGCCCCGGTAGTCGAAGCCGTGCACCGCGAAGCCGTCCCGCACCAGCGCGTCGATGACGGGCCGGTAGCGGCCGATGTGGTCGCCGTAGCCGTGGACGACGGCGACGTGCGCGCGGGGCGTGCCCGTGTCCGGCAGGTCCAGCGTCCAGAACAGGCGGGTGTTGTCCTTGCCGGTGAAGAAGCCTTCGTCGTGGCGGGCCATGGGTGACGGGACCTTAGCGGCCCGCCGCGGGCGAGGGTAGCGCCTTCAACTTGCGCTCCAGGGCCGTGCGCTGGCCGGCGGGTTCGGCGGCCTCCGGCTCCAGGGTGAGGACCTCCAGCGCGCGCTTCCAGGACGCGGCGGCCTCCGCGGCGCGGGCGGCTTTGAGGTAGGCGTCCCCCAGGTGCTCCAGGATGGCGGGCTCGTCGGGGGACAGGTCCACCGCGCGCTCCAGCAGCTCCACCGCCTTCCGGGCCTCGCCGCGCTGGAAGTACACCCACCCCAGCGAGTCCACGAAGGCCGCGCTGTCGGGCCGGAGCGCCAGCGCGCGCCGAACCAGCCGCTCCGCCTCGTCCAGGTCCCGGCCATGCTGGGCCAGCAGGTAGCCGATGAAGTTCATCGCCGCCGCGTGGTCCGGCGCCACCATGAGCACCGTCCGCATGCGCGCCAGCGCTCCGGCCACGTCGCCCTGACGCTCCAGCGCGGCGCCCAGGGAGAAGAGCAGGTCCTGATCCTTCGGCGAGCGGGACACGGCGTCGCGCAGCAGAGTGAGCGCCTCCCCGGAGCGCCCCTGCCGCTCCAGCAGGGCGGCGAGCGCCTCGTACGCCATCGCCGCGCCCTCCCCTCCCAGGGACTCGCGCAGCAACGCTTCCGCCTTCGCGGGCGAGCCGCCGCGCTCCAGCGCCCGGGCATGGGCGACGCGCAGCTCCAGGTCGGCCGGCGTCTCCTTCATGGCGGCGCGGTAGAGCACCAGCGCCCGGGCGTGGTCGCCCGACAGGGACAGGCACCGGGCCCGCCGCACGCGCGCGTCCTGGAACACCTCCGCGTCCTGGGGCACGTCCGCGAAGGCGGCGGCGGCGGTGGAGAAGCGGCGCATCCGCTCCGCGACGAGGCCCGCGTAGTACGCCAGCCGGGGCTCGCCCGGGCTGTCCTTCCGCGCGGCGTCCAGCACGGCCTCCGCGGCGGCGGACTGGTTCGCGGAGAGGTAGCTGAAGGCCACGCGCACCGCGAGCTCCGGCGACGAGGACAGCGACAGCAGCCGGTCGAAGTACGCCCGGGCCCGCGTCACCGAGCCGCCCTTGAGCGCGGCCCGGCCCGCCGACAGCAGCACCTCCCGGCTGTCCGGATCCGCCTCCAGCGCGTGCGCCAGCGCGTCCTCCGCCTCCTTCGCCCTCCCCGCCTCCTCGTGCAGCCGGGCCAGCGTGGACCACACCTCCACGTCGCCCGGGTCGCGCTCGGCGGCCTTCGTGAGCAGTCGCTCGGCGCGGGCCGTGTCGCCGCGCTCGGCCAGCGCGAGCCCCAGCCGCCGGTAGCCGGACGCCTCGCCGGGCAGCGCGTGCGCGAGCGCCTCCACCACCTTCACGGCTTCGTCCGGCGCCTTCGCGTCCAGGTGCAGCTGCGACAGCACCAGGTAGGCCTCCGGGTCGCGTGGGCGCAGCGCCACCGCGCGGCGCAGGTGCTGGCGGGCGCGCGTGAGGTTGCCGGACTCCATCAGCACCCGGCCCAGGAGCACGTGGGCGGGGTGGTACGTGGGGGCCTTCTCCACCGCCCGGCGCAGCTCGCGCTCGGCGCGCCCGAGGTCCCCCAGGCGCGCGTACTCCTCGCCCAGCTGGGTGAGCAACTGCGGGTTGCCGTCGTCGGTGGCCAGCGCCAGGCGCAGCTCGTCCACCGCGCCCCGGTGGTTGCCCTCCAGGTGCAGCAGGCGGGACTGGAGGTAGTGCGCGTAGCTGGCGGACGACGCGGCCGGGTCGTCGTGGGCCGCCGACTCCATGGCCTCGCGCATCGCCTCGCGGTCGATGTGCGCGGCCGGCGGCGTCCTGGGGGTGGCGGCGCTCGCGCCTCCGGTGGCCAGGGCGAGGCACAGCACGGAGGCACGGGTGAGGAGCGGGAGCACGCGGGAGCCGAGTGTAGCGCGGAGCGCCCCCGTTTTCCGCAGGGGGGCGCTCCAGGGCTAGAGGAGCTCGGGCGGCGGCGCGCCCAGCTTCTCCAGCAGCTTCTCCACCGGGTCGCTGTCCTGGCTGACGTCCGCCAGGGCGGCGCGGTACTCGATGGAGGTCACCTTCTCCACGTCCGGCATCAGGCGGTTGATGACCGTGCGCGCGGCGTCCGCGTTGCACTCGGGCAGCACGACCGCGAAGACGCCCTGCCCCAGGTGGGCGATGGCGTCCGGGTGACGCACGCGCTTGCGCATCACGTCCGCCATGTTGGAGGGCAGCGCCTCCAGGGAGCGATCCGGCCGGAGCACCGCCAGCGTGAGCGAGCGGTGGTAGCGCCGGCTCCGGGCGACCTCCTGCTCCAGCCGCAGGAGCAGGCCGCGCCGGTCGTGCAGTCCCGTGGCGGGGTCGCTGCCGGTGCGCTTCTGGAGCGGGGTCGACTTGTCCTGCTGCTCCTTCTCCCCCTGGCGCAGCTTGAGGGCCCGCTCGGTGCGGTTGAGCAGCTCCACCGCGTTGAAGGGCTTGGCCATGTAGTCCACCGCGCCCAGGTTGAGCGCGCGGACCTTGTCGGCCACGCCCTGGTGGGCGGACAGCAGGATGACGGGGATGTGCGCCGTGTCCGACGAGGACTTGAGCGCCATGGCCGCATCAAGCCCGTCCAGCTTGGGCAGGAAGACGTCCATCACCACCAGGTCCGGCCGGGATGCCCGGGCCTTCGCCAGGCCCTCCGCGCCGTCGCGCGCCACCTCCACGCGGTACTTCGAGCGCAGCACCTCCGACAGCACCGCGGCGATCTCCGGCTCATCCTCCACCACCAGCACGCGCGGCTGCTCGGGCGCGGCGCCGGCCGTCGGCTGGGGCCGGGGGTTGCGCGCGGCCTCCTGGGCCAGCGGCAGCGTGAAGACGAAGGTGCAGCCGCCGTCGGTGGGGCTCTCCGCCCAGATTTCGCCGCCGTGCAGCTCCACGAACTCCTTGCAGATGGCCAGCCCCAGCCCCGTGCCCTTGGGGCCGTGGCGGTAGCGGTCGAACACGAGGTGCAGCTCGTCCGGGGGGATGCCCACCCCGTTGTCGCTCACCATCACGCGCACCGCGTCGCCGTCCGGCCGCGACAGCCGCTGCGTGCGCACCACCACCTCGCCCTCGGTCTCGCTCGCGTGCTGGATGGCGTTGCTGATGAGGTTCTGCAGCACCTCGTGCAGCTTCACCTCGTCGCCAATCAGCATCAGGCTGTCGGGGCACTCGGAGCGCAGCGCCACGGCCTTCTCTTCGGCGAGGATCCCCAGCTCCCCCACCGCGTCGCGGCACAGCTGCGCCACGTCCAGCACCCGCGGCTCGATGGACAGCCGGGCCGCCTCGCCCTTGCCCTTCTCCAGCAGGGACTCGACCAGGGTCAGGATCTTCCGGCCCTGGCGGATCATCGCCTCCGCGGACTGCTTCTGCTGGGTCTCCAGCGGACCTTCGAGCAGCAGCCGGCCGTGGCCCAGCAGCACCTGGAGCGGCGCGCGCAGGTCGTGGCTGCACACCGCGATGATCTCATCCTTCAGGCGGTTCAACTCCTTCAGGCGGCGGTTCGCGTCGTTGAGCTCGCGGTAGCGCTCCACGTACGCCAGCTCCATGTCCTCGCGCTTCTTCTTCACCGCCGTGTGCAGGCGCGCGTTGCGGATGGAGTTGGCGAGCACGCCCGCCACCGCCTGCGCGAACTCCTGCTCGTCGCGCCCGATGGACGCATCCCCCCGCGACACGCGCAGGAAGAGCGCGCCCAGCAGGTCGTCCTGGCAGATGAGCGGCTGCACCAGGATGGACTTCACGCCCTGCGGCAAGAGCGACGTGCGCACCTCCGCCATCAGCGGATCGCGCTGCGCCTCTTCAATCAACACCGGCTGGCGCGTCTCCAGCGCGCGCCGCAGCTCCGGGTAGCGCGCCACCTCGATGTCCAGTTGGACGAGGCTGGGGTCCTCCTGCGTCGCGACGACCGTGGCCGTGCGCGCATGGCTGCCCTCCACCAGCACCACCGAGCAGCGGTCCGTGCCGGTGACCTGGCCCACCTTCTCCACCGCGATGCGGAGGATCTCCTCCAGCTCCAGGGAGCTCGTGGCCGCCTGGGTGATCTCCAGCAGCATCCCCATGCGCAGGCGGATGCGCTCCTCGCGCTCCTTGAAGCGCCAGGCCCGCAGGGCCGACTCCAGCCGGGGCACCAGCTCATCCGCGCCGCGCACGAAGTCGTCCACCGCCAGCCGCTTGAAGGCCTCCGCGGAGCGCGCGCGGCCCTGGTCCACCAGCACCGGCAGCCGGTTCAGCTTGTCCACCTTGCGGACCGTCTCCAGCAGCTCGGCCGCCCGCTTGGCCGTCACCGACAGGAGGACGACCTCCGGCTGGAGCTGATCCACCATCTCCTCCAGCCCGCTCTCCCGCTCCGTGGACGCGCACTGGTAGCCGCTCGCCGTCAGCCGCTCCACCAGCGCGTCACCCGCGGCCTTCGCCGCGAGCACCAGCACCCGACCCCGCTGCTCGGACAGCATTTCGATCCTCACGGCATGCCTCCGCCCCGCCCGGACAGGGAACAGCTCTGCGAATACCCGTTGGGTGCGTAGGGGGTCATGGTCGATTCCGGATCATGCCGTCTAACCCGTCCGCGGGCCAGCAGATGGACGGTCCTCTCCGAGTGAGAAGGTAAGAGAAAAGGCGCGACGTATACCCCGGCCCGACGTTCACGCCCTGGATTCCGCGCGCGCGTGACGATCCGGTGACCGTGAGGATGAGGGTCCGTTGCTCCTGGGGAGGAGTAAGGTCAGATCCTTCGCCGGAACACCAGGGCTGTGACTTTCTTCCCATACCGTCTACCCATGCTTGCCTGGAAGCAGGCGGGGCGGTCGGCTGTGGTTCGCGATCAGGAATCGGGCTGGAAGGGCCCCGGTGGTGGGATTTCGGCGGTCCGGGGGGACGCCCGCTTCCTCCGGGAGGGGGTAGAGTGTGAAACCATGCACTTCGCTCTTCCGCGCCTGCTGGTGCCGCGGGCCCTGGTGGCCACGCTTTCCGTCTCCATCCTCACCGCCTGTGGCGACCCGAAGCCGCCGCCCACGCCGGATCCGCCGCAGGTGACGCTGAACGTCCCCGAGCCCAACGCGGCGGCGCCCACCCTGAAGATCCGGGTCATCGTGTCCGGGTGTGACGCGGTGTCGCAGCTGGCCATCTACGACCGGGACACGTTCATCAAGACGGTGCCCTACACCAGCGGCTCGATGGACTTCGAGATCGCCCCGAACGAGATCAAGTACACGCGGGGTATCGCGGTGGATCTGGCGCTCAACGCCAAGGCCACCTGTTCGGACGGCCGCACCAACGTGTCGCAGCCCGCGGCCACCAAGTTCCTGCCGGTGACGAAGCTGGTGAAGGACCCGGACCCGAATGGCCAGGTGGTGACGGACTTCTTCATCGCGGAAGGCAGCGGCACGTCCGTGAACTTCGTCGGGTGTGGCAACCCCACGACGGGCATCGGCACGCTGTTCCGCGTGGACGCCACCGGCGCCCTCCTGAAGAGCGTGGAGATGGGCCTGCCGTGCAGCCCCTACACCGTCTACACGGACGTGAGCCCGGTCAGCGACAAGCGCTGGGTCTGGACCCCCGGCTTGGGCGCGGTGGCCGTGAAGAGTGACTTCACGCTCAGCGGGCGCACGAAGTCGACGTACACGCTGGCCAACCTCTCCATGATGGACAACGGCGACGCGCTCATCGCCGACGACGACAGCTTCGTGTCCCGGCTGAGCCACACGTCCAACAACGGCACCGTGAAGTGGACCTTCCCCTCCGAGTGGCCGCTCATCGCGCCGCCCATCCAGAGGGGCTCCGACGTGCTCGTGGCCTTCGTGAAGCAGGCGGACGTCACGCAGTCGAACGTGCTACAGATCGTCGTCGGACGGCTGGACGCCAACGGCACCGGCACCCTGGGCCTGGTGAGCGAGCGCGTCATCCTGGACTACAACGGCACGTTCGAGTCGCCCCCGCTCGCGTCGTTCAGCCCGGACGGCTCGATTCTCTATCTGGGCTTCCCCTTCGGCAGCGGCCAGTCGCGCGTCCAGGCCTGCAAGACGGACCTGCCCGGCTGCGAGGGTGGCGCGCTCAAGTGGACCAGCGGCAACCTGCCCGCGCAGCTCCAGTTCATCCTCCCGTTCGCGGCCGGTTCACGCGTGGCGGCCATCGGCGCGCAGAGCGTGTGGTTCCTGGACGCGGAGACTGGCGCCATCAAGAACAAGGACGGCAAGCCGGTGGAGGCCTCGGGCGTCCTGCGCATCCTCCAGGTGCAGCTGGGCCGGGCCACCAGCCCCGAGTTCTACCTGCTCAACGGCCCCGCCGTGGAAGGCGCCATGCCCCAGGAGATCGTCGCGGTGGACTCCGCCGAGAAGGGGGAGCTGTTCCGCTATGAAATCTCCAGCAGCCTGTCGTGCTCCGTGGACAACGGAAACCGTCTGTGGATGCGGCTGGGCAACACCCTGGTCCAGGCCCTGCCCCTGGCCGACTACCGCAAGGTCCTCCCGTAAAGGGGGACGCCGTCAGGGCCGGTCGGCGACGAGGAGCGCTTCCACGTTGCCGGCGGGCCCGGGCACGGGCGAGTCCATCACCCCGCGCACGGTGAGGCCCTGCGCGCGCACGAACGCCGTCACGGTGTCGATGGCGTCCTGCCGCGCGGCCGCATCGCGCACCACGCCGCCCTTGCCCACCCGGTCCGGCCCCACCTCGAACTGGGGCTTCACCAGGGCCACCAGCAGTCCCCCGGGCGACAGGAACGTCAGCACCGACGGCAGCACCTGGGTGAGCGAGATGAAGCTCACGTCGATGACGACCACGCCCACCTTCTCCGGCAGGTCCTCCTCGGTGAGGTAGCGCGCGTTCACCCGCTCGCGCGAGCGCACGCGCGGATCCGTGCGCAGCTTCTCGTGGAGCTGGCCATAGCCCACGTCGATGGCGTGCACCCGCACCGCGCCGTGCTGGAGCAGGCAGTCGGTGAAGCCGCCGGTGCTTGCGCCAATGTCCGCGCCCACCCGGCCCGTCACGTCCAGGCCGAAGCGGTCCATGGCCGCCTTGAGCTTCAGGCCGCCGCGCGACACGTACGGCAGCACCTCGCCCTTGAGGCGCAATTCGGACTCCACCAGCACCTGCGCGCCGGGCTTGTCCACGCGCTGGTCGCCCACCACCACCTGGCCCGCGAGGATGAGCGCCTGGGCCTTGGTGCGCGACTCGGCGAGCCCCCGCTCCACCACCAGCACGTCCAGCCGCTCCTTCTTCGACTTCACCGGGCCTCCTCTCCGAGCAGCGCCCGGCCCGCGCGCCGCAGGCCCGCCGCGTCCAGTCCCAACTGGGTGCGCTGCACGCGCGCGTCCCCGTGCGGCAGGAACACGTCTGGCATGCCCAGCAGCTTCACCCGGGGACCGACGCCCGCGGCCGCGTACAGCTCCAGCACCGCGCTGCCC
>NZ_RAWB01000393.1 GCF_003612055.1 Corallococcus llansteffanensis
GTGGGTCGGGGGTTTCCGCATGCCACCAGGGAGGGGAGCCCCGGTCGGGGCCCTCGGTCCTGGACCCCGCCTGGATGCCCTCCGGGCGCTCCGCCAGGGGCCCCGGAAGCGGACGCGGCCATCCGGAAGCAGGCATCCCAGGATGACAGGGAGCAGGGGGAGGCATTATCCAGAGAGGTTCCACCCTCCACACGAACCGAAGGCACCCGACGCATGAAGCTGTTGCTGGCAGGCCGACGAGGCGCAAGCGACCCGCTGTCGTTCCCCCCGGAGGCGCCCCTGCGCTGGCTGGAGCGCGTGGAGGCCTGGGTCCAGCAGGCGGCGGGGGACCTGTTGGAGGAGGGCTCCCGCATCGAGGACGGCCCCCAGGGCGCTCCCGTGCTGCGCCTGCGCCTGCACCCGGCCGCCGGGGACGTGTCGGTGCTCGCCGCCACCCAGGAGCGGCTCGTCGTGTCCGCGGAGACGAGCGCCGTGGGGCCCGGCTACCACCTGTACCTGTGCGACCTGCTCAAGGCCCTGGGGGAGGCCCACGGCATCATCTGGGCTCCGCCCGACGCGGACGCGGGCGTGGGGGATGCGACGGGCTACTTCCACTCCGGTGACGCGGGCCCGGTGGAGGAGCACATGCTGGGGTGGTTGCAGCACTCGGTGGGGCAGGTGCTGCGCATGCGCAGCCTGGGCAACTCCGGCTTCGCGCTGTCCATGCGCTTCGGCCACACCTTCCAGCACCCGGGCGCGCTGCTCACGCCCATGGGGCCGCGCGACGAGCGCTGGCTGCGCGCCGTCTTCGAGGAGCCGCGCCAGGGCGTGGACGTGTTCCCCTGGTGGACCCCCGGCGTGGACGCGCGCGTGCGCTTCCAGCGCGCGCTGTGCCGCCTGTGGACGGACGTGGTCTGGCGCCCGCCGCTCCTGGACGAGGAGCGCCAGCGCCTGCGCGACGTGGCCCGGCTGCTGGAGCAGGCGTGGCGCGAGGACCCCTCGCTGCCCTACCCGTGGCGCGAGTGGCAGGAGGTGCTCGGCTACCTGGGCGTGGGCGGGACGGTCGCGGAGGAGGTCCACCGCCACGCCCTGGAGTCGCCCGGCACCGGGCCCTCCATCGGCTACCGGCGGGGCTCCGTGCAGGTGGCGCTCCCCGAGGGCTGGGAGATCCGCATCCCCGGCTCCCTGGCCGAGACGCGCCTCGGCGACGGGAGCTGGGTGGCCCGGGACCACCGCCGCACCGTGCGCGTGCTGCCCCTGGAGGACTCGGCGGAGGAGCAGCTGGCCCCCACGAGCCCCGAGCGCCGCGCCCTGGAGCTGGAGCACCACGGGGCCCGCGTGAGCGGCCGCGCGTCGCTCCACGTCGAGCCCGGGGAGTGCCGGCTCACCGCCCTCTGCCGTTCGGGCAACCGCAGGGCCCTGTGCGTCGTCAGCTTCGATGACCCGGACGAGCAGGACTGGGCCCTGGGCACCTGGCGCTCGCTGGACCACGCCGTGGCGGCCTGAAAGCGGATCCTTTCAGGTCCCATGACTTGCCGGAGCGCCCTCCGATGGACAGTCGAAAGCCCTGACGTCTTGCCGCGGCGCGAGGCCAACCCCAGATTCCGTCGGCATTTTCCCCACGGAATCGAGCGATACCCATGAGTGGCAAGCGGGAGATCTGGCCGGGCAAGCCCTGGCCGCGCGGCGCGACCTTTGACGGGTCGGGCACCAACTTCGCGGTCTACTCCCAGGTGGCCACGCGGGTGGAAGTCTGCCTGTTCGACAAGGCGGATCCGACGAAGGAGATCGAACGGTTCGACCTCCCGGTGAGCACGGAGTTCGTCTGGCACGGCTACGTGCCGGACCTGGAGCCCGGGACGCTGTACGGCCTGCGCGTGCACGGCCCCTACGAGCCGGAGAAGGGCCACCGCTGCAACCCGCACAAGCTGCTGGTGGACCCCTACGCCAAGGCGCTGTACGGCGAGGTGGACTGGAAGCAGCCGGTGTTCGGCTACCCGCTGGAGCATCCGAAGAAGGACCTGATGCGCGACGAGCGCGACAGCGCCGCCGGCATGCCCAAGGGCGTGGTGGTGAGCGACTTCTTCGACTGGGGCAATGACCGGCGCCTGGACATCCCCTGGCGCAAGACGGTCATCTACGAAGCGCACGTGCGCGGCCTCACCATGAAGCACCCGGGCGTGCCGGAGCATCAGCGCGGCACCTACGCGGGCCTGGGCTCCCCGGCCATCATCGAGCACCTGCAGAAGCTGGGCGTCACGGCGGTGGAGTTGCTGCCGGTGCACGAGTTCGCGGACGACTCGTTCCTCAACGACAAGGGCCTGTCGAACTTCTGGGGCTACAGCACGCTGAACTACTTCTCCCCGGAGCAGCGCTACGCGAGCCGCAAGACGCCGGGCGGCGCGGTGGCCGAGTTCAAGTCGATGGTGAAGTCGCTGCACGCGGCGGGCATCGAGGTGATCCTCGACGTGGTCTACAACCACACGTGCGAGGGCAACCACCTGGGCCCCACGCTGTCGTTCAAGGGCATCGACAACGCGTCGTACTACTGGACGATGCCGGAGGCGCGGCACTACCTGGACTTCACCGGGTGCGGCAACAGCATCAACACCTCCAACCCGCAGACGGCGCGCTTCGTGGTGGACTCGCTGCGCTACTGGGTGGAGGAGATGCACGTGGATGGGTTCCGCTTCGACCTGGCCACGGTGCTGGGGCGCGTGGGCAAGGGCGGCTACGATCCGAACGCGCCCATCTTCCAGATCATCAACCAGGACCCCGTCCTGAGCCGCGTGAAGCTCATCGCGGAGCCGTGGGACGTGGGGCTCGGCGGCTACCAGGTGGGCGGCTTCCCGTCGCCGTGGCACGAGTGGAACGGCAAGTACCGGGATGCGCTGCGCAAGTACTGGAAGGGGGACGAGAACCAGGCGTCGGAGGTGGGCTACCGGCTCACCGGCAGCGCGGACCTGTTCGCGGCGGCGCGCCGCAGGCCGCAGGCGAGCATCAACTTCGTCACCGCGCACGACGGCTTCACGCTGCACGACCTGGTGACGTACAGCTCCAAGCACAACGAGGCCAACGGCGAGCACAACCGCGACGGCGCGGACGACAACCAGGCCTGGAACTGCGGCGTGGAGGGGGAGACGGACGACAAGGCCATCATCTCCCTGCGCGAGCGCCAGAAGCGAAATCTCCTGGCGTCGCTCTTCATGTCCAACGGCGTGCCGATGATCGTCGCGGGCGACGAGATGGGCCGCACGCAGAAGGGCAACAACAACGCGTACTGCCAGGACAACGAGCTGTCGTGGGTGGACTGGAACCTGGACCCGACGAGGCAGGACATGCTCGCGTTCACGCGCAAGCTGATCCACTTCCGCCACGGGCAGCCGGTGTTGCAGCGCCGCCGCTTCTTCCAGGGCGAGCACCTGTGGAACTCCGAGCACAAGGACCTGGCGTGGTACCGCCCGGACGGGACGGAGATGGGGCCGGAGGACTGGCAGAAGCCCTTCGTGCGCTCCCTGGCGTACCTGCTGGGCGGCGACGCCATCCCCACGCCGGACGAGCGCGGCCAGCGCGTCAGCGGCGACTCGCTGCTGGTGCTGCTCAACGCGCACCACGACACGGTGCCCTTCAAGGTGCCGCCGCTGGGCGAGGGCGGCGTCTGGGTGCTGGAGCTCTACACGGCGGACGACAAGCGCGGTGACGAGGAGATCAAGCCGGGCTCCTTCGAGATGGCCGGGCGTTCGCTGGCGGTGTTCCGCAAGAGCGGGGGCAGCAGCAGCTCTCTGTGATGGCTTGCCGCGCACCGGCGGCGTGAGCGAGGGTGCGCGGCATGGCGGACGAAGCGGACGGCGGCGTACCCGGGCCGGATGGACCACGGCCCGGTGGATCCGCCGTCGCGCGGGTGTACGGGGAGATCGCCTCCGCCTACGAGGTGCTCTACCCCGCGCTGCACCGCTACGGCGACCGGGTGGAGACGTTCCTCGCGGACGCGGTGGCCCCGGGGATGCGCGTGCTGGACGTGGGCTGCGGGCCCGGCCTGCACACGCGAGGGCTGGACGCGTCCGTGGACGTGGTGGGCCTGGATCTGGCGCCGGAGATGCTGGAGCTGGCGAAGCGGGCGCGGCCGTCTGGAACGTGGCGCGTGCATGGCTACCTGGAGCCGGTGCCGGAGGACCTGGGCCACTTCGACGTAGCGCTGGCCATTGGCTGCCTGGACTTCTGTGAGGACCTGCCGCGCGTGCTGGGGCACCTGGGCCGGGCGTTGAAGCCCGGGGGCCGGATGCTCTTCACGGTGCTGGAGCGCAGGCCGGGGCTGGAGGCGCACGAGGACGCCACGCGGACGGTGGGCACGGCGGACGCGGAGGTGACGCTGCACCTGTGGTCCTTCGCGGAGACGGTGCAAGCGTTGGGCGCCGCCGGGCTGCGGGTCGGCAGCTACGTGCATGCGCCCGGCTGGGTGCAGCTCGTGGAGGAGCGCACGATGTGGTTCGGCTGGTGGGATGTGACGCGGGGCTGAGTTTCGCGACGAGCGCCTGTCAGGCTTATTTCGTACCCGCGTCTGGTGCCCTCGTCGGCAGCTCCTCGGGGCACACGGGGCTGGTCCGAGGCATCCGGTTCCATGCGAGGGCGCTCTGCGCCGGTGCATGGGCTCGGACGTTCCTCAAGGCCATCGCCTTCGTGTCTTTTCCCATCATCGGAGGCCGTACCGGTCGCTCGCTACCGAAATGCGGGCAACGGATGCCCACGCTGGGCGCTTACCGAACTAGCTCACTGGTAGAGCACGAGACTCCAACTCTCGCTGTCGAAGGTTCGATTCCTTCGTTCGCCGGGACCCCGTCGTTTCGCTGGTGCCAACGCGAGTCCACCGCTTCCTCCACCCTCTCGACGCAACCTGGCCGGTCGCCAGGGCCTCCGGATGCCTCCGTGTTGCTCGCGGAACGCGCCGGTCGCCGTCCGTGACCGACATCCGGTGCGAACGCGCGGGCGGCTGGGAGCGGACCGGACGGTCCGTCCGCGTGAAGCGCCCGTGAGCGGCGGGGTCCTTTCCTTCTTTTTCGCAGGTCCCCTCCCCTTCGCGGGAGGCAACAGAGGTGACGTGTCATGGGCATCGGTCGGGTGGAAGTGGCGCAGAACGAGCGGCTGTTCGTGGTGGTGAACGGGCGGGCGGAGCAGTACCTGGGGCCGGGCCGGCACTGGGTGGTGCGTCCGTTCCAGCACGTCCGCTTCGAGCGCGTCTCGATTGAGCAGCCGCTGATCCGACTGGATGAAGCGAAGCTGGCGCTGGTGCCGGAGACGGACCTCCAGGTGGTGGAGCTGGGCGCGGACGAGCGGGCCATCCTCTTCCACCACGGTCAGCCGGTGCAGTGGCTGAAGCGGGGTCAGCACCAGGTGTGGACGGCGCAGCGGCTGCCCGGTCGTACCGGTCGGCCCGAGACGCCGACGGTGCGGGTGGAGCGCGTGGACGTGTCCGGCGTGGCGACGGCGCCTCCGTCGGACGAGGTCCGCGCGCTCCTTCCTTCCACGGACTACACGGAGGCCATCGCCGCGGAGGGCAGCGTGGCGCTGCGCTACGTGGACGGTGTGCTGGACGCGGTGCTGCCTCCGGGCCGGCACGCGGCGTGGACGGTCGCGCGCAAGGTGCAGTTCGCGGTCATCGACCTGCGCGAGAAGCTGCTCCACGTCACCGGCCAGGACGTGATGACGAAGGATCGCGTGTCGCTGCGCCTCAACCTGTCCGCAGCGTTCCGGGTGGCGGATGCGCGCCGGCTGGCGGTGACGGCGCGCGCGCCGGACGACGTGCTCTACCTGGCGATGCAGCTTGCGTCCCGCGAGGCGGTGGCCACGCGCACGTTGGATGAGCTGCTGGCGTCGCGGGAGGCGGTGGCGGCGTCGCTGTTCGAGCAGGTGCGGGTGGGGGTGGAGAACGTGGGCCTGGAGCTGCTGCGCTTCGGCATCAAGGACGTAGTGCTGCCGGGCGAGATGAAGGAGCTGCTCAACCGGGTCATCCAGGCGCAGAAGGAGGCGGAGGCCAACGTCATCACGCGGCGCGAGGAGACGGCGGCCACGCGGTCCATGGCGCAGACGGCGAAGGTGCTGGCGGAGAACCCGCTCCTCGTGCGGCTCAAGGAGCTGGAGGCGTACAAGGACCTGGCCGCCAAGGTGGGCCAGGTCCACCTGGTGCTGGGCGAGGGCGCGGTGCCCACGCTCCAGCTCAAGGGCGGCTGAGTCGCCTGTGAGCGCTGTGGAGGCCCTCGGACCGGAGGTACGGTCCGGGGGCCTTCGTGCGTTCACCGGTCCTGCTTCGGAGCGAAGCCGAGGTTGACCCCTCCCCCTGTTTCGGGCGAGCTAGGGCGCATGTACTTGAAAGAGGCTCGCCTCACCAACATCCGGTCCATCCAGTCACTGACATGGACACTGCCGGATGTGCCCGGACCTGGGTGGCATGTCGTTATCGGTGACAATGGCGCAGGCAAGAGTTCCTTTCTTCGAGCCATTGCCCTTGCCATGGTGGGTTGGGAGGAAGCCAGTGCACTACGGCAAGACTGGAACGAGTGGCTTCGATGGAAGGAGTCGCATGGCTACATTGATCTCATCCTCGGCTGGGACTCCGGCTACGACTCCTTTGACGGCTTCACTGGAGAACCAAAGCGCCCGTACCTTGATGTGAATATCGGGTTCTGGCGCAGTTCTGCTCAAATTCGGCTTGGTCACAGCGAGTCCGGCCCGATTAATCCAAAGCGGGCTGTATGGGGTAATGGCTCAGGATGGTTCTGCGCTTCGTATGGGCCGTTCCGGCGCTTTACGGGCGGTGACACGGAATACGAGAAGCTGTTCCAGTCGAACCCGAAGCTCGCGCGGCACCTCTCCGTTTTCGGTGAGTCCGTTGCACTTTCGGAGTGCCTCGAATGGCTCAAGCTCCTTCAGTTCAAAAAGCTGGAGAAGGATCCAGAGGGCAGCCTCCTTGAGCCCTTGAAGCAGTTCATCAACCAACCCGACTTTCTCCCCAACGAAGCCCGGCTCGAATCGATCTCCTCCAAAGGAGTGCGCTTCATCGACGGCAATGGCTGCGAGGTCGCGGTCGAGAACCTGAGCGATGGCTACCGCTCCATCCTGAGCATGACCTTCGAGCTGATCCGTCAGCTCGCCCGGACCTATGGTGCCAACAAGATCTTCGCGCCCAACGACCCGACGACGATCGTCGTACCCGGTGTCGTCCTGATCGACGAAATCGACGCGCACCTCCATCCTGTGTGGCAGCGTCGAGTGGGGCGGTGGTTCCGCGACCACTTCCCGAACCTCCAGTTCATCGTCACGACCCACAGTCCGCTCATCTGCCAAGCCGCGACTGTCGGCAGCGTGTTCCGTCTTCCCAGGCCGGGCAGTGACGAAGAGGCGGGCATGGTCACGGGCGTCGCGCTCGACCGACTGCTCTACGGAAACGTGCTGGACGCCTACAGCACGGGAGCATTCGGCGATGTGCCCCTCCGCTCGCCCGAAGCACTGGAGAAGCTCGAACGGCTCGCCATCCTCAACCAGAAGGAACTCGCGGAGGGCCTGTCCTCGGAGGAGCAAGCCGAACAGCAGCATCTGCGCGCGCAGCTTCCGACCGCGACCAGTGCCCTTCCGGACAGCACGGAGGTGTCGCAGCCTTGATCCGGCTTCCCAACTTTCCGCTGCCAGAGCCTACCCAGTCGCGGCTCGTGGGCTACCAGCACGAAATCGACTCGCTTCCGGACTACGCGACGCGCGTCGAGCGCGCCAAAGCGCGCTTCAGCAGCCTGAACAAGAAGGGCGACCCCACCTTCGATAGCGTCAAGGCGACCTTGTCGAGCATGTGCGCGGGCGTTCAGCGGTGCGCGTACTGCGAGGACTCGCTCGCGGATGAGGTGGAACACATCCGTCCCAAGTCGCTGTATCCCGACCTGGTTTTCGTCTGGATGAACTACCTGTATGCCTGCGGGCCCTGCAACGGGCCCAAGAGCAACCGCTTCGCGGTCTTCGCGCAGGACACGGGAGTGTTCACGGACGTGGAGCGCCGCCGCGGAGCGCCCGTGCTCCCACCCGTGGCGGGCCAACCCGTACTCCTCGACCCGCGCGTGGATGACCCGACGGCATTCATGAGCCTGGATCTCCAGGACACCTTCTGGTTCATCCCCAGCGCGAAACTCGGCACCGTGGAGAAGCGGCGCGCGACGTACACCATCGACCTTCTTGGCCTGAATCGCCGTGAAGCGCTCCCACGAGAACGGCGTGCCGCGTATCGGGACTACCGAGCGCATCTCGTGCAGTACATTCACGAGCGACAGCAAGGGCAGCCCCCGGACCACCTCTCTCGGCTGGAGCAAGGCATCCGGACTCGTCAGCATCCCACTGTCTGGCGGGAGATGAAGCGCCAGCACCAGCTCATCCCTGATTTGAAACGCCTCTTCGAAGCGGCCCCCGAAGCCCTCGGCTGGTAGTTCCGCCGCGAAGAGGCGAGAGGCGCGGGCTACTTGCAGAACCAGCCGTTCTGCACCCAGCCCCACTTGTTCACGTGGCCGTAGGCGAAGCCATACGCCCAGTCACCGCTGGGCGAGTACTTCGTCACATCCATCGTCTGCCCCGCGTACAGCGTGCCGATGAAGATGCCCGCGGGCGCATCGCGGACATACAGGTCCTGGGCGCACACGGTCAGCCGCGTCGCCGCCCAGGCCGGCTTCACCTGGAAGGCCTGCCACGCGCCCACCGCGCAGAATGCGACCAGGGCCACCCGCTTGAGCGTCTGGGTCGTCGTCATGGTCATGTCCTTTCAGAAGCAGCCGGCGATGGGGTTGTTGGGGCCGTAGCAGCGGGTCATGCACGAGCGCAGCAGGTAGCCCCAGTCATCCGGTCCGTAGTCCAGGATGACGGCCCACGACGCCGTGCCCGCGTCCTGCCGGATGCCCACCTTGTCGCCGTACCCGAGCACGCGGATCGGATCCCTCGGCCCCGACGTCGTCGAGTAGTTCCCGTACATCGTCGCGCTCTGACACGTGACGATGGCGTGGTCCGTGTAGACCATCGCCGTGACCGTGCCACCCTGCTCGTCCGGCCCGGCCTCCTCCACCGCGCCCCCGACGGGCTCACTTCCGCCGCACGCCATCAGCAGGCCTGACACTCCCAACACGACCGCGCTTCGCTTGAGGTCCATGGCGACACGTCTCCCGGGATTGATTTGAACTCCAGGATACCTTGAGCGTGTGGCCGGACAGCCACGGTCCTGCGCGCGAAGTGTCTCCCGTGAGCCGACACACCGGGCCGTTTCCGAGGCGTTGGGGGTTGGCCCACGGGCTGCAATGTCCCCCCGGCACACCCTGAAACCCAAGGTTCCAACCATGCGAGTCACGCTCGCCACGCTCTTCGTCTGTCTGCTGGCCCTGCCGGCCTTCGCGCAATCCCGCCCCGACTGTCCTCCCCC
>NZ_RAWB01000394.1 GCF_003612055.1 Corallococcus llansteffanensis
TCTCATGCGAGCAGGCCCAACCCACCCGGTGGGTCTGGTAGAAGCCCGCGCATGTCCGATGACGTCCTCGTGCTCGCGTACTCCGGATGCGACACCTGCAAGAAGGCGCGGAAGTGGCTGGAGGCGCGGGGCGTCTCCTTCGAAACCCGCCCCATCGTGGACCAGCCGCCCACGGTGGCGGAGCTGCGGCGGTGGATTGCCCTCAGCGGCGTGTCCGTGCGCAAGTGGCTCAACACCAGCGGCCAGAGCTACCGCGCGCTCGGCAAGGCGAAGGTCGACGCGGCCTCCGACGCGGAGCTGGTGGAGTGGCTCGCGGGTGACGGCAAGCTCGTGAAGCGGCCGGTGCTCGTCACCCGGGAGTCGGTGACCGTCGGCTTCCGGCCCGAGTCCTACGAGGCCCTCTTCCCCGCGCCCGGGTAGCGAAGCCGTCCCGCCAGGGGCGGGCGACCAGACGAGCCCCTGGCCGTCCGTCGTCGCGTGCGGGCGGGGTTGCCACCTTGCGGGTGCATGGAAATCGGCACCAGACGCCCGTTGGGGGAAATCCTCCTGGAACTCGGAGTGGTCGACAAAGGCCAGCTCCGGCTGGGACTCGTGCACCATCACGAAGTCCGGGTGCCCCTGGGCCGCGCGCTGGTGAGCGAGGGCGTGTGCACGGAGGCGGACGTGCTGCGCGGGCTCGCCGTCCAGTTCGACGTGGACGCGGTGGACCTGGACCGGCACCCGTTGGATCGCTCCCTCACCGCGCTGGTGCCCGCGCGCGTCGCCCGGCAGTACGGCGTCGTGCCGCTCGGGCTGGAGCAGCGCGAGGACCGTGAGGTGCTCCACCTCGCCGTGCCGGCGCCCCTGTCCCTGGACGCGGTGGACGACGTGCGGGCCGTGTCTGGCAAGGCGCGGGTGGAGCCGCACCTGGCCTCCGACAGCGCGCTCTCCCGCGCACTCAGCGCGCTCTACGGCATCCGCGAGACGGAAGAAGCCCCGCAGGAGCAGCGCCGTCCGGCCGTGCCCAGCCCGCCGCTGATGCTCTACGGCTGGCCGCCCGTCACCGCGGTGCTCATCTCCCGGTCGCTCGCGCGGAGCGGCATCACGTCGCGCGTCGCCACACCGCTGGAGGTGCTGCACACGCGCGCCAACGACGTGGTGCTCGCGCCCCTGCAGGCCATGGAGGGGCTGCTCGCGGGCGAGGTCCACATCGAGGGCTCGCTCATCGTGCACGGGACGTCCGACGACGAGGGCTTCGAGCGGGCCCGGAAGCTGGGCGCGCGGGGCTTCCTCGCCAACCCGCGCGACCAGGAGCTGCTCTTGCGCGCCGTCCGCAGGCTCCGCCCGGACGCGGGCAGCGAGCCGCCGTCCTGGCAGGGCCACTCCTGATGCTACGGTGACGCCGTGGCGTGGGCCTGCTGCTGGGGCTGCGCGGGCGCGGGGGCCGCGGGAGGACGCGCGGTGTGCTTCTGCTCGGGCTCCAGCCCCAGCACGTCCAGGACCTGGGGATACACCTTGTTCGCGAAGTAGCGCCCGCCCGCCACGGTGAAGTGGACGCCGTCCGTCATGCGCAGGCGCATGGGCTTGCGGAAGCCCTCCACGCGGGCCTGGTGCAGCGCCTTGCCGCGCGCGTCGGTGAAGAAGGGGCGCGTGTCCAGGTGCACGGCGTCCTCGCGGCCGGTGATGACCTCGCGCTGCAGGCCGCGGATCAACGCCAGCTTCTGCTCGAAGCGGTGGCGGCCCGTCGCGGGCAGCTCCAGCCAGACGATCTTCCGGCCCGGCGCGGCGATGGCCGTCATGAAGTCCTGCAGGCGCTGCCGGTAGCCATCCTCCCAGTCTGGCTTGCCCCAGGCGACGGTGGCGCGGCCCACCTTGGTGTGCAGGGCCTGCCCGTCGTTGCCGCCCAGGATGACCACCACGACGTCCGGCTGGTGCTGCTGCACCTCCTGCTGACCGACCTCCAGCCAGTCGAAGAAGTCCGGGCGGGACAGCCCCGTGGACGACTTCGCCCGGCGCTCGCAGCGGATCCGCGGGTGCGCGGACAGCTGCGTCTGGAGGTACTCCCCGAAGCCCGTGGCGATGAGGCTGTCGCCCAGCAGCAGCACGGTGCGCCGGGGCGCGGGTGCGGTCGCGGTGGCCTGGGCCGGAGCGGTGGGCAGGACGGGCGAGGCCGTCAGCGCGGGGCCCGGTTCCGAGGCGGCCTGGGCCGACGTGGACAGGACCGCCAGGAGGAAGAGCGCGCGAAGAGAACAGGTCGACATCGGCGACCGCAAACTACTTCCCGGGCGCGCATCCGTACACCCCCCCGCCAGTCCCACGGATCCGCGGCCCCCGGCGCCTCAGGCCGCGGAGCCCAGGTCCACCCCGGTGGGGACCTTCCCCACCGCCGCGAGGCCCGCGGGCGCGAGCGCCTGGAGCCACGGCGTGAGCAGCCGCGCGCACTCCTCCGGGTGTGAGAAGTAGGGCACGTGGCCCGCGCCGCGCAGCAGGTGCCGGGGCGTGCCGTCCGGCAGCGACGCGGCCAGCCGCTCCAACGTCGACGGCGGCACCAGCACGTCGCGGTCCCCCTGGATGCACATGCACGACACCTTCAGCGGCCGCAGGTCCGGCGGCGGCGGCTCCGAGTGGATGGCGAAGGCGCGACGCAGCGTCGTCAGGCGCTCCAGCCCCGTCGTGGGCACCACGTCCGCCACCTGCGCGAAGGGCACCGGCCGCCACGCCGCCAGCGACGCCGCCACGAGCCCCGGACGTCCCAGCACCGCGATGGGTCCCATCATCGCGATGAGCCGGCCGCGCGGGCCCACGTGCGAGGTGCGCGTGAACGAGCCCAGGAACGCCACGCCCCGCGCCGCGCCGCCCGCGGCCAGGTGCGCCGCCACCATGCCGCCAAAGGAGCTGGCCACCACCGCGTCCACCGTGCCCGCCGCCCGGAGCACCTGCTCCGCGAGCGCCCGCGCGCCGCACGCCGCATGCTCGCCCTCCGGGTACTCGACCAGGACGGGACGGGCGACGGCCGCCAGCTGCTTCGCCAGGGCCCGGAAGCCCACGCCCCGGGCACCCAGCCCCGGCAGCAGCAGCACGCGCGGCCCCTGCGCGCATCCGCCTTCAACGTCCGTCAGCTCCACCGCGCGGCGCATTCCATCTCCTGCTCCAGATCCAGGCGCGCCGGAGAACAGCGCCGGCGCCCGGCCTCTGCCCGCCCACCCCGCCTGGAGGCTCGCAGGCCCCCAGGACGGCAGGAAGTCCCCCTGGATTCTCGTTTGCTGAGACTGGGAGTATTAGGAAAAATCAGCCGTACCATCATTTTGCAGCGATGCGATTCCGGAAGTCCGGGGCCAAGGTTTTTGTTGGCCACCGTTCTGACAGTGACGGGGGGAACGTCTAAGAATGGTGACTGTGAATCTGCAAGCCTTCGGGGAGTTCGTTCGCACGCATCGTCCGGCCCTCGAGGTTCGGGCGGCGCGGCTGTGCGCGGGCAGCACCGTCGATTCCACGGAGCTGGTGGGCGAGACGCTGGAGCGCGCCCTGTCCGTGTTCGAGCGGTTGCAGGACCAGGACACCGCCGCGGTGACGCAGTGGCTGGACGGTGCCATGGGCCGCTGCTTCGCGCGCATGGGCGGCCAGCTGGCGGAGGTGAAGCCGTCGACGCCGGACCTCCAGCAGACCTTCGACATGCTGCGCGCCCGCTTCCGCGAGGTGTACGGCCAGCCGGTGTTCGGCAAGCGTGCGGGTGTGACGGGCTGGCGGATGTAGCGGTGCCAGGCGCCCGTGGTCAGGGCGCCTGTCGGTGGCCGGACAGCGTCTCCACGTAGGACGCGGCCACCTGGAGGAAGCGCCCCCCCCGGACGCCGGTGAGGTACTGGCGCTTCATCGCCCGGGTGGCTCCCACGTAGAACATCGCGCGGCGGATGCGTTCGTGTTCGCGCTCGGTGCGCTGGCGGGCTCCCGCCATCCACGCCTCGATGGAGTCCAGGGCCTCCAGGCCCGCGAAGAAGACGACGGGGCACTCGTGGCCCTTGCAGGAGAACACCGTGGTGGCGCGCACGTGATCCACGCCGCTCACCCGGAAGTCCGCCACGTCCCGCCCGCCCTTGCCGCCGTAGGCCTCCGCGGGCACGCCCGCCTTCTGGAGCGCGGCCGTGAACGACGCGGGCATGACGGGCGCCACCACCAGGATGTCGCCGGGGTGGACGTGCTCCTCGCGCACCAGCCGCGCCACCTCCTTCGCCACCCAGCGCGCCTCGCCGGTGCTGGAGGCGAAGTCCTTCACCTGCGGCAGCACGCCGCCGCGCTCGGTGGACTGCACGCGGTAGAGGCCCTCCAGCGTCTCTTCTGGCAGCCACAAGAGCCGCTCGCGGGCCAGCTCCCCGGCCTTCATGTATTCGCGCATGCCGGGGTCGGTGACGCGGTGCTGGCGCAGCGGATCCAGCACGACGTTGAAGGCGACGTCGAGGATGTCGCGCGTGGCGCGGAAGGTCTCCTTGAGCACGCGGGTGCGGCCCCGGAAGGACAGCCCTTCGGGGAGCTGCTCCTTCAGCGTGTCGATGGGCACCTGGCCGTAGACGTTCTGCGAGTCGTCCATGAACAACTGGAAGCAGCGTGACTCGCGGCCGTCCTCGCCCACGCGGGGGCGCACCAGCGCGTGCAGCGCCGCGAGCCCCTTGGCGTCCATGTCCTGCGCCTCGTCCACGAAGACGGCGTCGAAGGCGTGGGGCTCCAGGCGCCGCAGCGCGCCCACGTGCTTCACCGTCACCTGGGCCTTGAGGGCGGGCACGGCCTGCGCGCCCGCGCGCACGGTGAGCGCCTCCACGAGCAGCTTGTCCACGAGCGGCGCGAGCGACCGGTTGTAGAAGGACACCAGCACCCGGGCGCGCGGGTTCTCCAGCAGGTAGCGCGCGGCCCAGTGCGCCAGCACGTACGTCTTGCCGCTGCCGGCCACGCCGCGCACCAGGTGGTGGCCGTCGTCGAAGCGGCGCTCGAAGAGCGACACCTGCTCCTGCGTGAAGAGGGGGCCCACGTCGCGGCCGCCCTCGATCTCACCGCCCAGGCCCACGGGCACCAGCGGAGGAGGAGGCGGAGGCGGCGGGCGTGGCTGCGTGGCGAGCAGCTCCAAGCGGGGCGGCGTGCCCGGGTGCACGCGCACGCGGGGCAGGAGCGACAGGAGGCGCGCGGGCACGGGTGACGCGCGGGCCTCCGCGCGGGAGGCGAGCACCAGCAGGTAGTCCTTCGCGCGGCTGGCGGCCACGTTGAGGATGGGCACCAGCGTGTGGGGCGGGAAGGGCCGGCCTCCGGCCACGGTGTCCACCATCACCACGTCGTACTGCGTGCCCTGCTGACGGTGGATGGTGGAGGCGCTGAACATGTCGTGGCGCAGCCCCGCCGCGTTCCCCAGCTTTCGCAGGAGGGCTGCCTGCGCGCGGTAGGGCGTCACGCACAGCACGGTGAGGCCCAGGCGCACGGCCTGGCGGGCCAGGGTGACGGCGAGCTCCGCGGACAGCTCGCGCTGGTAGCCGGAGCCCGTCTCGCCTCGGCCGTGCGTGAGGCGGCGGGTGTCGCGGCTCAGGCCGTCCAGCACCAGCCACATGGCGCGCGCCGGGAAGGCGGGCACGGGCGCGGGCTTCAGGGCCCGGTCCTTCACGAGGTCGCCGTCCTCCAGCGCGCCGCCGTAGCAGAAGTCGCTCACCACGCGGGCGATGTCCGGGTGCATGCGGTGCTGGGTGCGCAGGAGCAGCACGTCCGGCCGCTCCGCGTCCTTCACCGCGTCCTCCAGGTGGGACAGGGCGCTCGCGCGAAGCCACGTCTGGGCACCGCCGCCCGCGCCCTCCGCCGCGCGGCTCACGGGGCCGATCTGCTTGGGGTCCCCCGCGAGCGTCACCTGCCGGGCCAGTGGGGCGAGCAGCGCCGTCGCCGCGCGCGTCACCATGCCGGCCTCGTCCACGACGAGCCGCTGGAAGGTCTCCTCCCCTTCCAGCTCCGACACGAGCCGGAGCGCGCGATGCACGGTGAGGACCATGAGGGGGCTGTCGCCCTTCTCCGCCTCCTTCAGCGTGGGGTCCTTCACGCGGCCGCGCAGCGTGCGCAGCTCCGCCTGCATCTTGGCGAGCTCCGGCGCGGCGCCGCCCCGGGAGCGCTCCAGCGACAGCTCCCGCTCGCGCTCCTGGATGGTGTTGCGCAGCTTGCTCGACTTGTTCTCCTCCAGCGCCACGGTGGGCAGCTTGGACAGGGCCTCGCTCGCGCCGGTGCCGCCCCGGAAGATGCTGCGGGCCAGGGGGCGCAGCGGGATGGGTTCGCGCTCCAGGAGGGCGCTGACGCGCATCACGAGCTCATCCGCGGCGCGGTTGGTGGGGGCCACCGCGAGGATGCGCTCGTTCGGGTACGCGCGCAGGGCGCGGGCGATGAGGTCCGCGACGGCGGTCGTCTTGCCGGTGCCGGGAGGGCCCCAGATGCAGCCCCATGGCTGGCGCCACAGCCGGTCCACGGGGAGCAGCTCCGCTTCGCGGGCGGAGGGTGCGGCCGGGACGAGCTCGCCGCAGGCGCATGACAGGGCCGTGGTGAGGGCGGGGACGCGCTCTTCGTAGGCGGAGGCCGCCGCGCACAGGGCCTCCGCGAAGTCGTAGGGCCGGTAGCACCAGCGCTCGCAGGAGAGGACGCGGCGGTCCAGGTCCTCGCCCGCGTCCGACGACGCGAAGACGCGGCCGGATTCGAAGTCCAGGTGGACGATGTCGCCGGCGAACACGAGTTCCTCGCCCACGAAGCCGAGCAGGGAGCCGCCGGACCAGTCCGGATCCGCGGCGGGCACCGGCACCAGCCCCAGCACGCCGGGCCCGGCGAGGCCCACCTCGCGCGCCTCCTGGAGCCGCTGGGCGCGGTACTGGCTGCGCTCCGCCACGAGCGCGTCGCGCAGTTCTTCCGGAAGATAGGTCGGGGCGACCCACTGCTCCCTGCGGCGGCCGGAGGACACGGCGGCCTGCATGGCCGCGCGCTCGGCCGGGGTGGCGTCACCGGAGGCGGAGACGTCCCGGGCCGGAGCTTCCTCGATGGGGCGGGCTTCGGCGACGTCGTCCACCACGCGCACGAGGTTCGGCGCGAGAGGCCTGGACGCGTCCGCACGAGCGGGCTTCGGCGCGGAGAGCCTCAGGGCTGCGGTGCGAAGAAGGTCGAGCGAGACGGGCCGCGAGGTGTCCTGGTTCAGGAGGTTCGAGGCAACAGCCCGCGTTGCCATTTCGTTGCGCACGACGTCCGACGCGGAGTCCTCCCGGACGACGTTCGAAGCAACGCCCCGTGATGCCACGTCGTTGCGAGCAACATCCGATGCGGAGTCCTCCCGAACGACGTTCGAAGCAGCGGTCCGTGGTGCTACGTCGTTGCGAGCGGCATCCGAAGCGGAGTCCTCGCGGACGACGTTCGAAGCAACGCCCCGTGGTGCCACGTCACTGCGAGCGATGTCCGACGCCGAGTCTTCGTGGGCGACATTCGAAGCAACGGCCCGCGCTGCCCCAGCCCGCCCACGGACAGGCTCTGGAGCGGAGGCCTGGGTCGTGGCATCCGCACGGGCGCGGTGGGCAGCAGGCGTCTTCATGCCCCCACCGCGCACGGGCTCCGGCGTCAGCGCTTCATCCCCGGCATCGGGCGGTGGCCAGGCCGGACGAACCCGGAGCACGGGCGTCGGGTGGCCTCCGGCCTCCACATCCGTGTCGTACTCCACGCGGAGCGCGGGCATGAGGCCATCCGGAGCACGCTCGTCCCGTGGCGCCTCCCCCTGCCCCAATTCCTCGTCCGTCCTGCGCATCATTGCGGGTGTTCCCGGCGCGGCCCTGTCCGTACCCTCGGAAGCTGCGGCGCCGGGAAGCCGGCCAAGCTAGGGGAGGCTCCGATCTGCGTCAACGCACGCGGTGGCTCCCTCGGACGCCTGCACCATCCGTGAAGCCCACCCTCCCCTTCACGGACGACGCCCCGGGCCGCGCGACTACAGCAGCGAGCAGAGCAGCCCGCCGCCCGTGCCCGCCGGGCAGGCCGTACCCTGGCAGTACACCGGCCCCAGGCCCACGGAGAGGATGCCCTGGAGGCTGGGCACCTTCACCTTGCAGGTGCCGGTGGTCGCGTTGCCGGACGCATCCTTCACTTCGTAGGTCATCGTGTAGACGCGACCGTTGCCCAGGATGCTGGACTCCGCGCGCAGCTGCGCGGACTTGCGGTCCGCGCTCAACTGGATGTCCCTGCACGCCAGGAGCCGCAGCCCGGACAGCGCGTCCTCCGACTCGTCCGACACCACGCGGATGATGCGGCCCGCCTGCTGGAGGTCCAGCGTCCCGCCGCAGTTGTCCGTCGCCGGCTCGGCGCAGTCCGCGAGCGTCACCTGCCGGTACTCCGCGTTGGAGGTGAACGGCAGCACCAGGTTCTTGCTCGCCCCGGCCACCGGCGCGGACGCGTCCACCACCGTCACCGTGGCCGAGCACTGGTTCGACGCCAGCCCGTCCGACACGGAGAGCGTCACCGCCGTCGTGCCCACCGCGTAGGGGCCCGCCGGGCTCTGCGACAGGCTCAACGCCTGCGGAAAGTGGTCCACGTCGAACGAGCCGTTGTCGATGGACACCGGCGCCGCGCACGCCACACCCGCCGACACCGTCACGCTCTTGCAGAGCGCCACCGGCGTCTGGTTCACCACGCACCCGCCACCGGACGCCAACGTCACCGACGCGGTGTTGTTCACCTCGTCGTCCTCCGGGAAGAAGTCCGTGTGGTCCGCCACCACGAACAACCGCTGCGTGCCCTGCGGCACCACCACCACCGTCTGGAAGCCGTAGCGCTCCTTGCCCACCAGCCAGGGCACGTTCACCGTCGCCAGCAGCGTGCCGCCCGCGGCCGGATCCCCCGCGTAGATGCCCGCAGTCGACGGGTCGACGCCCGTGGGCGCCTCGTTGCGGATCGCCCCCGTCACCGTCAGCACATCACCGTCGCACGTCACGCCCAGCTCGGAGACGCCCAGGTCGATGCCCGTCAGCGCCGCCTCGGACCGACGCAGGGCCGGGCCCTCTTCAGGGGACTCGGTGCCACATCCGACCAACGCCACGAGGGCGGCGAAGAGTGAAAGCGGACGCAGGAAGCTCATGTCTGTCTCCAGAAGGGCGCGATGCCAGGGGGTGGAAACGGGTCCAACGCCAGACATTGACAGTCGGCACCCGTGAGCAAGCTTTTGCCACATACGGATTTTTCAAGCAATACCGTAAAGACAATTCCTTGCGTCTGGAGTAGCGCGCCACCCACGGGATCATGAATGACCCGGCGTTTGCCTTTGCAAGAAGTTGGGAATCCCGCGCCGGGCGTTCGGCCCGTAAGGGGAACGCCGGGGGCGTCGGTCTCCCGGGGAGCAGGGGGGCAGCCGGGCATCGGAGTGGACAGAGCCCGCCCCGATGGG
>NZ_RAWB01000395.1 GCF_003612055.1 Corallococcus llansteffanensis
GCACCCCACCACGCCCATCCCCCACCTCCTGTTCGCGAAGGCCGTGGCGTCGCTGGACGCGGAGGGGCTCGCGTGGCTCGTCGAGCGCGACCCGACGGTGCTGGGCAGCGCGAAGGACGTGGTGGAGGAGGTGACGGAGCCCCTGCGGCGGACCGTCACGGAGGCGTGGAGCGCGGCCGTGGACACCTCGCCCGCCTGGGGCACGGAGCTGATGGCGCAGCTCCAGGACCCCGCCGTGCGCGAGCACGTCTTCCAGCGCTGGAGCGCGGCGGTGCGCAACCGCGACGGCGTCATCCCGCTGGGGCACCTGGAGCGGCTGCCCGTGGACCTGCGCGAGCGCGAGGCGCGGCGGCACCTGCACGAGGTGGTGGCGCTGGGCACCCGGGCCGAGGCGCGCTTCGTGTACGCGCGGCTCTTGCCCTGGGACGAGGCGCTGGGCGAGCTTCGCGGCGCGCTGGGGCATCCGGACGCGGGCATGCGCGGCGCGGCCCTGGGCTCGCTGCTGGCCCTGCCCGGCCTGCGTCCGGACGAACCCGCTTGGATGGCACCCGCGCTGGCGATGGTGCTGGCCCGGAAGAACGAACAGGACCCGGTGCGCGGGACGATGTTGCAGGCGCTCGCGGAGTGGCCCCGGCGGATGTGGAAGGCCGAGCACACCGAGGCGCTGGGCCGCATCCTGCGCGACGCGCTGGACGCCGCGGACCTGTCGTCGTCGACGGCCCAGGTGGCGGAGCGGCTGCTGGTGCGGGCCTTCGGCGCGGACCCCGCGTGGGGGGCGCCGTGGCTGGGCACGTTCCTCAAGGAGCGGGGCCACCTCCAGGACGCGGGGCTGGGGCACCGGCTGAAGGACGAGGAGGTGCGGAGGGCCGCGCCGTACCTGCTGGCCCTCGCGAAGGGCTGGGCGGAGCGGGAGCGCGGCGGGCCCCTGCTCCAGCTCGCGGCGAGCCTGGGCAAGCGCGCGGCCCTGGTGCCCGGGCTGTCGGAGTGGCTCGTCTCCGTGCGCGACGCGACGCCCGACGGGCGGCTGGCGGTGGCGCTGAGCCAGTGGCTGTCGAAGGAGGACCGGCCGCGCTTCGAGGCGACGCTCGCGGGCGCGCTGCGGCGCTGGCGGGACCGGGGCTGGGACGACGAGGTGGTGGCGCTGGCGCTGCGGGAGCCGCGCGACGTGCCCCTGCACCGGGAGCTGGTGGCGGAATTGGAGCGGGTGGCGCTGCGGCTGGGCAAGCCCTCCGCGAACGCGCTGTGGCTCCTGCGCTCGCGTGCGTGGGAGGACTTCGACCGGATGCTGCCCACGCTGCTCAAGCGGGACGAGAGCGCCATCGCCATCCCGGTGGTGCGCGAGTACCTGCACCGGCGGCGTCAGGATCTGCTGGGGCCGTTCCTGGCCGCGCCGGTCATCACCGGGCAGTTCGCCACGGGGGCGACGCATTGGCTCCTCCCGTTCGACTCGGGCTTCTTCCGGTGGACCGCGGAGCAGAACCGGGCGTATTCGCGCGCGCTGTCGAAGCTGTGCGAGGACCTGGAGCGGGACACGCCCACGCTGCTGCTCGCGGTGACGCGGCTGGCGGCGCTGGACTGGGCGCCGATGGACGCGCTCCAGGCGATGGCGGACGACGCGCGGCCCGCGGTGCAGGAGCGGGCCCTGCGGGTGCTGGCGCGGTGTGACCAGGGCCAGGGCGTGCCCACGCTGCTCAAGTGCCTGGAGGACAAGCGCGCGCGCATCGCCATCTACGGCCTGCGCCGCGCGTTCAACGGCATGCCGCCCGCGCGGGTGCTGGCGCTGCTCGCGGACGTGCCGCTCTCCAAGGTGACGGTCGCCAAGGAGGTGGTGCGGCTGCTGGGCGAGCTGCGCTCGGAGGCGGCCTATGCGCGGCTGCTGGAGCTGGACGCGCTGCCCTTGCACCGGGACGTGCGCATCGCGCTGCTGCGCGCGCTGTGGGACCACCTGGACCGCGAGCCCACCTGGGCCGTGTTCGAGCACGCCGTCACCGGCGAGGACGCCATCATGGCCTCGCGCGTGGGGGACATCCCGGCGGACCGGCTCACGGAAGCGCTGGACGCGCGACTGTGCGCGCTGCTCGCGAAGGTGCTGGCGCGGCCGGAGCCCGACGCACGCATCACCCTGCTCCAGCGCGCGGCGTGGTTGCAGGTGAAGGACCGGGAGCGGGTCTTCCTCGCCGCGTGCGGCGCGCGGCTGGTGTCGCCCTTCGACGACGAGGTGCGCGCGGCGATGGGGGCGCTCGTCCACCGGTCCGACGAGCACGACCTGCCGTTGATGGCGCGAATGCTGGAGGCGGTGGTGGACGACCGGCGGGCGCTGGCCGTGGCGCTGGAGTCGCTGCTCCAGCCCCGGGAGCGGATGCGTCCCGTGCCCCTGCGCACGGTGCGCCTGCTGGCCGAGGAGGTGCTGACACACGACCCGCGACTGGCCACGCTGCGTGTGCGCTGCGCCGTCATCGCGCTGGAGCCGGAGGACTTCGCCAGCCACCTGGATGCCCTGGGGAAGGCGGGATGGCTTCACGCGGACGCGCTGATGGCGGCCCAGGTGGCGGTGGCCCAACTGCCCGTGGAGTCGCTGAGGGCCGTGGGCGCGCGGCTGGGGGCAAGCTCCAGCCCGGAGGTGCGGCGTGTGGCCGTCCAGTGCCTGGTGCGCGATGCGCAGGAGGGGCGCGGCTGGACGCCGGAGCGGCTGGAGACGCTCGCCGCGCTCCAGCGGGACGACTCACCGCTCGTGGCGGGCGCCGCGCAGTTCGTATTCCCGCCGCGCGAGGTGGTGAAGACGCCGCCTGGGGAGTGAGTCATCCAGGCGGTGTGAGGCATTGCCGGGAGGCCCCTCCTCCCGGCGCCAGGCTCACAATCACAGCTCAATGCCAGACCCATCCGTCTGGCGCCTCATGCGCCACGGGCCCACGGGGTTCAGTTCGGCAAGCGCTCCAGCGCATCGGGCACCCGGGTGGGCGCTCCCGAGGACCCGCCCCGCACGGCCTCATCGGCGTACTGCTCCAGCGCCAGGGCCCGGTGGGCCACGGTGTGCTCGGCGAGCACCCGGGCCCGGGCGCGCTGGCCCAACTGGAGCCGATCCGCTTCCGGCATCTCGCGCAGGTAGCGCAGCATGTCCTTCGACGTGCGCGCCACGACCACTTCTTCGCCCAGCGAGAAGAGGTCCTCCAATCCCTCCCAGGGGTCGCAGATCAACGACGCGCCGCACGCGGCCGCCTCGAACAGGTTCCTGCCCGGCGTGTGCTCCGCTCGCGAGACGGCCAGCGTGAAGCGCTGCGCGCCGTAGAAGGCCGGGTGCTCGCGGGACGGTGTGGCCGCGTGCCGTTTCACGTTTCCGAGCCACGCCGCATCCGCATCCACCACGGACATCGTCCCGGCAAGGAGGAAGCGCCCTTCGGGCCAGTCACACGCGACATCCAACAGCAACGGCTTCAACAGCGACCGGCGCTCCGCCGACAGCAGCCCCAGGTGCCCCAGGTCCCAGCGCACGCCGTGCGTCCTCGGGGCGAAGTGCTCCGCCTGCACGCCGGGCAGCAACACGCGCGCCCGGGGCACACCCCACTCGCGCTCCAACCTCCGGGGCACCGGCCCCCCACTGGAGCACAGGAGGATCCGGTAGCCCGCGAGATGCTCCAGCGTCAGCCGCGCCGCATCCTTGCGGAGGGCCTGCCGCTGCAACGTCCGGGGCGTGTCGTGGTCCCAGAAGGCGGTGAGGCCGCGCGCGGTCTCCGTCGCCCAGCGCCCCACCTCCGCGACCCCGGGCACGTCCGAGTCCACCAGCACCAGGTCCGCACGCCGCACGTGGGAACGGAAGCGCGCATCGAGGTCCGCCACGCCCAGGTACGGCGTGCAAGGCGTCTCCACCTCCAGCCGCCGCGTGTGGAGCCCCATCTGCTCCAGGAGCAGCACCATGTGCCCCCGCTGTCGCAACGCATGCGCGAGCTGCCTTGATGCCGAGCCGACCTTCACGTCAGCGCTTGCCCCGCCCGGAGGCCCCAGGAAGACGATGTTCATCCATGTGGGCCTCCTTCTCGCCCCCGCACCTCCAGGGCTATCGCTTCCTCCCGCCGACGAACAAGGCGCTGACCCCGGGGTCGCGTGAACTCCTCAACGGCCCGAGGCCCCAGCCGACCGCGAGTGTGAAGTGACGTCGGGCAATGGACCGTGGCCCCTCCCTCCAAGGCGAGGGGCCCGTGTCACGAAAGCGTGACGACTACTTCGTGGCCGCGTCGGGCTTGATGGGAGGCGTGTTCCCGGCAGGCGCCGCGGCGGGCTTCGCGGCCCCGTCCTTGCGCAGCGGACACGCGACGATGGCGCCCGTGGGGTCGATGGCGTCCTTGCCCTCGTCCACCTTGAGCACCTTGCGGTCCTCGCCCACGACGAACGTGTAGCGCTTGGACACCGTCAACACCGGCATCTTCACGTCGTACGCGGACACGACCTTGCCGTCCGGATCCGGGATGAACGCGAAGGGCGCCTTCAGCTCCTTCTTGAAGCGCGCCAGCGTCTCCGCGTCGTCCGTGGAGAAGGCCAGCACCTGCCCCTGCACCTGCTCGATGTCCTTGTAGCGGTTCGTGTAGGCGGTCAGCTCGCGCGTGCACCCGCCCGTGAACGCCTTGGGGAAGAAGGCCACGATGACGGGCCCCTTCTTCACCATCTCCGACAACGTGTAGGTCGCCCCCCCGGTGTCCTTCACCGTGAAGTCCGGGGCGGTTTCGCCCACCTGGGGAATCGCTGCGCTGACCAATCCGACGACGAGCAGGGGAATGAGCATGGCCGGGACTTAACGGTCCCCGGAGCTCGGGACAAGCCGGGGGACAACCCGCCCGGCCCCCTACTACGTCTGGTTCAGCCGCTCCCAGACGGCCGTGGCGGCCTCGCGCGCCTGGTCCGCCACCACGGAGGGGTTCACGGACAGGGGCCTGCGCGCCCAGACGCGCCACACGCCGTCCACCATCACCGCCTCCACGTGCCGGCTGCCCAGCCCGTGAATCACGTGCCACGCCAGCGTCTCCGCCGTCAGCGGCGTGGGCGACAGGTAGTCCAGCACCAGCAGGTCCGCGACCGAGCCCTCGCGCATGGGACCGATGGCCGCCTCGAACACCTGCGACGCCAGCCGGTGGCCGTTGGCCAGATAGCGCAGCACATCAATGGGCTGCCCCGCCTCGCGCGAGCGCAGGTACGCCGCCTGCGCCTCCGCGAAGAGGTCCGACGACGTGCCGTCGGTGCCCAGCGACGCCCGGGCCCCGAACTTCAGCGCGGGCGCGTAGCCCACCTCCTGCCCCTGGTTGGAGCGGGGCGTGTGCACGAGCCACGTCCCCGTGGCCAGCACCTGCGCCAGGTCCGCCCACTCCAGGTGGCCCGCGTGCGCCGCCATCGCGCGCGGCGACAGGAGGTTGCCGTTGAGGAGCCGGGTCACCGGCGGGTTGCCGTGGCGCTCGGTGGACAGCCGCTCGTCCAGCGGGTCCTCCGCGAGCGGGAAGTGAAGCCCGGTGCCGGAGGTGTTGAGCGCCTCTCCCAGCCCCTGGAGGGCGTCATCGCTCAGGGTGAAGCAAGGCCCCGCGCCCACCTGACCCCGGAAGCGACCCCGGGCCTTGCGCGCGAAGCTGACCGTCTCCTCCAGACCCTCCTCGCGGCCCACCGCGCCCATGCGGTCCGTCACCGCGTAGGCCAGCACGCCGCGCACGCCCACCTCGTGGAGCCCGCGCGCCAGGCGCAGCAGCGAGCCCGTCACCGCGCGGGGCGAGGAGTGCAGGTCGAACAGCGTGGTGGTGCCGCACTGGATGGACTCCAGGCCTGCCGCCGTGGCGGCCACCTGCACCGCGTCCAGGTCCAGGGCGTTCTCGAAGGGCCAGCGCACCTGCTCCAGCAGGGCCTGGTACGACGCGGGCGTCGGCCGCACCCAGCCGCGCGCGAGCACCTGCGCGAGCCGGTGGTGGGCGTTGACGAGCCCCGGGAAGACGAGCTTGCCGGACAGCGCCACCACCTCGTCGTCAGGGCCGGGCGTGAGGTCCTCGCCCCGCGCCACGATGCGCTCACCTTCGATGCGCAGGTCCACCCGCTCCACGGAGGCGGGCTCCAACTCGACGACGTAACCACCCTTGAGGACGGTGCCCAACATCCCTCCCTGCATGCGCGACGGTGCGCGAGGTTCGCGACGGAGGCCCCCTCCCCTTAGGGGTCCCGCTTCGAGCGCGGCAGGTTAGCACCGCACCCCCGTCCCCGGTCACCGGGTACGGCCCTCCTTCCACCCACACCCGTCGTCCCGGCCCGCCTGACACGGTCCGCATGGGCCCGCCCCGGCGCTCCCGCTCCCCTGAAACATCGAGGTGACAGGGGGCTCCCCTGGTAACAGCCAGGCAGGCAGCCCTGGAGGACCTTGGGCGGCGGGGGTGGGGGCCCGTAGACTGCCCGCACCGTGGCGTCGGAATCCGGCATCTCCTGGGCAGGGCACTACCGCTTGAGCGCGCGCATCGCGACGGGCGGCATGGCCGAGGTGTACCTGGCGCGCCCCATCGCGCCGGACGGACAGCGGGGCCCCTCCGTGGCCGTGAAGCGGCTGATGCCGCACCTGGTCGCGGACCGGCGCATCGTGCAGATGTTCCTCAACGAGGCGCGCATCACCGCGCAGGTGCGCCACCCCAACGTGGTGTCCATCCTGGAACTGGGCATGGAGGGTGGGGAGCCCTTCATCGCCATGGAGCTGCTGGAGGGACGCTCGTTCGCGGAGGTGCGGCAGGAGGCCGCCGAGCGGGGCCAGCGCGTGCCCCTGGGCATCACCCTGCGCGTGCTGGTGGAGGCGTGCCGGGGGCTGGATGCCGCGCACCGCGCCGTGGACGAGGCGGGCCGTCCGCTGCGAATCGTCCACCGCGACTTCACGCCGGACAACATCCACGTGGGCGTCAACGGCGCGGTGAAGGTCATCGACTTCGGCATCGCGAAGGCGGACGCGCTGGGCTCCGGCACGGAGCCGGGGACGCTCAAGGGCAAGTTCTTCTACATGTCGCCGGAGATGATCGCCGGCCGCAGCGTGGACCATCGCGCGGACCTGTTCGCCGCGGGGGTGATGCTCTACGAGCAGCTCTGTGGCCGGCGCCCCTTCACCGGCATGTCGCCCGACGAGGTGCTGTCGCGCATCGCGGAAGGACGGCCGAAGCCGCCCACCGCGTTCGACCCGTCGGTGCCGCAGGCGCTGGAGGCGGTGTGCCTCATGGCGCTCGCGAAGGACCCCGAGGCGCGGTTCGACAGCCTCCAGACCTTCATCGCCGCCATCGAGCACATCGGCGGTCCCGCGGAGGTCGCCGCGCCGGCGCAGGTGGCAGCCTACCTGGACACCCTGTTCCCGCCCGACAGCGACCCCAAGCGCCTGGCCCTGCGCCGCGCGAGGCTCGCGGACCCGTCCAACTCGGGCACGGGCGCGGAGGCAGGAGCGAACTGGCCCGCGGAGCTGGGAGGCTCGGCGTCGCGGGCCGGTGCGCAAGGCTCGGGGCCCGTGGGCCAGGGTGGACCGGGCGGACCGGCCGAGTGGCCCAGGATGCCGGTCGGAGCCGACGGCGCCTGGCCCGCCCCACCGGAGGCCACGCCCCGGGACACGAGCGCGGATACGACGTCCACCCGGGTGACCTCGCACGAAGAGGTGCGCGGGTCCGGGGCGGCGGCCTCCGCGCCTCGGGGTGAAGGCCCGGCCGTCGCATCCAAGAAGCCTCCCCGCGCCTCCCCGGCGGACGGGGGCGGCACGCGCACCCGGTCGCGCTGGGGCATCGCCCTCCTCACGGGCGTGCTCGCGCTGGGCGGTCTTGGCGCGGGGGCGACCTGGTACCTGCGCCGTCCGGATGTCCCTCCCACCGCCCGACTCGCCGCCGCGGAGGCCGCCACGACGCTGGAGGCGAAGCTGTCCGCGCTGGACGGGCTGGGCCAGGACCCGCGCGCCACCGCCAAGGAGCTGGCCCGCGCGAGCACCCTGCTGTTGAGCCTGGGCGCCCACCCTCAGGCCCTGGCGCTGGCGGAGACGTACACCGCGCGCTTCCCGAAGGAGGCGGAGGGGCACCTGCTCGCCGCGCGCGCCGCCACCGAGCTGCGCATGGGCAAGCGCGCCGAGCGCGCCATCGAGGAGGCCGCGCTCCTCGCCCCGAAGGACATCCGCGCGCCGCTGGCCCTGGCCGAGCTGCGGGCCCGCCAGGGCGACGTGCCGGGTGCGCTGACGGCGCTCGCCAAGGCGTATGCGCAGGCGCCGGGCTCCGCCCAGGTGGCCCCCCGCTACGGACAGCTCCTGTCGCAGGGCGGCCGGCTGGACGAGGCCTCCACCGTGCTCTCCACCTGGACGCGCCAGCACGACGACGCGGCGGCCATCGCGGAGCTGGGCTTCGTGCGCTTCCGCCAGGAGAAGCTGGACGACGCCGTCTCGCTGCTCAAGCGCGCGCTGAGGAAGGCCCCGTCGCTCGCGGTGGCCCACTCCTACCTGGGCGCCGTCCTCTTCCGGCAGGGCGACCTTCGCGGCGCCGAGCGCGAGTACCGGGAAGCGGAGCGTCTGGCCCCGGACGATCCGCGCGCCCTGACGGCAAGGTGCCAGCTCCACGCCCACGAGGGCAACACCGCGGCGGTGGCCGAGGTGAAACGTACGCTGTCGGAAAAGTTCCCCGACCGTGCGTCGGCGCTGGCGGCGGAGTGCGGTCCGGGGAATTAAATCCCCTCTCATGCGATTTCGCCTCCTCGTCCTCGCCGCGACCAGCCTGCTGATGACCGCCGCCGCGTGCGACCCCGCGTCGGATGACCCCGCGCCCACGCCCGACGCCGGGACGCAGCAGCCCCCGGACACCACCGCCGGAGACGTGGCGCCCGCGGACCGCACCGCCTGTTCGGGCCTCACGGTGACGGCGGGCACCTACGACTGGACCGTGGAGCACGGAGGCCGCACGCGCAACTACCGCGTCCACGTGCCCCCGGGCTACGACGCCACGAAGCCCACGCCCGTGGTCCTCAGCTTCCACGGCTTCGGCGCCACCGAGCAGGACCAGGAGCTGCTGAGCAACCTCTCCCGGCTGGGCGACACCGAGGGCTTCATCTCCGTCTACCCGCGCGGCCTCAACTTCCCGGAGGTCCTCGGTCGGGGCGACGCGGACAGCCGGAGCTGGAACGGCGTCGCGTGCTGCGGCCCGGCCCAGGCCTTCAACGTGGACGATGTGGGCTTCGTGGACGCGCTGCTCGCGGACCTGGACGCGCGCGTGTGCACGGATCCGCGCCGCGTCTTCGCCAGCGGCATGTCCAACGGCGCGTTCTTCTCCTACCGGCTGGCCTGTGAGCGCGCGCAGCGCATCGCCGCCATCGCGCCCGTCGCGGGCATGGAGGGCTCGGTGGCCTGCGCCCCGTCCCGCCC
>NZ_RAWB01000396.1 GCF_003612055.1 Corallococcus llansteffanensis
GTGGCAGGGGGGGACCCGGGGGGCTGACGCGCAGTGAGCGAAGCGCTTTGCACCACCCAGGCGACCCTTGCGCGAATCCAGTGCGAGGAGTAATTGCCGGCCGAGGAATCATTGCCGGCCCGGAGCGCCAGTGCGGGAGCGCCATTGAGAATCGCCGATTTCCTCAGCCCTCAAGCAGTCGTCGCGGACATGCAGGCCCGCACGAAGGCGGAAGTGCTGCGCGAGCTGAGTGCCACGCTGGCGCGGGCGCACCCGAGCTTGCGCGAGGAGCGGCTGGTGGCGGTGCTCCAGGAGCGCGAGAAGCTGGGCAGCACCGGCATTGGCGAGGGCGTGGCCATCCCCCACGGCAAGCTGGCGGGCATGGACAGCCTCCAGGCGGCCTTCTGCGTGTCGCGCGCGGGGGTGGACTTCGAGGCCATCGACGGCAAGCCCACGCACCTGTTCTTCGCCCTGGTGGCGCCGGAGAACAGCGCGGGCGTGCACCTGAAGGCGCTGGCGCGCATCTCGCGCCTCTTCAAGAACCCGCGCTTCCGGGCGGCCATCCTGGAGGCCCCCACGTCGTCGGACATCCACGCCCTCATCGTCCAGGAAGACGCGCGGCCCTGACGGCCGGCCCGGAAGGACGCCCCCATGGACGTCGTCCTGCGTCCCATCAACGACCGCTTCTTCCATGAGCTGGTGCTGCCCTTCTTCGCGCGCGCCATGGGGGATGCCTCCGGGGCGCTGGAGGCGCTGGCGAACCACCTGGGGGACGCGCAGTCCTTCACCCTCTGCCAGCGGTTGGCCAACTCGGCGCTGCCGGGGGGCGTGGGCTCGGTGGACTCGGACGGGTGGATGGACCTGGTGGACCGGCTCGTGTTCCAGCCCTGGCGCGAGGCGCCCGGCGGCTGGGAGGTGGGCGGGGCGCACGGCGGCTACGCGGACGAGTGGGACGAGGCGCTCAACCTGGCGCTGATGGTGGAGGACCCGGCCTACCCGTACTGGGACGCCAAGGCGGCGCGGGCGGTGCGGGACGGCTTCCGGCTGAGGCCCCCGGGCGAGCAGGGGCTGGCGTCGCTCCTGGCCGGGCAGTGGGACCCCTTCCCGGACTTCCCGCCGGACCGCGTCTTCATCACGCAGGGCCGGGGCGAGTACGCGGTCCGCGAGCGCTTCGCTTTCGCGGACTGGGCCTGGCGGCCGGCGCGCACGGTGGTGCACTGGCAGGTGAACCTGCCGCGCAAGCTGGAGCGGCTGCTCGCGCGGGAGCAGGAGCGCATGAAGCTGCCCGTGCTCCCGGAGCGCGACGAGGTGCTGGGGTACTGGTCGGGCCGCGTGGCCCAGCCGCCGCCGCTCTCCGTGCTCTTCTCCGGCCTGGGGCCGAACGCGGCCACGTGGATCCGCGAGCTGGGCGCGCTCACCCTGCACCTGCGCACGGCGGCGCAGACGAAGCAGGGGTTGGCGGCGCTCGTGACGCGAGGCACCACCGTCCGGTTGTGACGGCCCCCGTCGCCTTCGAGGACGCCGCGCTGCGCGGAGGCCGATTTCTCGGCCCGGGCGGCGACGCCTGACAGGAGCCCCGGAGGAAGGCCGAGGTCGGCCGATGCAGGCTGTCCCACCGTCTCCGGCGCTTCCGCGCCTTCCCGTGAAGTCGGTTCCCGGCGATGCTCCGGCCTCCACGACGCCTGTCATGGGGCGGCCCCTCGCCCTTCACGGATCCAGCCCATGCTCCGCCTCTTGCGACGTCCCTCCCAGGTTGGCCCCGCTTCGCTCCGCCGGCTGACGGGCGTGTGCCTCGTCTCCGCGTCGCTGCTGGCGGGAGGCTGTGCCTCCTCGAAGAAGGCGGCGGAGACCGCGCCGCCGGCTGAAGCTCCGCGCACGGACCTCGCGTCGCTCTACGGGAGGGACGCGGCCTATGCCGTGGGCATCACCCAGTCGCTGACCTTCGAGGATCCGGTCCGCCACCGCACGCTGAAGCCGCTGGTCTGGTACCCGGTGGCGCCCGGCACGCCGATGGACAACCGCGCGCCCTCCGAGGTGTTCAAGCCGTTCTTCGGCGCGAAGGACGCGCCGCTGTCGGATGCCCGGGCGCGCTGGCCGCTGGTGCTGCTGTCGCACGGCAGCGGGGGCTCGGGCATCGATCTGTCATGGTTCGGCGCGCACCTCGCGGCGCACGGCTTCATCGTCGTGTCGGTGAACCATCCGGGCAACACGTACCAGGACACGAGCCCCATGGGCTTCGCGCGGGCGTGGGAGCGGCCGAAGGACTTCACGGTCATCCTCGACCACCTCTTGAAGGACCCGACGTGGGGCCCGCGCGTGGATCCGGAGCGCGTCGGCGCGTCGGGGTACTCCATGGGCGGCTACACGGCGCTCGCGCTGGTGGGGCTGCGGCTCAACCTGGAGTGGATCGAGAAGCGCTGCACGACGCCCGGCACCCGAGAGGAGATTGGCTGCGAGAGCCTGCGCGACGTGGATTACCGCCGCATCGACTTCAAGGAGTCGCGCGCGTCGTACCGGGATCCGCGCGTGAGGTCGGCCCTCGCGATGGCGCCGGGCATGGCCGCCTCCTTCGAAGCCCAGGACACGGCGGACATCCACCAGGAGGTGGGGCTCATCCTCGCCAAGGGCGACGAGCTGATGCCCCACGAGCAGCACGGCCTGCACCTGTCCGGCCTGCTGCCTCCGGCGACCACGAGGACGGTGGTGCTGGACGACGCGGGCCACTTCACCTTCCTGCCCGAGTGCCAGCCCAAGGGCTTCGAGGTCATCGCCATGCTGTGCCAGGACGGCGTCCCCGGGACACGCGCGGCGTCGCAGGCGCGGACGAAGATGGAAGGCGTGGAGTTCTTCCGGCGCACGCTGGACGTGCGCTAGGCCGGAGCGCCGGGCTTCGGTGGGCTCTCCAGCAGGATGGTGACGGGCCCGTCGTTGACGAGCGCGACCTTCATGTCCGCGGCGAAGATGCCGGTGCCCACGGTGAGGCCGCGCTGGCGCAGCGCTTCGCATGCGCGCTCGTAGAGGGCCTTGGCCGCCACGGGCTCCATCGCGTCGATGAAGCTGGGCCGGCGGCCCTTGCGCGCGTCGCCGTAGAGCGTGAACTGGCTGACGACGATGAGGTGCTTGGAGGTGTCCTCCAGCGACAGGTTCATCTTCCCGTCGGCGTCCTCGAAGATGCGCAGCGTGGCCAGCTTCTCCACCATCCACGCGAGGTCCGCGTCGGTGTCGCCCTTGCCCACGCCCAGGAGCACGAGCAGCCCCGGGCCCATCTCGCTCACGCGCTGGCCGTCCACCGTCACCGACGCTTCCAGTACCCGCTGCACCACGGCCTTCATGTCTTCGTCACCTCCGTGAAGGCTTCCTGCCAGGGACGCCCGGAGCCTTCAAGTCAGCGTCCCTCATGGCGCGGATCCAGCGCGTCGCGCAGCGCATCACCCAACAGGTTGAAGCCCAGCACGGTGAGGGCCAGCGCGATGCCGGGGAAGAGGGCCACGTGCGGTGCCACCAGGAGGTATTGCGTCCCCTGGTCCACCAGCGCGCCCCAGGACGGCGTGCCCGGGGGGACGCCCAGCCCCAGGAAGCTCAGGGACGCCTCCGCGACGATGGCCCCCGGCAGCGCGAACGTCGCCTGCACGAGCAGCGGCCCGGCGGCGTTGGGCAGCACGTGGCGCACGAGGATGCGGCCGGGGCCACTGCCCAGGGCGCGGGCGGCCTGCACGTAGTCGCGCTCGCGCAGCGTGAGCACCTGGCCGCGCGTCAGCCGCGCGTAGCCCGTCCATCCCGTGAAGGAGAGGGCGAAGACGACGTTGCTGAGGCTGGGCCCCAGCACGGCGGTGATGAACAGCGCCAGCAGGATGCCGGGGAAGGCGAGCAGCACGTCCACCAGTCGCATCAGCCCTTCATCCACCAGCCCCCCGGCGTACCCCGCGATGCCGCCCAGCGTGATGCCCAGCGCGGCCGACAGCAGGACGGCGAAGAAGGACACCACCAGCGACACGCGCGCGCCGTACAGCACGTGGGTGAGCACGTCGATGCCGTTCTCCGCCGTGCCCAGCAGGTGCCCGGGGCCCGGGCGCGACAGCTCGCGCGTGAGGTCGATGGCGTCCGGCGAATGCGGACTGAGCCATGGAGCAAAAAGCGCGGTGAACACCCATATACACGCTACGGCGAGCCCGAACCGGGCCCCCCAGGAGTGCAGCCGGAAGCGGTGGGCGCCCCCGCTCATGAGCGCCTCCGCACGCGAGGGTCCACCCACGCATAGGCCGCGTCGGTGAGCGTGTTCACCAGCACGTAGCAGAAGGTGAAGAGCAGCACCGTTGCGCGCACGGTGTTGTAGTCGCGCTTCTCGATGGCGGTGAGCAGCAGCGTGCCCATGCCCGGCCACGCGAACACCTTCTCCGTCACGATGGCTCCACCCAAGAGTGCGCCGAACTCCAGGCCCAGCACCGTCACCAGCGGCAAGAGCGCGTTGCGGAAGGCGTGCTTCCACAGCACCGCGCGCGGGGACAGGCCCTTGGCGCGGGCCACGGTGACGTAGTCCTCGCGCAGCGCCTCCAACATCGTCGCGCGCGTCATCCGGGCGAGGAACGCGGCCAGCGCGGTGCCCAGCGTGAACGCCGGCAGCACGAGGTGCCGCCACGACTCCGCGCCCGACACCGGCAGCCAGTCCAGCTTCAGCGCGAAGACGATGATGAGCACCGGGCCCAGCCAGAAGCGAGGCAGGGCGACGCCCGCCACCGACACACCCATCGCCGCCGCGTCCACCGGTGTGCCTCGCCGCGCCGCCGCCATCACCCCCAGTGGCAGCGCCAGTAGCAGCGACACCGCCATCGCCGCCACCGTGAGCAGCAGCGTGTACGGCAGCGCCGCGCCCAGGGCCGGCAGCACCTTGCGCTGGAACGGAGGCAGCGACGTGCGCAGCTCCCCCGTGCCCAGGTCCCGCGCGAAGGTCCAGAGCTGCGCGTACCAGGGCAGGTCCAACCCCACGGCCCGCCGCAGCGCCGCCCGGTCCACCTGCGTCGCCTGTTCGCCCAGCATCACGTCCACCGGATCTCCGGGCACGAGGTGCAGGAACAGCGACACCAGCAGCAGCGCCCCGACGAGCGCGATGAGCGCCGATACAACGCGGCTCCTCACGGTGCTCTCCCTGTATCGGCCGTGGGCGTCACTTCAGGCGTGATGCGCAGGAGCAAAGCCACCAGAGGCGCCCCTCCCTGCGCGATGAGCGTCGACATCCCACGGCTCCTCACGGTGCCCTCCCGGTATCGGCAGTGGGCGTCACTTCAGGCGTGATGCGCAGGAGCAAAGCCACCAGAGGCACCCCTCCCTGCGCGATGAGCGTCGACATCCCACGGCTCCTCACGGTGCCCTCCCGGTATCGGCAGTGGGCGTCACTTCAGGCGTGATGCGCAGGAGCAAAGCCACCAGAGGCGCCCCCACCAGCGCGCTACGCGCCGACATCCCACGGCTCCTCACGGCGCCCTCCCGATTTCCCGCGCCTTCGCCAGCGGCGTGAGCAGGCCGTGCGCGCTGGGGACGAAGTCCGCGAGCCGTGAGGACACCACGGCCACGCTGGCCTCGTGCCAGAGGGGAATCACGGGGAGCTGCGCATCCAGCTCCTCCTGGGCCCTCGCATACAGAGCGCGCCGCTCCTCGCGGGGAGCCTGCGTCGCCGCGTCCAGCACGCGGTCCAGGGCCGGGTCCTTCAGCGCGCCCCGGTTGAAGCCGCCCCAGTGGTTCTCCGGCCCGGGGATGTTCCCGGAGTGGAACGCGCCGCGCAGCAGGTCCGGCTCCATCACGGCGGCCCACTTCAGCGTGAACAGCTCGAAGCGGCCCTTACGCACGTCCTCGAAGAAGGTGCCGAACTCCAGCGCGCGCACCTCGATGGCCACGCCGCCCTGCGCGAGCTGCTCCTTGAGCACCAGCGCCACCGCGCGCCGGAAGCGGTCCGTGCTCGTCTTGAAGGTGAAGGTCAGTCGGGGCTGGCCCCCGGGCCCATCCGGATCCGGATACCCCGCCGCGTCCAGCAGCCGCGCGGCCTCCTCCGGCGAGTATCCGCACGCGGGCGTGGCCGTGAACGCCCAGTGCTCGCGGGGCAGCATGCTGGAGGCGGGCTCGGCCAGCCCGTGCAGCTTGTGCTCCACCAGCGGGCGCACGTCGATGAGGTGGCACAGCGCCTGCCGCACGCGCACGTCCGCGAGCGGCCCCTCGCGCAGGTTGAGGCCCACGTAGGTGAAGCCCGTGCCCGGCTTCGTCACCACGCGCAGGTGGGGCGCCTCCCGGAGCGTGGGCAGCACCGCCGGGGACACGGCGTTCACCACCAGGTCCGCCCGGCCCTTGAGCAGCTCCAGCACCCGCGTCGTCTCATCCCGCACCACGCGGAACGTCAGCCGTGAGAGCGCGGGCGTCCCGCCGTGCCAACCCGGGAAGGGAACGAGCGTCAGGTGCTCCTCGTCCGGCCAGGACTCGAAGCGGAAGGGGCCCGCGCCCACCGGGTGCGTCGCCTGGGCCTCGATGCCTTCGGGGCCCGCGCGCTCCGAGGGGAGGATGGCCGCGGAGAGCTCCGCGAGCAGCGGCGCATAGGGGCGCTTCAGGTGGAAGCGCACCGTGCGGGCGTCCACCACCTCCACCCGCTCCAGCGGCTCGTACCGCTCCCGCTTGGGGCTGCCCAGCTTCGGATCCCTCAGGCTGTCGTAGGTGGCCTTCACGTCCTCGGCGGTGAGGGCGGTGCCGTCGTGGAAGGTGAGCCCCGGGCGCAGGATGAACTCCACCACGGTGGGGGACACGTCGTGGAAGGACTCCGCCAGCTGGGGCACGGGTGCGCTGGCGTCGTCGAAGGTGAGCAGCCCCGGACTGATGAGCTGCGCCAGCCGCTGTCCATGGGCCGTGAGGGCGAAGCGATCGTCCAGGGTGTCCGGTGGGGCCTCCAACAACACCGTGATGCCGGCGGGAGGCGCTTTTTCGCGGCAGCCGGCGTAGAGCATCAGGGCCAGCGCGGCGGAGAGCACCCGGACGGCGCGGAAGGGGAGGGGAGGCATGGCTTCTGTCACGGGCGGATGTCAGGCGGAGCCTCCATGCTGCGCCAGCATCCTCTCTGTTTCCAGGAAGCAGGCAGGCGGGCAATGCCCACGGGCATCCACCCCCCGCCCTTGCCGCCCCTTTCATCCCTTCCGCATAATGGAACGCGATTTCCCCGGAGCGTGCGTGCAGGTTTTTCGAGCCAGACCCTTCTGGGCAGCGACCGCCATTGCCTTGTGGCTTCCGTCCGCCACCCTTGCCGCGTCGCCGTCCACTGACAAAAAGGCTGAACGCGAGGCGCTGAAGAACGCCCTCGTGCAGGTCATGCAGCGCACCGCGCTCAAGAGCAGCCGCGTCGGCGTGCACATGCAGAGTCTGGATGACGGCACGGTGGTGTTCAGCCACAACGCGGACGAGCTGCTCAACCCCGCCTCCAACGTGAAGCTCGTCACGTCCTCCGCGGCGCTCGTCGCGCTGGGGCCGGAGTACCGCTACGAGACGGAGTTCCTCGTCGAGCCGGAGCTGCCCCCGGACGGCAAGGTCAAGACGCTCTACGTGCGCGGCAAGGGCGACCCCACCATCACCACCGAGCGCCTGTACGGCATCACCTCCGAGCTGCTCCACGCGGGCCTGAAAGAGGTGCAGGACATCGTCGTGGACGACTCCTGGTTCGATCCCGAGCGCACCCCGCCCGGCTATGACCAGGAGGACTCCGACCGCGCGTACATGGCGCCCACCGGCGCGGTGAGCCTCAACTGGAACGCGGTGGCCGTCTACGTGCGCTCCGGTCCCGGCGGCAAGGCCGTGGTGGACATGGAGCCCCCCAGCGACTTCTTCGTCGTGGACAACACCGTCACCAGCGGCCCCGGCCGCGCGCGGCGCGTGTCCGTGAAGTCCGACGCGTTCGGGGACCGGCAGAAGATCGTCGTGAAGGGCCAGGTGCCCGACGAGCGCGGCGCGGTGAGCGTCTGGAAGAAGATCGACAGCCCGCCCCTGTACTTCGGCGGCACGCTCAAGCAGCTGCTCGTCTCGCGCGGCGTGAAGGTGAAGGGCAAGGTGAAGCAGGGCCTGACGCCGTCGCGCGCCCGCGCGGTGCACGTGTCCCAGTCCGACACGTTCGACATCGTCCTCAAGCGCCTCAACAAGCTGTCCAGCAACTTCGTCGCGGAGACGCTGCTCAAGACCATGGGCGCGGAGCTGCGCGGCGCGCCGGGCTCGTTCGCCAAGGGCATCGACGTGGTGGAGGAGTTCCTCGAGCGCGATGTGGCCATCCCGCGCGGCACCTACGTGATGAAGAACGGCAGCGGCCTCAACGACGCCAACCGCTTCTCCACCGCGCAGATGGACCGCCTGCTGCGCCACATGTACGAGCGCTTCCCGCTGGCCCCGGAGTACCTGTCCTCGCTGGGCATCGCCGGCAAGGACGGCACGCTCAAGTACCGCTTCGACGGCACGGACGCCGTGGGCCGGCTGCGCGCCAAGACGGGCACCCTGGAGGGCGTCTCCGCGCTCAGCGGCTACGTGCAGTCCGCGGGCGGGGAGAAGTTCTCCTTCTCCATCATGGTCAACGACTACGCGGGCCGCGCCGGCCCCGTCGTCGCGGGCATGGACGCCCTGGGCGCGGCGGTGGCCGCCACCGGCTCCACCCTGGGGCCTGGCACCGCGGTGGCCGCCCTCTCCGACGGCTCCAAGGCCGTCGCGGGCGCCACGGGCGACGTCGCCAACCGCATCAAGACCTATCTGGAACTGGGCAAGCAGCGCGATCAACGCAACATCGGCTTCCTGCGCACCGCGTGGCGCAGCGAGCGCGACCCCGCCGTGCGCGCCGTGCTCGCGGAGAGCCTCTACCAGTCCAACCCGCACGACTACCTGGGCACGCGCACGCTGCTGGACAGCTACTCCGCGGGCGACGACGTCTACGGGCGGCTGCGCCAGGTGGCCCACACGCTGTCGGTGGGCGTGCCCGGCGTCAGCTCCATGGTGGAGCTGGCCGCGGGCGGCAACACGGAGGCCATGGCCCGCGTGATGGAGCTGTGCCGCGCGTCCGCCACCTCCGGCGACGTGGACGCCCAGGGCGAGATGGCCAGCGGCCTGGGGGAGGTCGCCCGCACGGCGCCCCAGGAGCTGGTGACCACCCTGCGCACCTCCAGCCCCGCGGAGCGCGACGCCGCCACCACCCTGCTGGCCATGGGGCTGGTGCGGGGCGGCGACACGGAGCACCCCTTCTGGAAGGCGCTGCGCAAGCTGGGCACCACGGGCACCGACCCCCAGGTCGTCAGCTTCGCCAAGGGCCTGGACACCACCCTCACCACCAAGTCCGCCGAGGCCCGCGCCCAGAAGGCCCAGCCCGTCCAGGTGGTCGCCCCC
>NZ_RAWB01000397.1 GCF_003612055.1 Corallococcus llansteffanensis
GTGCAGCAGTCCCTGACGGTGGCGGCCTCCGAGGGGCGCGTCATCTCCCTGGCGCAAGCCGAAGCCGCGGCGCGCGAGCACCAGCCCACGCTGCGCTCGGCGCAGGCCGGCACGGACGCGGCCCGGGCGCGGGTGGACCAGTCCTTCTCCAGCTTCCTGCCCCAGGTGAACGCCAACGCCAGCTACACGGTGGGCACGAGCAACCGGGACGTCATCCAGGCCGTGCCGGGCAGTCCCACCGGCGTGGTGTCCAACTCCACGCGGCGCTTCAGCGGCGGTGTCAGCGCCAACCAGCTCCTCTACGACTTCGGCCGCACGTCCGGGCGCTACAACGCGTCGAAGGAGAGCGCGGGCGCGCAGGAGAACTCCCAGCAGCAGGTGCTCCAGGACGTGCTGCGCGATGTGCGCACCGCGTACTTCAACGTCCTCACGCAGAAGGCCCTGCTGGGCGTGGCGCGCGAGACGCTCCAGAGCGAGGAGGCCCGGCTGGGGCAGGTGAACGCGTCCGTGCAGGTGGGGACCCGTCCTGAAATCGACCTGCTCCAGCAGCGCACGGCGAAGGCCAACGCGCAGGTGCAGCTCATCCGCGCGCAGAACGCCTACGCCACCGCCAAGGCGCAGCTCAACCAGACCATGGGCGTGGAGACGTCCTCCGACTACACCGTGCAGGACGTGACGGTGGCGGCCCTCGCGGGCGAGGACGAGGCGCTGGACGCGCTGGTGCTGCGAGCGCTGGAGTCCCGTCCGGACGTCGCCGCGCGCGAGCGGCAGGTGCGCGCGCAGGAGCTCCAGGTGAAGGTGACGAAGGGCGGCCACTGGCCCAGCCTCAGCGCCACGGGCAACGTGTCCGACGTGGGAGAGAACCCCTTCAACGGCGCGACGCTGAGCGCGTCCGGCGGGCTGTCGCTGAGCTGGGCGCTGTTCCAGGGCGGGCTCGTCAACGCGCAGACGCGCGAGGCCAACGCCAACCTGCGCGACATCGAGGCGCAGAAGGACGCGCTGCGGCAGCAGGTGCGGCTCCAGGTGGAGCAGGCCCGGCTGGCCGTCGTGGCCAACCGCGAGGCGCTCACCGCCGCGGACGAGGCGCAGGTGAACGCCCGCGAGCGGCTGCGGCTGGCCGAGGGGCGCTACCGCGCGGGCGTGGGCAACATCATCGAGGTCAGCGACGCGCAGGTGGCCTTCACCAACGCCGCCGCCCAGCAGGTGCAGGCGACGTATGCGCTGGCCACCTCCCGCGCGGAGCTGGCCCGGGCCGTGGGCACCGTGGAGCTCAGCACGGTGGCCTCCGCGCGCTAGCCCCGGAGGGCCGTGTCGGTGACAGGTCGTGAAAACATGAGCCAACCCGGAAGGGTGGCAGGGGCGGCAGGACGCCGGAACACCGTAGGAAATGGCGGCTCCAACGTCCTGGGTCACCTCCCTCCAAGCTCGAAAAAGCGTGTGGATGGACCCGAAGCGGGGCATTCTCCGAGGGCGCTCCGTCTCAGAAGCGGCCCGGGTGTCGGGCTTGCCCGGACTCCGAAAGTCCACCTCCCGCGCAGCGACCCTATGGGTGAACAATGGGAGGCTGACCCGGCAAGTTCTGTCTGTCTGCCTCTATACGTCCTATGCCGTCGACCGAACGTTTCGGGTCGGCAAGCAAAGGCATGGACAAGAAACTCGCAACCACCATCGGAGCATCCGCACGGGTCGCCCGGGGCCGCATGGAGCTGACGCAGGCCGACGTGGCCGAGCGGATCGACGTGGCCACGGAGGTGTATGGGCGCCTGGAGCGAGGCGGCATGCTCCCCAGCGTCCAGACCCTGCTGAAGCTGTGCCACGAGCTGCACGTCTCCGCGGATGAGCTGCTGGGCCTGGCGTCGCAGGGCGCTCCCGCGTCGCGCGCCAACGAAGCCCCTCCGCCCACGCCCGAGCGCCCGGAAGTGCGCCGGCTGCTGCGCAGCGTGCGTCAGCTGGACCCCGCCCAGGTGAAGCTGCTGGGCCTGGTGGCCAATGCGCTGACGCGGCGGTAGGCGTCGCGCTGACCGCCCTTCTTCCGGCCTTCTTCAGAGATTCGACAGGACGCGGTCCAGGTCGGCGGGCCGCACCGGCTTGGTGAGGTGCAGGTCGAACCCGGCCTTCAGGGCCTGCTCGTAGGCCCCCGGTTCGTCATGGCCGGTGAGCGCCACCAGGCGCAGGTGCTGCCCCACCCCGGCGCGCAGCGCGGCCGCCACCTGGTAGCCGTCCACCCCGGGCAACCCGATGTTCACCAGCGCCAGGTCCGGCGCGTGCTCCAGGGCCAGCGCCACGCCCTGCACGCCGTCCTGCGCCACCGCCACCTGGTGGCCCCACAGCTCCAGCAGGTCGCGCATGGACTGGCGCGCGTCCGCGTTGTCCTCCACCACGAGGATGCGCCGCGCCCGCCGCGTGTCCACGACGTTGGCGCCCGCGAGCCGGGGGACGCGCTCCGGAGGCAGCAGGGGCAGCTTCACCACGAACTCGCTGCCCGCCCCGTAGCCCTCGCTCGTCGCCTCCACGCTGCCGCCGTGCATCCGCACCAGCGTGCGCACCAGCGTGAGCCCGATGCCCAGGCCCCCGCGAGAGCGCTCCAGGGACGTGTCCACCTGGGAGAAGAGGTCGAAGACGCCGGGCAGCTTCTCCGGAGGGATGCCGATGCCGGTGTCCTTCACCCGGAGCACCGCCTGCGCGTCACCGTCCACGCCCTCCTGGAACAGGTCCACCGTGACGGTGCCCTGGTCCGTGTACTTGGCCGCGTTGTCCAACAGGTTGGTGAAGACCTGCTCCAGCCGCGTGGCGTCCGCCTCCATCCACAGGGGCGTGCGCGGCAGGCGGACCTCCAGCTTCAGGCCGCGGCCCTCCACGCGCGGACGTAGGATGGAGAGCACCTGCTGGAAGCTCTCCACCAGGTCCAGCGGCTCCTTGCGCAGCTCCACCTTGCCGCGGGTGATGCGGCTGACGTCCAGCAGGTCATCCACCAGCCGCGCCAGGTGGTGCGTCTGGCGCTGGATGATGCCGTGCATCCGCGCCTCCCGGGTGTCCGCGGTGCCCTTGCGCTCCAGGATGCCAATGGAGGTCATGATGGCGGCCAGGGGGTTGCGCAGCTCGTGGCCCAGCATGGCGAGGAACTCGTCCTTGCGCCGGTCCATCTCGATGAGCTGATCCGTGCGCAGGCGCGCCTGCTGCTCCGCGTGGCGCAGGCGCAAGAGCGAGCGCACCGTGGCGATGAGCTCCGACGGCTCATAGGGCTGGGTGAGGTACGCGTCCGCGCCGCCCTCCAGGCCCTGCACCTTCTTGTCCGGCGTGACGAACGTCGCGGACGTGTGCATCACGGCGATGGAGGCCGTGGACGCGTTGGAGCGCAGCCGGGCGCAGACCTCATAGCCGCTGATGTCCGGCAGCTTCACGTCCAGGACGATGACGTCCGGGCGGTGCTTCTCCGCCATGAGGAGCGCCGCCATGCCGGTGGCGGCCTCCAGCACGTGGTAGCCGGACATCTCCAGGATGCGGTTGACGAGATACCGGTTGGCATCGTCGTCATTCACATTGAGGACGGTGGCCAGGCGCTGTTCAGCCACGAGGGTTGACCTCCCGCAGGTCCCGCGTGCCCAGGCCCGCCTTGGTCAGCGCGTCGCGGATGCGCGTGATGGCCACCTCGCGGCTGAGCGTGTGCTTGGCGAGGATGGCGGACGTCTCACGCGACAGGCGCTGACGCTCCGACTCCTGGAGCTGGTGGGACGTGTGCAGGATGATGGGGATGTCGCGCGTGCGCGGGTCCGCCTTCAGCTCGTCCAGCACGTCGAAGGCGGTGATGTCCGGCAGCACGAAGTCCAGGAAGATGAGGTGCGGGGAGCGCTCGCGCGCCAGCCGCACGCCCTCACGGCCGCCAGCGGCCTCCATCAACTGGTAGGGCGTGTCCTTGAGCAGTTGCTTGAGCAGGTAGCGGTGCACATCGTCGTCGTCGATGATGAGCAGCCGCTCCACCGGCCCGGTGCGCGCCAGGGACGACAGCTTCTTCTGCAGGCGCACCTCGTCCACCGGCTTGAGCCAGAACTCGTCCGCCCCCAGGGCGCGCGCCTTCTGCTCGCGGTCCGTCACGGTGACGACGAGGATGGGGATGTCGCGCGTCTGCTCGCCGTTCTTCATCTCCGCGAGGAAGTTCCAGCTCGTTTCGCCCTCCAGCATCACGTCCAGCACCATGGCGGCCGGACGCACGCGCTGCATCACCTTGCGCGCGTCCTCCACCGTGCGCACGGGCAGCACCTGGAAGCCGGAGCGCGCCAGGTACTTCTCGTAGAGGAAGAGCGTCTGGCGGTCGTCCTCCAGCACCAGCACCGGCGCGCGCGTCGGGTCCAGCGACTGGCTGCGCTGCGCGAGGCCCGTCATCTCCGAGACCTCCGCGTGGATGCGCGGCAGGGTGACGAGGAAGGTGGCGCCTTCGCCCAGCGCGCTCCTCACGGAGAGGGTGCCGCCCAACAGCTCCGTCAGCTTGCGCGCCAGCGGCAGGCCCAGGCCGGTGCCCTTCACGCGGCGCTGCAGGTGGCTGTCCACCTGGATGAACTCCTCGAAGACGCGCTCGTGGTTCTCCGGCGCGATGCCGATGCCCGTGTCCGTCACGGTGAACACCACCGTGTCGTGGGGGCCGGGGGCCACCGTCACGGTGACGGAGCCCGCTTCGGTGAACTTCACCGCGTTGGAGACCAGGTTGCGCACCACCTGGCTGAGCTTGGCTTCGTCCGTCTCCATCTCCATGGGCTCGCCAGGCCCTTCGAAGTTGAGGGCCACCTTGGAGTCCGGCGGGAGCAGCGGCCGGGTCATGCCGCGCAGCGCGCTCAGGAAGTCGGACACCACGAAGCGGCTGTGGCGCAGCAGCGTCTTGCCCGACTCCACCTTGGACAAGTCGAGCAGGTCGTTGACCAGCTCGAAGAGGGACTCGGCGGAGCTGCGGATGAACTGGACCTGCTTCTCCTGCTCCGGCGCGAGGCTGCCGTTGAGCGGGTTGAGCAGCACCTTGGACAGCCCGAGGATGGAGTGCAGGGGCGTGCGGAACTCGTGGCTGACGTTGGCCACCACGCGGCTCTTGATTTCAGAGGCGCGCTGGAGGCTCTCCGCCTTCTCGTCCAGGGCGGCGTGCAGGCTCCGCACGCCCCTGTTGGACTCCTCCAACTCCTTGTTGAGGCGCGACAGCTCCTCCGCGCGGCGCTTCAGTTCGTACTGCTGGCGCTCCGTCTCCCGGTGCAGCGCGGACAGCTCTCCCAGGGTGGTGCTCACCTGCGACAGCGCATTGCCGTAGTCCTCCGGCACCAGGCTGCCCACCAGGGCCACACCGCCCTCGTGCGGCCGGGCGCGGAAGGCGAAGGTGGTGGGCTTCTGGTCGTGCAGGAGGATGAGCTCCCAACCGTCCACCGCCTCGTCCTGCGCCTGCACGAGCAGCTTCTCCACCTTGCTCTCGCTGCCGGCGCTGGCGAGGCTCCGCAGGCTCTGCCCCGGCTTGACGCCCAGCAGGCGCGCGGCGCGCTCGTCGCGCCAGATAACCGTTCCCTGCGCATCACAGGCCAGCGCCAGCTCGCGGCTGAGGGATTCGAAGATCCCTGGGGCGCGGTCATCCAGTTGCATCATGAGTGAAGCTCCTCCCATGAAACGGGCGCACGCGCGAGCAACGTCCGTGCCTCCGCGTGCTCGGGTCCCAAGGCTGCCTTCAGGGCGCCCAGGAGGTGGGGAAACGTCAGAGGCTCCAGGCCCCTGCGGGGCCAGAAGCCCACGTACCAGTGAAGGTGGGCCTCCCACAGGTCCGCGCGGTCCAGGGCGAGCGCGTCCGCCAGATAGGACAGGTGAAGGCGCGTCTCTTGTTCCAGGCGGAGGCGATTTTCAGGCGTGAGCTCGCCTCCCACCCGCCGGACCACGTCCTGGACGAGGGCGGGCGTGGCTGCTTCCAGGCGCTGGGCCGGGCCCCCGACATGTCGCAGGGCCTCGCGGGCGGACTGGACGTAGATGTGGGGAAGGGTGTCCGGGCCGAAGCCCTCCGCCTGGAGGGCGTGGGCGAGCCCCTCGAAGTGCTGGTCGAGGTGGAGGGTGCACATGCCGCGTGTGAAGAGCAGGGTGCGCAGCCAGCGCGCGTACTCCTCCAAGAGGGCGGGGCGCTGGGAGTCGAGCGCCTGGACGAGGTAGCGCAGGTGGAAGACCGCGTCCTCGTCGCCGAAGCGGCGGGCGCGCTGGGCGCCGTAGCGGGCCTCCCAGAAGGGGTCGGCGTACAGGGCCTGGACGGAGGCGGACGCCAGGGCAGCGGTCCGGGCCTCCACTTCGCGGCTGACGGGCTGCATAGGGGTTCAGACTCCCAGGGTGCGGCAGGCGGAGGAGACCAGCTCGCGCGCGCTCCTGCCGAAGAAGGACACGTCCAGCTCCTCGTGCAGGACGGGGCCCCATTCGAACGCGAGCCCTCCCACGGCGATGGGCAGGGACGGGGCGGCGTCGCGCACCTTGCGCACGGCCTCGCGCACCTGGGGCAGGTGGAAGGGCATGGTGACGGAGAGGGCCAGCAGGTCCGGGGGCGACTCGCGCACCAGCCGGGCCAGGTGGTCCGCGGGGACGTTGGCGCCGATGAAGCGCACGTCGAAGCCGGCCATCTCCAGGAAGTCGCTGGCCATGCGCGCGCCCACTTCGTGCAGCTCGCCCTCCACGCACGCCATCATCACGACCTTGCCGTTGGACGGGTCGCGGGGCAGGTGGCGGTACAGGTGGGCCAGCACGTACTGGGAGATGGCGGTGGCCATGTGCTCCTGGGCCACGGAGATACGGTTCTCCTGCCAGAGCCGGCCGATCTCGTACTGCGCCGCCTGGATGACCTCCAGGTGCAGGTCCTGCAGTGGCACCCCGCAGAGCAGTCCTTCGTCCACCAGGAGCTTGAGGGCGTCCTGCCGGTTCCCGGAGAGCTGGGCCGCCAGGTACCGCTCCCTCAGCGTGGAAATGACAGGGGTCGCGTGGATCACGGGGGTCAGATTCGCCTGAGAACGGGGCAGGGTAGGAGGGAACCTGCATTCGTTACACCCTGGGTCCCCTGCTCGCATCAGGAAGCCGACACTTGGCGGACATCGGAAATGAGCGCCCGTCTTTCTGCTTGCTGGGCCAAGAGATCCGGAGGGGGCACATCCCCGCCAGGCAAGGGAGTACAAGGATGAATGTCTTGCTGCTCTTCCTGGTGCAGGCGGATGGTGCTGCTCTGGCTGGTGGCGCTGACGGGATGTTCGGCTCCTCCTCGGGTGGAAGGGGTCTGGCGCCCCGGTCCTGACGCGTCGCCGGAGCATATCCCTGGGCCCCTGCGGAATTTCGGGCCCTACGCCCTCGCGGCTGACGCGCTGACGGCGGCCTGTCCGCTCATCCTCTCCAAGCCCAATGCCACGGTGGTCCACCTGCAGGAGACGCAGCCGGAGGTCGCCCTTCGCGCGGCCACGGAGTACTGCGCCTGGCTCTACGCCACGCCTGACGGACGTTACGAAATGAGCATGTTGTCGGACTCATCCCGGCCGGGAGACTCGGTGCGCGGCATGAGGAGCTGCGCGCTGCCCGCCTTCGTCGATGATCCGCGCTACGCGCCCGGCAGCCTCAAGCAGATCTTCGCGCTGCACAACCACCCGTTCGGGACGCGCCTGTCCGCAGGGGATCTGCGCTTCATCGAGGCGATGGCCAGCGTCCACGACTGGGAGGTGCTGACACGAAAAGGCAACATCCGCCTCTCCATCATCGCGTTCTTCTCCCGGTCACGGGATGCGAGCGCTCCCACGTGCGACGGCTTCTACCAATACGTTCCGGCCACCCGGGAGATGATGCTGTGGACGCGCACGGGAGAGCGGTGGAAGCAGGAGTCCCACGGCATCGTGACCTGGCTCGATGGGCGGACCTATCGTCTGGATGCGCGGTAGGAAGGCTGCATGCGAGGGTGGTTCATGTCGCTGAGAACGGTCGCACTGGTGCTGGGACTGCTGGGGTGCGCCCGGAGGCCCGAGCCTCTTTCGGCACCGGTCCTCGACGACCGGACCGTCCGCTTTCCCGTGCCCACGAGCGCCGACGTCATCCAGGCCGGCGCATCCGATGCCCCCGTCGTGCTGGATGGCGAGACGCTTCGCGCGCTGCTGATCGTCTCGCGGGACCTGTTCCCCATGGGGAGCGCGGCGACGTCCTGTGACAGCCGGCCCGAGTCCCATACGTACCGGGTCCTCCGGCAGGACGGCCTCCTCTTCGTCTACGTGGACGAGGATCCGTCCGCGTGTGGTCGACGGTTCCCGTCGCTCGATTCCGGGGCGAAGTACGCCCTTCGCGCGGACGGCCACATCCTCCGGCGCGTCGTGGATGGCGTGGACGCGGATGACGACCTGCGGGGCGTGATGCTGCCGGATGGTGGGGTGCAGACCGTGCTCGTGCCTCCTGCGATGGGCGCGCTCCCGACGGACGGCGGCATCCCCACCGGGGCCCTGGACGCCGGGCCGCCCCCTTCCGGACGGTGAATGCCAGGGTGGGTGGGTGTGCTCCCCCCCTGGTTCCATCCCGGGGTGGGGTGGCCGGACCGGAGGGAAAAAGGGTAGGGACGCCGCTTCGGAAGAATGCCGGTGACAGACTTTCAGGGCACCGGTGTTTCCCTGGTCCGACCAGGAGGCGAGCGCTGTGTCCGTCGATGTGGAGGCCTACTACGAACGCTACGGCCCCCAGGTGCTCCGGCGCTGCCGCTTCCTGCTGCGCGACGAGGAGCAGGCCGTGGACGCGATGCATGACGTGTTCGTGCAGCTCTTGCGCTACCAGGCCGCCCTCAAGGACACCGCGCCGTCCAGCCTGCTGCACCAGATTGCCACCCGCGTGTGCCTCAACCGCCTTCGCGGCACGAAGCGGCGCCCGGAGGACCGGGATGACGAAATCGTGCTGCGCATCGCCGCCTCCGGAGACCTGGAGGCCCGCACCGCCGCCCGGGGCCTGTTGGATCGCCTCTTCGGCCGGGTGCCCGCCTCCAGCCGCGACATCGCCGTGCTCCACCTGGTGGACGGCATGACGCTGGAGGAGACCGCCCGCGAGGTGGGCCTGTCCGTGTCCGGGGTGCGCAAGCGCCTGCGGGCCCTGTCCGCTGTCCTGCAGGAGCTGGAGGCCGCATGACGTCCCCCCACCACACCCCGGACTGGCTGCTGGAGCGCATCGCCCTGGGAGAGCTTCCCCCGGACGAGCTCGCCGCCGCCCGCGCCCGCCTCGCCCAGGAACCCGATGGGCCCTCGCGCCTCGCCGCCCTGGAG
>NZ_RAWB01000398.1 GCF_003612055.1 Corallococcus llansteffanensis
CACTCACACCGCCCGCGGGCCCGCGAGCTGGCTGCTGAAGCACCGCACGCCCATCGCGGTCAGCTTCACCACCGCGGGCGCCGGTTCGTGGAACAGGCCGATGACGGCCCCACCATCTCCTCCGGCCCCGGTGAGCTTGGCGCCCAGCGCCCCCAGCTCCCGCAGCCGGTACACCATCTCCTCGAGCGGCGGAGACGACAGCCCCAACGCCGCCAGCAGGCCCTGGTTGACGTTCATCGCGTCCCCCAGCCCCTCCAGGTCGCCCGCCTCCACCGCCTTCGACGCCTCGGTGACGAGCCTCCCCACCTGCGCGAACAGCCGGCGGTAGCGCTCCGGCCACCGCGCCTGCCGCTCGCGCAGCGCGCCCACCGTCACCTTCGTGGGACTGCGCGCTCCCGCCAGCGCCACCACCACCGACAGCACGCGCGGGCTCTTCACCTCGCGCGCCCGGCCGGTGACGCCCGACGGTCCCTGCACCCGCCGGTAGAGGATGAGCTTCTCCTCCGCGCTGGTGGTGTGGTCCACGCCCGACGGCGTGCCGTGGAACTCCTGCTCCATCTCCCACGCCAGGCGCGCCGTGGCCTTCGCCGTGGGCACCTGCCCCGCCGCCTGGAGCAGCACGCGCGACGTGGCCACCGCCAGCGCCGCGGAGCTGCCCAGCCCCGCGGACAGCGGCAACCGGGCCTCCAGCGTCACCTTCACCTTCGGCTCGCCCACCATCCGCGCCGCCCGCGCGAACGCCTTGCGCATGAGGCGCTTCTGCGCCGCGTCCGCCGTCGCCGGCACGTCGAGCTGGCACGAGCGCGCGGGCACGCCGCGCGCCGTCACGCCGAAGCTCAAGGGGCCCGCGAGCGCGGGGTAGCCGTACACCACGCTGTGCTCGCCCAGCAGGATGACCTTGCCGGCACCGAAGGCGACCAGGGGATTCGTTGCGGGAGTCATGGCACCGGAAGGTGAAGGGGCGGGCACTCGAGGAGAGCGCACCGCCCGGGTCCTGCGAGGGGCCCCGCGACATCCGCGCGGGGGCGATGAGGTCAGCCGTTGGTGACGGTGACGGCGACCGCGGGCGTCTCGGGGAGGAGGCTCGCGAGGATCTCCCGCGCCTTCTCCACCTTCACGTGCCCGGCCTTCACCAGCAGGTTGGCGACCTTCTCCACGTCGCCACCGCGAGCGCCCGCCGTCACCGCGACGCAGCGGGCGTGCATGGCCATGTGGCCCTTCTGGATGCCCACCGAGCCCAGGGCCCGGAGCGCCGCGAAGTTCTGCGCGAGCCCCACCGCCGCGAACACCATGGACAGCTCGCGCACGCCCGACACGCGCATCAGCTTGAGCGCCACCTGCACGCCCGGGTGCACCTTGATGGGGCCGCCCACCGTGCCCAGCGCCAGCGGCAATTCGATGCGGCCCACGAGGTGCCCCTCCTCCAGGTACCAGGTGGACAGCGGCCGGTACTGCCCGCCCCGGCACGCGAACGCGTGCGCGCCCGCTTCGATGGAGCGCCAGTCCTGACCGGTGGCGATGGCCACCGCGTCGATGCCGTTCATCACGCCCTTGTTGTGCGTGGCGGCGCGGTAGGGGTCCGCTTCCGCGAAGCGGCTGGCCTGCGCGATGCCTTCGGCGATCTCCTCGCCCGGCAGGTCGAAGTCCGCCAGCATCGGCAGCGGGATGCGGCACGTGGCGCGCGCGAGCCGGCGGTCGGCCAGGTTGGACAGGATGCGCAGGTACACCCTGCCGCCCGTCACCTGTTCAATCAGCGGCGCCACGCCTTCAGCGACGGTGTTGATGAGGTTGGCGCCCATCGCCTCCTGCGTGTCGATGAGGATGTGGACGATGAGCAACGGCTCGCCGCGCGGGCCTTCCGGCGCGGGCAAGAGGCGCACCTCCACGTCCCGGGCGCCGCCGCCCCGGGCGACCATGGCCGGGTGGAAGCTGTTCGCCAGGGCGAGGATCTGCTCCTTCGCGTCCAGGATGTTCTCGGTGGCCTTGATGGGGTCGCCGTAGTTCGACACCTGCACCTGGCCGATCATCATCGACTCGTCGGCCTCCGCGACGAAGCCGCCCGACTCGCGGACGATCTTCGACGCGAACGACACCGCCGCGACGACGGAGGGCTCCTCCACCGCCATGGGCACGATGTAGTCACGCCCGTTGACGTTGAGGTTGAGGCCCAGCCCCAGCGGCAGGGAGAAGGTGCCCACCGCGTTTTCAATCATCTGGTTGGCGAGCACCGGATCCAGCGTGCCCACGCCGCGAAGCTGCTCCAGCTCTTCTTCAGACAGCCGGAACATGCGCCCGATCTGAGCGAGTCGCTCCTCCATGGGCAGCTTGTGGAATCCGGCGAGCCGGGACGTCACGGTGTCAGACATGTTCTTCCTTCCCAACCTGGGAGCCACCCTGCTTCACAGGGCCGCCAACCAATCCTTCAAAGCTCCGGACACCACGCGCGGCCGCCGCCGCAGCTCCGCGACGTTCCGGCTTCCCGTCAGCACCAGCGCCTGTCGCAGGGCCGTCAGGATGACCTTCAATGCCTCTTCCGCGCCCGCGAAGCCGCCCTGCTGCTGGGCCCGGAACAGCGGCAGCGCCATGCCCGCCAGGTCCGCGCCCAGCGCGAGCACCTTCGCGCACTCCAGCCCGCCCCGCACGCCGCCGCTGGCGACGAGCCGGACCTCCGGGCCCACCGCCGCGCGCACGCTGGCGATGGCCGCCGCGGTGGGGATCCCCCAGCCGCTGAACTCCGCGCCCACCTGGGCCTGCGGCCCCGCCGCGCGAAGCTGCTCCACGCGCACCCACGACGTGCCGCCCAGCCCGGAGACATCCACGTTGCGCACGCCCAGCTCCACGAGCCGCCGCGCCACGTCCGGGCCGATGCCGCACCCCGTTTCCTTCACCAGCAGCCGCTCGCCGAACGCCCGCGCGAGCTCTTCCACCACGCGGTAGCCGCCCCGGAAGTCGCGATCGCCCTCGGGCTGCGTGAGCTCCTGGCCCGCGTTCAGGTGCAGCGCCATGCCGTCCGCGCCAATCGCGTCCGCGAGCCGCCGCACGCCGTCCACGCCCATTCCAATGGCCTGGTACAGCCCGATGTTGCCCAGGAGCGCCACCGTGGGCGCCACGTCGCGCACCGCGTACGAGGCCGTGCGCGAGGCATCCTCCGCCATCGCGCGCTGGCTGCCGACCCCGAAGGCCAGGCCGTGCCGCTCGGCGAGCAGCGCCAGGTCGCGGTTGACGACCCCCGCGCGCTCGGTGCCGCCCGTCATGCCGGTGACGAGCAGCGGCGCCCGCAGCGACTTGCCCAGGAAGGGCGTCGTGAGGTCCACCTCGTCCGCCGCCAGCTCCGGCATGGCGCAGTGGATGAGGTGCACGTGCTCCAGCAAGGTGGAGTTCTGCGCGGGCTCCACGTCGCCAGTCGCGCACAGGTCGAGGTGGGCATCCTTGCGCCTGGCTGTCGTCTCGTCGCCCATGTCCCTGAAAGCCGCCCGCTCTGTCGTTGCAAAAAGCGTGTAAGTCCTTGAAGGACCTTGGTTTCCTAGCAAGCGGCGGGGCTGGGGTGCAAGCCAAAGGACCCTGACGGTCGCGACCCGGGCGCGAATGGACGAAGCGACTTCTGGACGGTATGAGCCGGTGCGTGAGCGCGCCGGACAACAGGGTCGTCGTCTTCCTGCACAGTGGCGAGTACGACCGGGTGCACCAGGGCCTTTCCATCGCGGCGGCGGCGGTGGCGGCCGGGCGGCGCGCGGAGGTGTACCTGTTCTGGTGGGCCCTGGAACGTTTCCTGATGGATCGCCTGGACGAGCCCGACTTCGCCGGCCGTGACGACGTGACGGACCGCTTCGAGTCGCGCCGCATGCCGACGCTCCGCGCGCTCCTGGAGCACGTGCGGGAGACGGGGCTGGGCACGGTGGCGGGGTGTACGGGCTCGCTCGGTGCCCTGGGGGGCGAGCCGAAGGCCGGGGACAGTGGCATCGATCTCTGGCTCGGCTGGAGCGCCATCCTCCAGCGTACGGCGGGCGTGACGGATCGTTTCTACCTTTGACGAAAGCCGTCCGTGCAAGCCCCCCGGGCGCCGGGGCGGCCCGGCCCCGCTTTCGTTGACGCCTCCTTGCGCCTGCTTACGTTTCGTGTGGCCCCGGACGGGGCGAAAGGCACGGAACGAGGACCATGGCGCAGCGTGACCACCACATGACATCCCGGGGAGCGACCGCACCGGCGCTGAAGGGCGGCGGGTGGCACCGACTGGGCAACGCCTTGAAGACGACGGTGTTGCTGGCGGGGCTGACGGCGCTGGTGCTCCTCATCGGCCAGCGACTGGGCGGCGCGCAGGGGCTCGCGATGGCGGGCTTCTTCGCGGTGGTGATGAACTTCGGCTCGTACTGGTTCAGCGACCGCATCGCGCTGGCCATCCACGGCGCCCAGCCCCTGCCCTATGAGCAGGCGCCGTGGCTGCACGCGATGGTGGAGCGGCTGTCCGCCCGCGCGGGCATGCCCAAGCCGAAGGTGTACCTGCTGCCCACCGCGCAGCCCAACGCGTTCGCCACGGGCCGCAACCCGAGCCACGCGGCGATCGCGGTGACGGCGGGCATCCTGGAGCTGCTGGACGAGCGCGAGCTGGAAGGCGTGCTGGCGCATGAGCTTGGCCATGTGCGCAACCGGGACACGCTCATCGGAACAGTGGCGGCGACGCTCGCGGGCATCATCAGCTACGCGGCGCAGATGCTCTTCTGGTTCGGCGGCAGCATGCTCAGCCGGAGCGACGACGAGGAGGGCGGCGGCATCGCGGGGGCGCTGTCCAACCTGGGCCTGCTGCTGGTGGCGCCCATCGCGGCCACGCTGCTGCAGCTCGCGGTGAGCCGCTCGCGCGAGTACGGCGCGGACGCCACGGGCGCGGAGCTGTGCGGCGACCCGGACGCGCTGGCGAGCGCCCTCTTGAAGATGGAGCGCGGCGCGGAGGCCATGCCCTATGACCGGGCGCCCGCCACCTCGCACCTGTTCATCGTCAACCCGCTGCACCACGGCGGGGTGATGTCGCTGTTCTCCACGCACCCGCCGATTCCGGAGCGCGTGCGCAGGCTGCGCGAGATGAGCGCGCGCATGGGCGGCAGGGCACGGGCGCGCGGCGGCTGGGAGTACGCGTACTGACGGCTAGAACGGCTCGAAGCAGTCGTAGTTGTGCTGGGTGACGATGCGGCCGTCGCGGAACGTGAGGAACACGCCCAACGCGGCCCGCATCGTCCCACCCGCTGGCAGGGAGCCCACGGGCACCGCCAGCGTCGCGCTCCAGTCCACCTCCAGGGCCAGCCGGTCACCATCGACAAGGACGGAGCGCACGTCGTAGCGCTGGGACGTCACCACCTTCCGGCCCTTCTCCGACGCGGCCAGGAGCGCCTGGAGGTCGCGCGACGCGCCCTTCGGGGTGAGGCGGTTCGGGTATTCGCGCTGGCTGATGTCGGGATGGAAGAACTCCGCGAGCTGGGCGCCCGTGGCGCCGGCCTCGATGGCCTGGAAGTAGCGCTTCGTGAACTCCAGCGGCGTTTCGGATGGGGACACGGGTGACTCCTGGAACATTCGAGGTGGGCGCTGTCCTACTCCGGCGGCGCTGCGTCCGGTAGCGCGTCGAAGGACTCGAACGGGTGCTCCAGCAGCTCGCGCAGCGTGTTGGCGATGACGCCCGCGTGGTAGCCGTCGAGGAAGCGGTGGTCGAAGGACGCGTTGATGCTCATCACCCGGCCCGGCACCACCCTGCCCTCCTCCACCACCGCGGTCTCCCGCACCGCCCCGGGCGCGAGGAAGATGGGCACGCGGGTGAAGGGCGCGAGCGGCAGGTACGCCGTGTCCAGGCCCAGGGTCCCCACGTCCACGACGACGGCGGATCCGAAGGGGTCCCTGGGCAGGCCCAGCCACGCGGGGTCCAGGTTCAGCGTGTACGTGAGGAACGACGCCCATGCGGTGAAGCGGTGGAGCAGCAGGTGCGGGATGCGCCGCAGGAGCCCCCGTCCCTTCTCCAGCGCGACGTCGCGGCCTTCGCGCGCCCGCGCCACCCGGGCCTCCATCTCCACGGCGAGGTCGCGCACGCTCCGGGTGTCCACGTCCTCGAGGCGCACGGGCGTGAGGCCGGTGCGGTCCGGATCCACGCCGGGGACCAGCGCGCACACGGTCACCTTCTGGCGCAGGTAGATGCGCTGGAAGCGCAGGAGCGCGTTGGCGTCCGGACAGCGGCGCAGCCCTTCCCCCAGGGCCTTGAGGACCAGGTGCGTCGTCGTCAGGCGCACGCCGGTGCGCTGGTGGAAGGCCTCCAGGTACGCGAGCGCCGCGTCCATGCGCACCGTCAGCGTGCCGTAGACGGTGGGGTCGTACGCGTTCGCCCAGCTCCCGATGGCGAGCTTGCGGAAGCTCGACACGTCCCGCTTCGGCTTCAGTTGCAGGTGCGCCATGGCCTTGGGCTCCCCTCCCAGGGGGGTGTTTATGGATTCGCCGGGGCGCACACCAGGAAGGCCCTCCCCGGGGCCCCCGGGGGCAGGCGGGGCTCCGAGGCCCCGGCCGGAGCGGCAGGCGGGCCCACGGGTTGTCTACCAGTGAAGCCTTGACGCGCCATGTCCGGGCGGTAGGCTGCCCCGCTTTTTGCATCCTTCGGTGGAGGTTGTTCCCTTGCTGTTTGCACTCATCCTCGTATCGGTCGGGTTCGCCGTGACGCTCGGCCTGCTGCTCTTCAGAGACAAGGGCGGCGCCGGCGTGGGCCCTGCCTCCGTCTCCTCGCCATCGTTCCGGGGCGAGCTGGAGTCGGAGACCAAGGCGCGCGCCAAGGCGGAATCGGAGGTCCAGCGCAAGCAGAAGGAGCTGGACGAGCAGCGCGCGCAACTCCAGGAGCTCAAGGAGCAGCTGAAGCAGACCAAGCGCAAGCTCTTCGACCAGAAGGAGGGCGACAAGGGCACGCAGGACCTGGTGAAGGCCCGCGCCGAGGTGGAGCGCAACGCCAGCATCCAGCTCGCGCAGACGCGTGAGGAGCTGTCGCACGCCCTGACGGAGAACGCCAAGCTGCGCGCCGAGGCCGAGCAGCGCGGCGGCAACCGTCGTCGCGAGGCGCCTGCCGTGCCCGTGCAGGCGGCGAGCCCCGCGCCCGCGGCGGCTCCCGCTTCGACGGAGCTCATCGCGTCCCCCGCGAGCGAGCCCGTGGTGAGCGCGGCGGTGTCCGTGCCGCCGGCGGCCCCGGCCGAGCCCGTGCGCCGCTACCGTGAGCTGAACGACGCGGACCGCGAGAAGATGGACCGGCTGGAGACCGCGGCGAACAAGGACCGCGCGCGCGCCGTGGAGCTGGAGAAGGAGCTGCGCCGCATCAAGGGCCGCACCGACACCCAGGCCCGCATCCTGGCCGTGACGAAGTCCGAGGCCGACCTGGGCAAGGACAAGTACAAGGCCCTGGAGAAGCGCCTCAACCGGACGCTCCTGGAGCGCGACCTGCTTCGCCGGGCCATCAAGGACCTGGAGAAGAAGACGGGCATCCTCGCCGACCGCACGGAGCTGACGCCGGACGAGGTCGCCGCCAGCGACCAGCGCAGCGACGACGCCGCCCGTGCCCGTGCCGAAGCGGAGGCCCGCGCCGCCGCCCCCGCCACGCCGACCGAAGCCGCGCCCGCCGAGCCGTCCGCACCGTCCTCTTCCGAGGGCGAGGCGAAGCCGTCCGAGGCCCCGCCGACCAACGGCTGAGCGAAGTGACGATGTGAAGCACCGAGGCCCCGCCTCCCTTCACCGGGACGCGGGGCCTTCGTGTTTCAGCGGGACGGAGTCGCTGGGTCGCTGTTCAGCCAGAAAGAGCGGTTGCCACTGCGCAGGGCCTTCTCCAGGAACTCCTCGAACGAGGACGCGATGGGCTTCGTTTCCGGAAACGTCTCATGGAAGGCATCGAACAAGGGGTAGCGGCCGCCCGACCGCTGCGCGACATCCAGGACGACGAAGTCGGAGTCCTGCATGTCCACCAGAGTGAAGAGAGAGGGTGCCCCGCAGGCATCCTCATCGCGCCCCATGATGGCGACTCGGGCTCGCTCAATCCGCTCCAGCGGCAGGATGCGGTAGTTCACGTCCGGGAGCGGCGCGAACAGCGTTCCCCCATCGCAGTGGAGGTAGAAGGCGCGCAGGTCCGCGTCCAACTCCCAGCCGACGCGCGCCTCGAACGCGGCCAACCGTGCAGGCGTCGCGGGTGGGCTGGGGAAGTGGTGCCGGGTGATTTCGGCGAGCAGTCGGTCCATGGACATGGGGGTGTCCTCAATCCACGTAGGGCCGTGCGGGGCCCGGCGTCAGCCACTTGCCGCCGGGGGCATAGCAGGCGGGGTACTCGAAGTTGAAGGTCTTGTGCACGGCCCCAGGCACGGGCAGCACATTGCCGGGAGCTGTCGGCTCTCCTCCGTGAGCCAGGTCGAAGATGTGGTGGCCGGCCCAGTTCTCCCCACCCGTCTTGGGCCAGTCTCCAAACTCCGCGCTCCACTTGTTCCGGAAGCCCTCTCGCGCGTTCTGCCACGTGGTGCGCCGCCACTCCCCGTCGGCCACCTTCGGGTAGTCGCAGCAGCAGTGCGTGATGGCGAGGCGCCCACCGGCTGCCGCAGGGAGAAACAGGTAGCGCCCCTGCCAGTCGCCCCTGAAGTCGGCCAGCCACATGCAGCCCATGAGCGCGTGGCCCTGAGCTGCACACTTCGACTCGCAGCGGGCCATGAATGCGGCGCTGCACTGCCAGGGCCCGTAATAGATGGTCGTCCGCAGCTGGCCGCCGTCTGGAGTCGTGATGGGAGGGCCCACCCACTTCGCGGACGCAGGGCTGCCGACGGTGCCGACGGTGGCCGAGCCACATCCCACGAGGGTGAGGAGGGCGGCGGCGCTCACGGCACGTGGCATGGGGTGGCTGGCTTTCATGGCAAACGCAATAGCGCAGCCAGAGCAGCAAGTTAAGTCATGCGAGTGGGCTCACCCTATTGGAGTGAGCGCGTAGGACGACCCTCTCCATTCAGTCGCGCGGCGGAGGCATCACCACCAGCGCTTCGATGGGCGCACGGGGCTCACCGGTGCTGTCGTCCACGCCCCCCACCACGAGCACCGAGCCATCCGCGAGCGCCGTGCACGTGTGCCACACGCGCGGCTGCGGCATCAGCGGCAGGCCCAGGACGCTGGGCTGCGCGTCCTTCAGCGGGATGATCAGCTCCGCCCTGTCCATCGCGCGCGGCGTGCCGAAGTCGTTCCCCCGCCCGCCCAGCACCAC
>NZ_RAWB01000399.1 GCF_003612055.1 Corallococcus llansteffanensis
GCGGGATGGGGCGCGTGTTCCTGGCCTGGGATCCGCGGCTGCACCGCCACGTGGCCCTCAAGTTCGTCCGCGACGACGATGAGGTGAACACCCGCCGCTTCATCTCCGAGGCGCGCGCCCAGGCCAAGGTGCAGCACGAGCGCGTGTGCCAAGTGTACGAGGTCGGCCACGTCGACGGGAAGGTCTTCATCGCGATGCAGTACATCGACGGCCAGCCGCTGAGCGCCCTGGTGCGCTCGCTCACCGTCGAGCAGAAGGCCCTGGTGATGCGCGAGGCCGCCCTGGGGGTGCATGAGGCCCACCGCGTGGGGCTCATCCACCGGGACATCAAGCCCTCCAACATCATGGTCGAGCGCGCCGAGGACGGAACGCCCCGGCCCTACGTGATGGACTTCGGGCTGGCGCGGGACTGGAACGAGTCCCTGACGGCCACGGGCGCGGTGCTGGGCACGCCCCACTACATGGCCCCGGAGCAGGCGCGCGGGGAGGTGAGCCGGCTGGACCGCCGCGCGGACGTCTACAGCCTGGGCGCCAGCCTCTACTTCCTCCTCACCGGGCAGGTCCCCATCCCGGGGGACAACGGCCTGGAGGTGCTCACCAACATCCCCACCGTGGAGCCGAAGGCGCCGCGCCTGTTCGAGCCGGGCCTGCCGGCGGACCTGGAGGCCATCGCCCTCAAGTGCCTGGAGAAGGAGCGCTCCGCCCGCTACGACTCGGCGCGCGCCCTCGCGGAGGATCTGGAGCGCTTCCTGTCCGGCGAACCCGTGCTGGCACGCACCGGCTTCGGGTACCCGCTGCGCAAGCGGTTGCGCAAGCACCGGGTCCTGGCCTCCGTGAGCGCCGCCGCGCTGCTCGCCGTGATGGTGGCGCTGGGCTGGGGCGCCCTGGCCCGCCGCGAGGCCGCCGAGCGGGAGCGGATCGCCCAGCGATTCACCGAGCTGGTGGAACACATCGAGTCCAGGGTCCGCTACTCCGCGCTCTCGCGCCTGCATGACACCCGCGAGGATCGCCGGGCCCTCCAGGCGGAGATGGCGGAGCTGGCGGCCGAGATCGAACGAGCGGGTCCGCGGGCCCTGGGCCCCGGGCAGTACGCGCTGGGGCGCGGCCACCTCGCGCTGGGAGACGAGCCGAAGGCGCAGGAGCTCCTCGAGTCCGCGTGGCGCAATGGCTTCCACGCTCCCCGCGCCGCGTACGCGCTCGCCCTCGTGACGGGCCGGCGCTACCAGCAGCAGCTCCTGGACGCGCAGCGGATCCGCGGCCGGGAGCTGCGGGAGGCCTCCACGCGTGACGCGGAGCGCCTCTACCGCGATCCGGCGCTCGCGTGGCTCAAGCAGAGCGAGGGCGCTCAGGTGCCCTCGGCGGAATACGTGGCGGCGCTGGTCGCCTTCTATGAGGGGCGCTTCGACGAGGCCCTGTCCCTGCTGGAGGGCGTCAGCAGCAGGCTGCCCTGGTTCCATGAGCTGCCCATGTTGCGCGGCAGCATCCTCGAGGCCCGGGCCTTCCAGCGCTGGAACCAGGGCAACCTCGAGGGGGCTCGCGCCGACCTGGAAGCGGGACGCAAGGACTACGCCGCCGCCGCCGCCACCGCCGAGAGCGAGCCCGCCGTATACCTGGCCCTGTCGCGGCTGGAGACCGGCGCGATGGCGATGGAGCTGTATGGGAAGGGAGACGTGATGCCCTCCTACAGCCGGGCCCTGGACGCACTCTCGCGCTGCCTCACCGTCCTGCCGGACGACGCTCCGTGCCTGGTCCGGATGGCGCGCGTGCACCACCGGCTGGCCGAGTTCCGACTCACCCAGGGAGGCGATGGGGCGGAGCCCCTCGCAAAGGCCATCGAGGCGGCTCAACGCGCCCGGGCCATGGCCCCCACGCTTTCGGACGCCACGCTCAATCTGGCGCGGAGCACCTGGCTCCAGGCGCGCTACCGCTTCGAGCGGGGCGAGGATCCCCGCGAGCTGCTCGGGAGGGCCGCCGCGTTGTTCGAGAGCATCCTCGTGGCGGACCGGGACCGCGCCTTCCACGGGGACTCCGGCCTGGTCTTCACGACGTGGGCGGACTACGAGGATCAGGTGGGCGCGGACTCCCGGGGCCACAGGGACCAGGCCATCCGCGCCTACGAGGCGGCCATCGCCCTGGACCCGCGCATCCCGGAGGACTGGATCAACCTGGGCAGCGAGCTCTTCTCCCGGGCGGCCCTCCCGCACAACGCGGAGGCGGATCAGGATCTCCAGAAGGCCGCGGGGGCGCTCGAGAAGGCGCGGGCCCTCAACCCCCAGCACATGGTGCCGTACTTCTATTCGGGCCAGGTGCACGAGCAGCTGGCCCGGCGGCGGCGGCGTCGCGGAGAGGATCCCCGGCCCGACCTGGAGCACGCCGTGGAGCAGTACCGGCGGGGGCTCGCCATCAACCCGCGCATCCCCAACCTTCACAACGGCACCGGGGTGGCGCTCCTGCTGCAAGCCGAGGAGGTCTGGAGCCGGGGAGGAGACCCCCTGCCGGTGCTCGAACAGGCCCGGGCTTCCTTCGAGCAGGCCATCGCTGTCGCGCCGGGACAGGGCTTCGCGTATGCCAACCTGGGCTCACTGCTCGCCCGGCGCGGCGGCTACCTGCTCGCGCGGGGCGAGGACCCCCGTCCGAGCGGGCGCGAGGCCCGGGAGGCCGTGAGACGTGGCCTCGAGCGGATGCCGGGCGCCGCGTGGCTCCGAGGCCTGCTGGGCACGGTGCATGTCCTCCAGGCCCGTTTTGAAGTGGATCACGGACGCGACCCCGGGGCCGAGCTCGCGGGGGCCCTGGAGGAACTCCACGCCGCGCTGGAGAAGAACCCCCGGGATGCGGAGCCGTGGCTCCAGCTTGGCAAGGCGCAGGCGCTCCAGGCCCGCTGGACGGCGCGGCGCGGGCCGGTTCCACCCGAGGCCCTGAGCGAGGCCGCGAAGTCCTTCGAGAAGGCCATCACGCTGTCACCGGAGGAGCCGGAGTATCGCCTGGAGGCTGGCCGCTTCTACCTCCAGGGGGCGGAGCGGCTGAAGCTCCAGCGGGGGCTCGAACTCGCCGAACAGGTCCTGAAGGCCCGGCCGGACTGGCCCGTGGGCATGGCCCTGCATGCCAGCCTTCGCCTGGCGCTGGCCGAAACCGCCAGCCCCGAGGACCCGCGCGCCTGGCGGCGTCAGGCCCTGGAGGAGCTGACCCAGGCCCTCACGCGCAATCCGAACCTCGGCCACGAGTGGAGTGGCCTGCTCACCGTCGCCCGGCGAGCAAGCCCTGAGCCGTGAGCTGCGCATGCAGGCCGTCGCCAAGGTCGCCTGACACGTTGATCTTCCCGGAGGAGGTCGGCTGATCCCGGTAGCCGTGGCGTGCCGTGCCCTGATCCTTCCCGGAGTCGTGGGCCTGAGCGGGCGATGATTCCGGAATCGTAAACACATACAGAAGCGAATGCTTCTTCTTTGATTCAGGGTCTTTCAGGCTGGCGGAGCAGGGGAAGAAGTACGAGGTCACTCCTTTTTCACTGAGCTGGGAGACGGGGCTCATCTTGAGCTCGACCTCCTCCTGCAACGTCAGGATGGAGACGGGAGCCAGGGAGCCTTCCGCGACCATGACCTGGAAGGTGAAGGTCCATCCGCTGGGGAGGGTGATCGTGGGGGGAGGCCGGCTCGAGGTCGTGAGGTCGATGACGATGACGATGTCTTCGGGGATGCTTGCCATGGTTCGCTCCAGGTCTTCCCCAGAAGCCTTCCTGGGGCACTGCTCCTCCATTCAAGCGGAATGCCAGCCATGAAGCCCGTGACATCCAGCGCAACCGCGCCGCGACATGCCGCTGTCCGCTCAGGGCTCCTTTGGGATCAGCTCCAGCTCCTTGACGCGCCGGTTCAAGGCCCGCCTGGTCACGTGTGCGCCATCACGGGGAAGCGGTGGGCCTCACGCGACAGGGGCAGGTCGCGCACGAACAGGTCCGCTTCCAGGTCCTCGCCGGCCTCCGTCGCCTCCGGCCACCAGCGCTCCGGAGTGAAGCCGAAGTGGATGGAGCGGATGGGCCGGTCGATCAAGCGCGGGATCCAGGCGCGCAGGTCGAAGGGCCCAGGGGCGAAGACGTCATCGAGGTACAGCGTGTCGCCCTCCACACCCGCGAAGACCCACGCATCGTCCCCCAGTCGCCGCAAGGGCCGCCCGAACCCGCTGGCTGGCTGCCAGGTCGCGACCGTCGCGTAGCCGCGCGCGCCGAAGCGCTCCGTCGCCGGGAGCCCGTCGCGGGAGAGCGCGGCGAGCCCGGCCCGCACCGCCGCATCCCCCGGATCGAGCGTGGGCGCGGGTGGGCCTTCAGGCACGGCCTCGTGCGCGGCGGCGAACAGCGTCTGCTTCCAGGGCTGGAACCCGAAGCGCGGATAGAACTGACGCACCCTGGGGTTGGCGAACAGCAGCATCGGTTCGGCACCGCACGCGTCCAGCGCGGCCTGCATCACCCCTCGCGCCAGACCCCGCCCGCGATGTGAGGGAATGCACCCCACGGCCCCGAACTGCCAGGCCCGCACCTCCTGTCCCTCCAGGAGGATCCGCATCCGCATCACCGAGGCATTGGCCACCACGCGGCCGTCCTCGAGCATCGCGTACGCGCGGTAGTCGTCGTTCCACTCGCCCCACGCGCACCAACGCCGGAAGTCGGCACGGCCGAACACCTGGGGCACGTAGTCGCAGAACGCGGCCTGCAGCGCGGAGTCACGAGGACCGATTTCGATGACTGGCGGAGCGCGGTTCAAGCCCATGCGCGAACTGTCGCACGGGTGGACCGCACCGGGTCAATGCTCGCTGGACTGTCAGGCGCGTTCCCCTAGTGTGGCCTCCACGATGAAGAAGATCGACCTCGCCGCCGTGCCCTCCCAGAGTGGCAGCAGCTATCCGTCACCTTTCGACGTGCCCTGCAATGCACAAACCTTCCAGCGACTGGGGCGCCACGCGGGCCTGACCCGGTTCGGCGTCAACGTGACGGTCCTCGAACCCGGCGCGTGGTCCAGTCAGCGCCACTGGCACAGCCACGAGGACGAGTTCATCTGGGTGCTGGAGGGCGAGCTGACGCTGGTCACCAATGCGGGCGAGGAGGTGTTGCGTCCGGGCGACTGCGTCGCCTTCAGGCTCGGTGACCCGGATGGCCACCACCTGATCAACAAGTCCGGCCGCCCGGCCAGGGTGCTCGAGGTCGGCAACTCCGACGACCAGGACCGCTGCGCGTACTCGGACATCGACATGGTCGCCGGGCCGGGCGTCGCGAGGTACCGCCACCGGGATGGAACGCCCTATCCCGCGAAGGAATAGGGACGAGCGGGCCCGCGGATCAACGCAGGTGCTGGAACTTCTCGCGGTGGCTTCGCGCGACCTTGAGTTCGGCGCCGCCGGTGAGCACCACGACCAGCTCCCTGCGGCCCTCGCTGCGCAGCTCGCGGATGCGCCGCGAGTTGACGATGGCCGAGCGGTGGATGCGCATGAAGCACTCCGGATCCAGCCGCGCCTCCAGGCTCTGCATCGTCTCGCGGTGGAGGTACGCCTTCCCGCCCGCGTGGATCTGCACGTAGTAGTCGGCGGCCTCAATGTATTCGATCTCGTCCACGTCGAGGAACACCACCCGGCCCGTGTCGCGGATGGCCAGCCTGCGCACCCATGGCTCGGGCGCGGGCGTCGGGACCGGCGCGCCATCGCGCTCCCCATAGGTCGAGAGCACGGACAGCAGCCGCTGGCTGAGGTCCGACATGCGCGTCAGGCGGATCTGCGCCTTGGCGCGGCCGACTGCGTCGTGGAAGCGCTCGTCGCCAAAGGGCTTGAGCAGGTAGTCGAGCGCGTGGATGTCGAAGGCGCGCAGCGCGTAGCGATCATACGCGGTGACGAAGATGACGGCGGGGACCTCGGCGGGGTCCAGGTGGGCCAGCACCTCGAAGCCGTTGAGCTCCGGCATCTGCACGTCGAGCAGCACCAGGTCGGGCCGCTGCTCCCGGATGAGCCGCACGGCCTCCGGCCCGTTGCCGGCCTCGCCCACCACGCGGATCTCCGGGTCGCTGGCGAGCAGCAGGCACAGCCCCTCGCGGGCCAGGGGCTCGTCATCCACGACGAGCGTGCGGATGCACGCGGATGCATTCATGCCGCGCTCGCCGCTGGCGAGGAGGACTCGAAGGGCAGCTCCATGCGCGCACGCACGCCGCCACCGGCCCGGTTCTCCAGCGTGAACACGTGCCGGTCGCCGTAGAGCTGGTGCAGGCGGGCACGCACGTTGGCGACACCAATGCAGCCGTCACGGGTGTCCCAGCCGGGACACAGCCCGGGCCCGTCATCGAGCACCTCCAACAGCAACCGAGCCCCGTCCCTGGACGCGCGCAGCTCCACGCATCCAGCGCCCGAACGCGTGGCGAGCCCGTGCTTGAGGGCGTTCTCCACCAGCGGCTGGAGGATGAGGTGGGGCACCAGCGCGCCGAGCGTGACCGGGTCGATGGCGCGCACCACCTGGAGCCGGTCCGGGAAGCGGGTCTGCTCGATGTCGAGGTAGCGCTCCAGGAAGTCGAGGTCCTCGTGGAGGGGGACGTGCTGGCGGCCACTGGTGTTGAGGGCCATGCGCAGCAGCTCGCTCACGCCGGTGAGCATGCGGATGGAGCCGGCGGTGTCCTGCTTGCGCACCAGGACGGAGATGGCGTTGAGCGTGTTGAAGAGGAAGTGCGGGTGGAGCTGGGCGCGCAGGGCGTCGAGCCTCGCATGCGCCAGCCGCGTCTCCAGTTGGGACTGGGCCAGCTCTCCCTCGCGGTAGCGGCGGTGGTAGTCGAGCGCGTGGCCGACGGCGAGGATGCCGCCGTAGACGAGCAGGTCGTTGACGAAGAACTTCACCAGCAGGAGGGGCAGGATCTTGCCGAGGGAGTTCTCCAGGTACCACGGCTCCTTCGCGGCCCGGGACAGGAAGTAGGCGAGGATCCCGTGGGGGACGAGCAGCGCCAACAGCGCCGTCAGGTGAACCGCGAGACCTCGGGCCCAGACGCCCCGCTCCAGGCGCCAGCGCCGTCCGAGCGCGAGGATGAGCGGGGTCACGAAGGCCCAGAACTGCCACTGCGGCACATGCATCATCAGCGCCCGGCTCAGGGGATAGGTGGGATCCCGGGCCTGCCAATAAAAGTAGGTGTGGCTCGAGTAGACGAGCCCTGGCAGGGCCCAGATGAGCATGAGCCGGAGCAGGCGACGCAAGAGGGGAGAGGAGGAGTCCACGGCAGGGCCGATGCTACCTCTTCGCCCGGGAGCCCCGGCGGGCCGGTGCAGCCAAGGGGCTCCGGCGTGCAGCCAACGGGCCGTCGCGGCACCGAACCGCAAGGTCCGGCCCGCGACGCCTTGAAAGGGCTCAGCGCCAGAGGCAGCGCGTGTCGAGCTGGTAGAAGTCCGAGGGCGTGAAGGGGTCCCACGTCTGCCGCACGAAGTAGAGGTGGCTCAGGTCGCGGCTCACCAGGGGGTGGAACTCATCCTTCGCCGTGTTCACGGAGGGCCCGAGGTTGACGGCCTGGGTCCAGGTGCCCGTGAGGTTGAAGCTCACGTAGAGGTCCCCCAGCCCGTACCCACCGGGGCGGTTCAGCGAGGCGAAGACCATGACCCGCCCGTCCGGAGACACCCAGGGGTTGTACTCCCACGAGTCAGGGCTGTTCACCGCGGGGCCCAGGTTCTCCGGCGCGGTGTAGTGGTTGCCCTGGCGCCGGACGCGATACATCTCGAAGTCCGTGTCGAACGTGCCGCTCGCGAAGTAGACCGTCCCGTCGCGGGTCACGCTCGGGTACAGCTCCTCCTTCGGCGTGTTCACGAGCGGGCCCAGGTGCTGGGGCTCCCCCCATCCGCCCCGGACGCGGTGCACCACCCAGAGGTCGGTGTCAGGGCGCTCGGCGCCGCCGTTCACGGGGCGGGTGGACGAGTAGAAGAGCGACTGCCCATCCGGCGAGAGGAACGGATCCGAGTCCCTGTACGTGCCGGAGAACGACACCACCTCACCGGGGCCGAAGTGCCCGTTCTGGAGGTGGGTGACGTAGATGGCCTGGTACGGCGGCGTCTCCGAGTCGACGTGGTAGTACGCCGTCTTCCCGTCCGCGGAGAGCGCGAGCCGGTACTCCGAGCGCTCCTCCAGGGAGATCTCCCCGGGCGCGAAGAGGCTGCCTCCGGGCTCGCACTCCTGGGCCCCGACGGTGCCGGACACCGTCACCGCGGAGACGGCGAGGAGGAGGTTCATGGACCACTGCCTGGCGAATCGATGCATGTGCATCTCCTTTGTTGAAGGCACCGTCACCCGGCGGCGGCGAGGGGGTCCAAGGAGATGTGACGAACCGTGGAGGGTCTGGGACGAACGGTGGAAGCCGCCTACGTCGACAGCTCCAACGCACGCTGCACCTGCGCGCGATAGCTGCGGCCCGAGGTCAGCCGGGTGCCGTCCCGCAGCACGAACACGTACTCACCGGGGGGAAGCGGCTCCACCTCCTCGATGCGATCCAGCCGCACGATGAACGAGCGGTGCGCGCGCAGGAACTGCTTCGGGTCGAGCTTCTCCTCCAGCGCGGCCATCGTCTCGCGCGTGAGGTGCGACTGCTTCCCCACGTGCACGGCGACGTAGTTCCCCTCCGCCGTCAGGTAGTCGATGTCCTCCACCTGGAGGAAGCGCATGCGCCAGCCCACCCGGGCCACGAGCCGCGTCACGTAGGGCGTCGGGGCCTGACGCAGCGTCAGGGACTCCAGCCGCGCGAGCAGCTCCGAGTCCAGGGTGGACGGTGCGGTGCGCCGACGGTCGCGCGCCCGCGCGAGGCTTGCGCGGAAGCGCTCCCGGTCGAATGGCTTGAGCAGGTAGTCGAGCGCGTTGGCCTCGAACGCCTGCACCGCGAAGTCACGGTGGGCCGTCACGAAGATGACCGCGGGCGTGTGCTCGGGAGCAAGCGCCCGGAGGACGCCGAAGCCGTCCGGCCCCGGCATCTGCACGTCCAGGAGGACCAGGTCCGGACGCTCGGCGCCAATGGCCGCGATGGCCTCGTGGCCGTTGCGGCACTCCCCCACGAGGGCCATGTCGGGCGCTTCGGCCAGCAGGTCCTTCAGGCGCTGGCGGGCGAGCGGCTCGTCGTCGACGATGAGCACGCGCAGGGGGGCGCTCACGGGGACGGCTCCGCGCGGAAGGGGATGGCGAGCGCCACCGTCGTGCCGCCGCCCACGGCGTCCCGGAGCTCCAGCCGCTGGGCGCCGCCATAGAGC